>CAZIEI010000012.1:7989-40745 GCA_964538705.1 uncultured Spirochaetales bacterium | reverse complement strand
GGATTCGACGCCCAGCGACTCGACGAGTCGGGGATCAAGAAGGTCGCCGATGTCCGCGACGTCCTCGCCGCCCAGGCCGCGCTCAGGGGCGTGCGCGCCGAGGACGAGGTCCTCGACTACATCGTCCGCCTCGCCCGCGCGACTCGCGAGCACCGAGATGCGGAGATCGGAGCCTCTCCGCGCGGATGCGTCTCGCTCTTTAAGGCTGCGCGCCTCGCCGCCGCGCTCGCCGAGCGCGATTTCGTCATTCCCGACGACGTGCGTTCGCTCGTCCATCCCGTGTTCCGGCACAGGATCATCATGAAGCCGGAGGCCGTCATGGAAGGCCGCGACTCCGACGGCGTACTGGACGAGATCCTCGAATCCGTGGAAACGCCGCGTTGAGGAAAACGCCCCTGCCGGCCCCGCGCTGGGGAGCTGCCGCGCTTCTACTCCTCCCCGCCGCCGCCTTCGGAGCGGCGATCGCCTTTCCCGCTCTCAAGCCCGTCGCGGCCCTCGCGGACGCGGCCATACTCGTCGTGCTCGCGGTCGACGCCGTCATCGGCTTCGCGAGGAAACAGCCCGCGGTCTCGATGCCCGCGCAGGTATCCGCTTCCGTGGGAACGCCCGTCCGCTTGGAGGGTCGGATCGATAATCCAGGGAAGAATCCGATCTCGGTACGCGCTCGCCTGGACCTGTCGGACGATTTCAGGGATAGGGTCGATGAATCGCGGATAACGCTCGGTCCGCGCGCGAGCACCGCGCTCGCTTTCTCCTTCCGTCCGATGCGGCGCTGCCGCATCTCGTGGACGGTGATCCGCCTTCGCGTCAGGTCCCCGCTCGGCTTCTTCTGGATGCAGTCGGAGGCGTCCGTCTCCATGGAATGCGCGGTCCTGCCGCGGCTCGACGGACTGAGGCGGCGGGCGCGGCTCGCGCGCGGGCTCGCTCTCCAGGCGGCCGGCAACAGGATCTGCGCGCACCGCGCGGGCGAGGCCGAGCTCGATTACCTCCGCGAGTACCGGCAGGACGACGATTCGCGCCGCATCGACTGGAAGGCGAGCGTCAGGCTCGGCCGGCCCGTATCCAAGGTCCTGAGGAGCGAGACCTCCAGGCACGTCGTCGTCGCGCTCGATTGCGGGCGCTCGATGCTCGCCGAGCAGGATGGAGTGAGCTCCCTAGACTACGCAGCGTCCGCTCTGATGACGCTCGCCCAGGCGGCCTTCGAGGCGGGCGATTCCTTATCGGCCTTCGCCTTCGCAGACGGTCCCGTCTCGGAGCTTCCCTCCGTGGCCGGGAGGAAGTCGATCAGCCGCGTCGCGGCCTTCCTCTCGGGCCTCGAGGCGAAGGAATCGGAATCCAACTACGAGGCGGCGCTGGAACGCCTCGTCCGCGGCCAGCGAAAGCGGTCCCTCGTCGTCCTCATCACGGACGTGTCGGACGCGTCCTACGCCGTCCTCTTCAAGAGGGCATTGGGACTCATACGGAGAAGACACCTTCCTCTGGTCGTGTTCCTCCGGGACAAGGTGGTCCAGGAGCGCGCGGAGGAAGTCCCGATCCGGGGCGAGGAAGGGATGAGGGAATTCACGAGGGTCGCGGCGAGGCAGATCATCGCGGACCGGGAGAAGGCGCTCTCCTACCTACGCGCCTCCGGGATCATGGTTCTCGATCTCCTGCCCGGAGAATTGACCGGCGCCCTCGCGGAACGCTACCTGGACCTCAAGGGGCGCGGAGCGCTCTGATCGGGTCCGCCCGGCGCCCCGGCTAGCTAGGGCGCCGCGCGCTTTCTCTGGCTCAGAGCAGGGTGATTCCGGCTTTCTTGCAGGCCTCGGCTTGATCCGCCGGCCAGAGGGACGCCTGTATTTCCCCGATGTGCGCTTTCCGCAGCATGAACATGCAGAGCCGGGATTGGCCGATCCCGCCGCCGATCGTTTGGGGAAATTCCCCGGAGAGCAGGCGCTTGTGCCAATAGAGCCCGGCCCGCGCTTCCATACCCCGGACCGCGAGCTGCCGCTCGAGGGCGGCGGGGTCCACGCGGATGCCCATCGAGGAGAGCTCGAAGGAGCGGCCCAGCGTTTCGTTCCAGACGACGATGTCGCCGTTGAGGCCGATCCTGCCGTCCTCGTCTTTCGTGCTCCAGTCGTCGTAGTCCGGGGCGCGGCCATCGTGGATCTTCCCGTCGGGGAGGGCGCCGCCGATGCCCTGCACGAAGATCGCGCCGTGCTCCTTCGCCGCCGCGTCCTCGCGCTCGCGCGGGGTCTTCCCGGGCCAGCGCGCCTGGAGTTCCGCGGAATGCAGGAAGGTTATCGAATCCGGGAGGACGGGTTTGATCTCCGGGTAGTGGTCGAAGACGAGGAATTCCGTGCGCTTCATGGCCGCGTAGATGCGCGCGACGATCTGCCTGAGGAAGGAGGCCGTGCGCTGACCTTCGCCCATGACGAGCTCCCAGTCCCATTGATCGACGTAGAGCGAGTGCAGGTTGTCCAGGTCCTCGCTCGGACGGATGGCGTTCATGTCCGTATAGAGGCCGTAACCGGGTTTGAATCCGTAATCCGCGAGAGCCATCCGCTTCCATTTGGCAAGCGACTGCACCACCTCGACGTCGTCGCCGCCGAGCGCGGGGACGGGGAAGCCGACCGGCTTCTCGATCCCGTTGAGGTCGTCGTTGACGCCCGTTCCTTTGAGCACGAAGAGGGGAGCGGTCACCCTGCTCAAGCGGAGCTCGGCCGAGAGGTTCGCCTCGAAGAAGTCCTTGATGAGCTTGATCGCCTTCTCGGTCTCGCGAAGGTCCAGGATGGGGCGGTAGCCGCTGGGAAGGATCAGGGTGGGCGTCATGGATGCTCCTCTCTCGCGTCCGGGCTCAGGCCCGGAACGTCGTATTCATCCGGGATGCGGGCCGGACGCCCCGATGCCGTATCGACGAAGGCCCATTTCACGCGGGCGGCCGCGCAGAGGACCTCGCCTTTCGATATGCGCTGCTCCAGGATTCCGCTCGCGCTCCGGCGCTCGACCGGAACCGTGTCTATCGAGAGGATATCGCCCTCGAGCGCCGGGGTCCGGTAATCGATCTCGATACGCGCGATCCAGATTCCGTATCCGGCTTTTACGCAGCCGGGGTAGTCGAATCCGATGTCCTTGAGGTACTCGCCGCGGGCGTATTCGAGGTAATTGAGGTAGACCGCGTTGTTGACGTGCCCGTAGCCGTCGATCTCGTAGCCGCGCACGGCGAGGGAGCATCGGTGGATCATCGTCGGCGATCCTAGCCCGCGGGAGCGGCCTTGCGCAAGGCCGGCTTTTCGCGTATGACCCTCGCATGCGGCTGGCCATCGTCCAGAATGATCCCGTTTTTGGCGAGCGGGAGCGGAACGCGCGTCGCCTCGTCACCCTGATGGAGGCGGAGGCGCGTCGCCATCCCGACGATCCTCCCGCCCTCTACGTTCTCCCTGAGCTCTGCTGTACGGGATACCAATTCAAGTCGAGGGAGGAAGCCTTTTCCCTTGCCGAATCGGCGGAGGGCGGGCCGTCCCTGGATATCATCGCGGCCGCCGCGAAGCGACTCGATGCGGCCATCGTCATAGGATTCCCCGAGCGAGGCGAGCCCCTGCAAGAGGGAGGCGACCCGTGCCACGATGGCTTCTATAATTCCGCCCTCCTCTTGGGGCCGGACGGCCCGTTGGGCTTATATAGGAAGACGCATCTCTTCTATAAGGAAAAAACCATTTTTGACCCCGGAGACACCGGGTTCCGGGTCTTTCCCTGGCGCGGGGTCGGCATCGGCATGGCAATCTGCTTCGACTGGTTCTTCCCCGAGTCTTTTAGGACGCTTGCCCTCAGGGGCGCGAGCGTCATTGCCCATCCGGCTAACCTCGTCCTCCCCTATTGCCAACAAGCGGATTTTACTCGCGCCATCGAGAACCGGGTCTACGTGCTGACGGCGAATCGATCGGGGGCCGAGGAACGGGCGGGGGAACGCTTATCCTATTCCGGAGAAAGCGTTGCAGTGACGCCATTCGGTGAGTACCTGGTCAGGCTGCCTCGGGAAGCGGAGGAAACAGGTTCTTTGCAGTATATTCCTGGTCAGGCCGAATCCAAGCGATTGAATCCATATAATGACCTTTTTACGGATAGGCGGCCTGAGTTTTATTAAAAATTATTAATTTAATGTAATAAAACGAATTAAATCGCTCCATTTTTTCATCTTGTTTTGGGTACAGTAAAACCCCAATCATGGTTTATTGTCTTTTTTCGGGGAAAAAGGAATTAATCCTTAACCAACGGGAATAATGGACATAAGGAATGCGACAAATTTCCATGATTATGGCTTTACCAGGTCCTATGCTTCTTCGTCCTGCGTGAGCATTCCTCAGCATGAAAAAAGTAGGAAGATTCGGTTATTTTTATGTTTTATTTAGACTTATTTCACCTTACATACGTGTTTTTTTTGTGTATCAAAGGTCTCCGTAAAGAATTTCTTTTGCTTGACAGCCTATTTTGGCGCTGGTATACTTTCCGCCGAAGATACAGATAAGGGTCTTGGTGGACAGTTTGTCCCCGTCCTTGCTGAATTCTTTAAGGAGGAGTATTCAATGAAAAGAGCGTTTGTGAAGTCAGCGGTGGTAGCTCTCGCTATCATGCTGATCAGCGTTTCCGCCTTCGCGGCCGACGTCAGCGCCAGCGTGGTGATGGACGGCGACCTCTGGGGCACCAACGGTTTCGTGCTCCGCAACCAGAACCAGAAGGATGCCGATCTCATCCAGATCAGCGTCAGCGATGCCCAGTTCGGCGCCAGCTTCAGGCTTTGGGCTCCGCTCAACAACACCATCACTGCCGCCGACGGCATGGTGTGGATCGATGTGGACGGTAATGGCCAGAGGGCTCCCGACGGTTCTGAGGATCTCGATCCTGCTGCTCACAACACCCATAATCTCACTGGTAACGACGGTGGTATCGTTCAGCTCCGCAAGGTGAACCTCTGGCTCAAGCCCATCGACATGCTCAAGATTTCTCTGGGCAACGTCAGCGCCGGCCTCTTCACCGAGCAGCTCAACTGGTGGATGGTCCCCTGCGCCGCTTCTGTAGCTCAGTTCGGCGCCTGGAACCCCAGGTGGTCCTCCGGCGCCGCGCTCGATGTCGAGGGCGGTCTCCTTCTCGAGCTCACCCCCATCGAGGGCCTCTACGTCGCCGCGGGCATTGCGCCTGGCTACAACAATGCTTTCATGGTCGATACTGAAGCCGAAGAGGGCAATCAGCTCGGCGTTGGCCCGGACACCGCGTTCGGCCTCGTCGCCAAGTACAAGATCGGGAACATCGGTACGGTCGGCGCTTCCTACCGCTACAATGGCGGCCGCACTGCCGGTGATGATGTGACGAGCGAATGGCAGAACATCCGCGTCGGTATGGACCTCACCATGGTCCCCGGCCTCTATGCCTTCCTCCAGGGCGTTTTCATGCTCGAGACTGATCCCGAAAGCCCCCCCGACAACACGCTTACTGGCGTGACGATCGACAACTACGTCGCCTACACCGCTGGTGCTTTCTCCATCAAGGCCGAGCTCCCCTTCACCCTGCGCCTCCTCGAAGCTGAGACCGATATCTACTCTGGGTACATGACCTTCGACGTTAAGGCTGCTTACAGCCTCGGCGCCGTGTCCCCGTTCGTCCGCATCCGCCAGAACGGTGATAAGGACCGCGGCACTGCGATGATCTTCTTCGCTGATGATGTCCCTGGCTACCAGATGTTCGCTCCCGCGATCGATCTCGGCGCCGACATGACTCTCGGGAAGGCTGCCATCATGGTCGCTCTCCGCGTCAGGCTTTCTCCTGATGAGGATGAGGACATTGACTGGTCCATCCCCTTCAACGTCCGCGTTTCCTGGTAAGCTGATCTAACCCATTAGCTTCAAGCCGCCCCGCAAGGGGCGGCTTTTTTATTTGCGCCGAGCAGACTCGGCAGGTCGCGCGAGTGACCAAGTAAATAATCTACCTCTCCGTACCTGCTCGGCGCCCAAAATAAAAAAACCACCCGATTGGGTGGCTTCATTAAACCAGGCGCCGAGCAGACTCGGTCGGTCGCGAAAGCGACCAATTAATAAAACTACCTTTCCGTACCTGCTCCGCGCCTAAAATAAAAAAGCCACCCGATAGGGTGGCTTTCAAATAGAAGGCGCCGAGCAGAATCGAACTGCTGCATAAAGGTTTTGCAGACCTCTCCCTTACCGCTTGGGTACGGCGCCATGAACGTCTGTAGTATACTAAAATGCCTCCCGGCCTGTCCAGGCTCGGAAAGCAGGTCAACCGTTCCTCCAGACTGGGGATCGCAGCAGAAGAATGAATCGGACTTGTTGTGTCACCGTCATGGCCCTATACTAGCTCAGGAGGGCAGAATGAATCGTTTCAAGCCTATGGATCCCTATGACCTCTCAATCAATCCTATAGAACGGATAGGAAAGCGATGGATGCTCATTACTGCGGGGACTCTGGGGGCGTGGAACACCATGACCGCGAGCTGGGGCTTGCTCGGAGAGCTCTGGGGACGCCCGACGGCGGCTGCGTTTGTCCGGCCGAGCAGGCATACCTTCAGCTTCATGGAAGAGAACGAACGATTCACGCTCTCCTTTTTACCGGATGACATGAAGAAGGCCCTGCAAATCTGCGGTAGCACCTCCGGCAGAGATACCGATAAGGCCCGTGAAGCGGGAATCACACCGATGGAAATGGTATCAGGTTCCGTGGCCTTCGAGGAGGCTGAAATGATCGTCTGTTGCCGCAAGCTCTACGCGGCCGATATCGATCCAACGCTCTTTTTCGATAAGGATACGCTTCAAGAGGCCTACCCGCAGGGAGACTATCATCGGATGTACGTCGGGATGATAGAAAGTTGTTTCTGCAAGGATACGGAATAAGGCGATGAACATCGGACCGAGTCGAGCATTCGCGCACGATGCATTGGGAAGCTGATGGACGAATCGGTTTCAATAGGTTCCGTCCTAAAGGAAAAAGCTCGGAATCCGAAGGCGCGATTCGTGTTCCCGTCCTCAGTTGCTGCCGATTTCTGGTCGAGAGAATGCCTTATCCGAGGATGGGCCGCTGCGATCGAAGCGAATAGATTCCTGGGATGGGATCGCTTCAGGGATTCCGCGTTCCGACCAGGCGATTCCTCGGGGCGCTCCGCGGATAAGCATGTCCGCCTTTTGTTCGCATCGGAACTCCTGAGAAGAAACGCGGAGGGGCCGTTTCTCCGCGCGCTCATCCTGCCGGAACGGGCCGATGATTGGAGACCCTTCGCCGCCGGGCTCGCTCGAGCGCTCCCCTCGTTATGGATGTTCCTCGGCCAGGGGCAGCGGCGCGGGGATCCTGAAGCTGCCGATTATCGGGAAGTCGCCCATCGATACGGCGCGTTCCTGTCTGAAAAAGGCCTTGCGGAACCCGCTTGGAATCGAGGGGCCTTCGATCCTGGTTCCGGAGAGTGGACGATCTTTTTCCCGGAACTCATGGAGGACTTCCCGGACTACGAGGAGGCGCTCGCGAGAAATCCATCGGTGAGCATGAGGCGCATACCAGGAGACGCGCCCATCCCTCCTGTTGAAATACACGCTCGGATGCTCGATGAGATCGGGACGGTCCTGGACGATATCCGGGATTTCATCGAAGAGGATGGCGCCGCGATAGACGGAGTCGTCATCACCTGCCCGGACCTGGACGCGCTGAGGCCGTATCTCGCGAGGGAGGCGAAGCTCAGGGGCGTTCCGCTCGATTTCCGGAGCGGCGCCCCCTTGTCTTACCATCCCGCGGGACGGATCTTCGGACGGATCGCGGATTTGACGGGATCGGGATTTCCCTACGAATCGGTGCGGGATCTCGTGATGGACTCGGGGCTCTCATGGAGGGAAGGGGGCGCCGCCGCGGACCTCCTGGCCTTCGGCGCGCGGATGACGGTAGCGCGCGGATGGAAGGAGGGAGGCAAGGACGTCGACGCCTGGGAAGCCGCGTTCCGCGAGGCGGGGGATTCCGCCGGCGCGGGGATGAAGGCTTTCTACCGGGGGATGAAGGCGAACGCGCTCGCGATCGCCCGCGCGCGCGATTTCAAGGCGATCAAGGGAGCATGGACGGTATTCTCCAAGTCGATGCTCGATCCGCTGAGCTGGAAACCCGAGGCGAACCGCGTCATCGGGCGTTGCGTTGCTTGCCTCGACGCACTCGATGCGGCGCAAGCCTTGGGCGGTTTCGATGATATCGAGGGCGCCTACGGGATCTTTGTTTCGGCGCTCGCCGAGGAACGGTACGTGGGCGCTATAAGCGCGGGAGGAGCTCGTGTATACGATTACCGCGTCTCCGCGGGAATCGAGGCCTCGAGGCATTACGTCATCAATGCCTCCGAGGGCGGCGTATCCGTTCGCGCCGGCGAGCTTTCCTTTCTCCGGGAAGACTTGAGGGAAGGAATGGGCCTTGTCGTGAGGGACATGTCCGCGGCTTTCCTCCGCGCGTACGCCCGCTCGGGGAAGCGCGTCTCCGTCTCATGCTCGCTCGAGGGCGTCGACGGGGCGCAGATGCCGCACGGATCTTTCGAGCTCCGCATGGAGCGGGATATCCCCGAGCGATCCTCCTCCGATCCGAACAGGGCGCTCGGCGATTACTTCGCGCGGAAAGCCCGGTTTCCCGCGATCTTAGCGCCATCGACGTTGAGAGGGCTCGAGTACGCGTCCCGCGTTTCATTCAAGCGGCCCTCGACGGACTGGACGAGCGGCGACGCGGAACGGCGCGGAATCGAAGCCGCTGGCCGCGCCGCGATCGAGTCGCTCTCCGCGGGGAGGGACGACGGTGCCCTCGTATTTTCACCGTCGATGATCGCCCAATACAGGAGATGCCCCGTATCATGGCTCTGGGAATCGGTGCTCGGAGCGGGCAAGGAGCCTGAGGGCATCGCGGCGCTCGATACGAAGTTCATCGGGAGCGCCTACCACAAGGCCCTTCAATACCTCTACGAAGAAGGCGACGTCGCGGGCTCAGGAGGCGTCGCGGCGGAGGATCGGATCGAACGAGCGCTGAGATCGGCCGCGTCGAGCATGGCACGGCGTCGAGGTCCGCTCGCCCGCGTGATCATCGAGATGAGCGGATCCGATATCGTGCTCGTCCTCCGGAAGGTCGCGGAGGCCGACGCGGCGCTCATGCCCGGCGCGAAGGTCGAGGCGATCGAGAGGGAGGCCTCTGCTTCATTCCCCGAACTCGGGATCGTCATCCGCGGAAGGCTCGACAGGCTCATGCGCGCCTCCTGCGGCCCAATCATCGTGGACTACAAGAGCACCGGAAATCTCAAGCGATCGGACTACGCGCCGGTTGTGGACGGCTCTGATGTGAAGGACCTCGTCGATGTGCAATTTCCCGCGTACGCCTTGATCCTGAGGGAAGGCGGGCTCGCGGATGGGCAAGCGCATTATGAAGCCGAGGGGGGAGGCATCTGCGCGCTCGCGTTCTCCATCGGAAAGCGGGCCTACGTTGCGATCGCCGCCGACGATGGGGAGCTCGGCACGGGAGGCAAGCGGAAGGCGGTCATGGACAAGAAGACGTTCTCTGCGGCGGCTGCGAGATTCCTCGAAATCGCCGCCAGTATAGCGAGGGATGTGCGGGCTATGTCGTATTCCCTCCCCTCGCGCGAGGACATGGAGACCGCCTGCGGATCCTGTGCTACGCGGAATGTCTGCCGCGAGCGGTACAACGTGAGGTGATGATGGAGAACGGGTACGACGGGCTCGACCCGTCCCAGGCGAGCGCGGTCGAAGCTGAAACGAACGTCGTCGTCCGGGCGGGCGCCGGTTCAGGAAAGACGCGCGTCCTAGCGGCCCGTTACGTTCGCGAGGCGAGGGCGGGGCTCCCCCTCGAATCGATCCTCGCGCTCACGTTCACGCGCAAGGCCGCGGGGGAGATGCGTTCGAGGATCCGCGAAGCGCTGAGGAAGGATCCCGATCCTGCCGTCCGCGCGAAGGCCGCCGAGTTCGATCGGGCCGAGATCAGCACCTTCGATTCATTCTGCGCCCGAGTCGCGCGCTCAGCGTGCAGGGCCTGGGGGATGAGCCCCGATTTTTCCCAGGACGAGGACGCTCTCGACGCGCTCGTCTCCTCAGAGGCGTTCTCATTCATCCTCGAGCGGAGGGAATCGGGCGCGTTCAGGGCCATCGTGGCCGCGAACGGCTTCCAGGGACTCCAGGAGGGCGTGCTCGCCGTGGCGGCGAAAGGCATGTGCCCGTCCTCGCCCTCGGACTACCTTTCGATGCCGGGGACGTATGAATCGGAACTCAAGGCGATCGTCGCGAGGGCGATGGAGGGGATAGCCTCGATGCGCGTCATCGCTTCAGGCGAGAACGGCGCGGGATCGGGAGAGTCCCACAAGGCGCTCCTCGCGGCGCTCGCGGAGCCCCTTCCTGCTTCGGTCGAAGACCTCGGGACGTGCAGGAGCCGGATCTCCGCGATCACCGCCGTTCGAGCCCTGGGCAAGCAGGAATCGATACAGGTGCTCAAGGAATGGAAGGAGAAGGCCGGGCCGGAGGCGTTCAAGGCGCTCGCTGCCCTCGACCGGATGCCACTCTATGCCGAGCTCTGTTCTCTCCTCTCGGAGTTCCAGGAACGCATCCTCGCGGCGAAACGGAAAGCGGGCGTGCTCGGCTACCATGATGTCGCAGTCATGGCGAGGGACGCGCTCGCGAAGGACGCGGCGCTCCGTTCGTACTACAAGGAGCGCATACGCGCGATCATGGTGGATGAATTCCAGGACGACAACGCCCTGCAGAAGGAGATACTTTATCTCATCTCAGAACGCAAGGATCTCCGAAGTCAGGGTACTCCCGTGGCCGCCGACCTAGAGAGTGGTAAGCTCTTTTTCGTCGGGGACGAGAAGCAGAGCATTTACCGGTTCCGGGGCGCAGACGTCTCGGTGTTCAGGTCGCTCGCGCGGGAGCTCGGATCGTCGTCGGGAGCGTTGTCGCTCGATTGGAATTACCGCTCCGCCCCCGGCCTCGTGGATTTTTTCAACGCGATTTTCCCGATCGTCATGGGCGAGGCCTCCCTGCCCTGGGAAGCTGAGTACTCGCCTGTGAAGGGGGCCCTCTCGGGCGGTTCTGGATCTCGGATTATCCTCCTCGATTCCGAGGAGGCGTACGATGACGCGGACCGCGCTTCCGATGATGGCGAGGGCCCGGAGAACGGCATGGCTGGCGGAAAGGGAGCGCCTGAAACGGAAGAAGCGTTGCTCGAAGGGAAGGAATCCCAGGCTTGGGCTATCGCCGAGTTCATCCGGGAATCGGTCGGGGGCGGGGACCCGCTCCGCGTGCGGGACGGAGAGGGCGAAAGGCCGGCGAAGTACGGGGATTTCGCCGTGCTCGTGAGATCGACGAACCTCCAGGCCCCGCTCGAACGGTTCTTCAGGCTGATGGACGTGCCGTACTCCGCGCAGAGCCTCTGCGCATTCTGGTCCGACGCGCCCGCGAACGATATCCTCGCCGCTCTCCGCGCGTCGGTGTACCCCGGAGACAGGAACGCCATCGCAGCATACCTCAGGTCTCCGTTCGCGAGGCTCGGCGACGCCCTCGTCGCGAAGATCCTCCTCGAGGGCGCGCCGCGGAGCCGATGGAAGGAGATGTCCGACGGCGAGGACGCCGAGAAGGCGGCGCGGGCCGCGGAAACCCTCGACGAGATCAGTGATGCGGCCGAGGGCGCGTCGCTCGCCGAGGCCGTCTACGTGCTCTGGCACGAGAAGGGGTACCGGGATTTCATCCTCAGGCGGAAGCGCAATCGGTCCTTCGCGGAATATTTCGAGTATGCGTTCGCGCTCGCTCGCAGGGCCGACGCGAAGGGAATCGGGCTCGCCGGATTCATCGCGGAGCTCGAGGGGCTGAGCGAGGACGCGAGGGGTTTCAAGGAGCTCGATCCCCCGCGGGAATCGCGCGAGGGCGTTCGGATCATGACGGTCCATGCCGCCAAGGGGCTCGAATTCCCCGTCGTGGTCATCCCCGACCTCGAGTACCGCGGCGCAGACCGAGAGGGCTCGCGGCCGGCGTACGTCAGGGACGACGGCCTCATCACGGTCCGGATGGCGAAGTCGACTGAGGAGAAGGGGAATCTTTTTTACGAGCGGGAGAAGGATCGGAACGACGAGCAGGCGGTCGCCGAGGTCAAGCGCCTCCTCTACGTGGCCTGCACCCGCGCGGAGAGCCATCTCGTGCTCGCCCGGGTGCCCGGGAGGAGGGCTCCGTCTCCCATGTCCTTCTGGGCCCATCTGGGGCCTGCCCTCCGTGATTCCGCGGTGTCCACCCTGGTGGAGCGTCGGTCGTACCCCGCGAAGACGGTCAAGGACGCGAGGGAGCTCGGCCATGGCGCCGCCGAGCGCGAGATCGGCGCGGCCGAGCTGGCGGCAGCCATCGAATCCGCGACGGAATACCGGGTAACGGCATCAAGACGCGAATTCGCCGTGACGGAAGCGAGCGCCGCGAGGATGGAGCTCGACGGGATCGAGCGAACCGCTCCCTCGGCCCTGACGGAGGGCTCTTTCGCGGCCGGGCCCGAGTTCGGAACCCTGGTCCACGAGATCATCCGAGCTTCGTTCGATTCCGGCGCGGGGGAGGGGATCGCCCTCGCCGTTCCCCTCACCGACGCCGCGAAGGCCGCCCTCTCGATCATCGATCCCTCGGCCGAACGGGAAGCCCGGGTCCTCGCCGACGCATTCCTCCGGAGCCCCGTTGCCCGTCGGGCCGTCGCCTCTGGCATGGCGAGGACAGAGGTCCCCTTCCTCATGCGCGTCGATGCCCCGAGCGGACCGGTGATCCTCAGGGGCGCCATCGATCTCCTGTTCGTCGAAGGCGATGCCTGCGTGGTAGTCGACTACAAGACCGATCTCGAGCGGACGCCGGAAGCCTACGGAGCCCAAGTGTCGGCCTATATGGAAGCCGCCCGGGAGCTTTGCGGAAAGCCGAGGGCCGAGGGCATCCTGTATTGGCTCAGGTCCGGGGAAGCCGAGGCCGTCGAGGGCGGGGTGGATCTCGGGGGGGCGGTCGCCCTGCTTCTGGAACGACAGGCCGCTTCTGTACTATGATGTTGGGGGAATGAGTAAGCAAGTCAGGGAGATTCTAGAAAAGCTCGGGCTCAAGGGAGAGGAAGCCGACCTCGGCCTCCGCGACCTGGCCGACGCCTACATCGATCAGCGCCTCCTTATTTCGATTGGCCGGAACCTCAACGTCGAGCGCGACGCGAACAAGCTCCTCAAGATGATCCTTACGGTATCGGAGGAGATCACCTGCGCGGACGCCTGTTCCATCTTCCTCGTCGAGGACGAGGGGAAGACCCTCCGATTCAAGTATAGCCACACGACGTCCCTGGACCTGGACTACGAGGAATTCACTCTCCAGCGCGACCGGCACTCGATCGCCGGCTACGTATCGCTCACCGGCGAGGTCCTCAACATCGCGGATGCTTACTTCCTCCCGCCCGATCTGCCCTTCGGCTTCAACGAAAGCTTCGACGTGCTCCACGGTTATCGGACGAAGAGCATGCTCGTGGTTCCCATGAAGAACCACCTGGATGAGGTGATCGGCGTCATCCAGCTCATTAATTCCAAGGAGAATCCCTCGCTCCCGCCGGGGCAGGACGCACTGGGCAGGCGGCTCGTCACGAGGGAAGATTTCGAGCAGCGCGTTTTCCCGTTCAAGAAGCGATACGACAGCCTCATGGTCGCAGTGGCGAACCAGGCCGCCATCGCGCTCGAAAACTCCCGCATGATCAAGCAGATCCGGGAGCAGTTCGAGGCTTTCGTTTCCGCGTCCGTGACAGCCGTCGAATCCCGCGATCCCGCTACGTCCGGGCACTCGCACCGCGTGTCTAGAATGGCCGTCGCGCTCGCGGAGGCGGTGAATGGAGCGGTCGAGGGGCCGTACGCGTCCCGCGTTTTTTCCGAGAGCGAGCTTCGCGAGCTCGAGTACGCGGGGCTGCTCCACGATTTCGGCAAGGTCTACCTCGATCCCCAAGTCTTCCTCAAGGCGAAGAAGCTCTACCCGCGCGACTACGACTGCCTCATGATGCGCCTCAATTATCTCTACCGCACGGTCGAGTACGGGTACGCGAAACGCGAGATCGAATCCGACGACGAGGAGTCCGAACGCCTGAAGCGCGAGAGAGACTCCGTGCTCGACGAGCTCCTCGGGGTCTCGACCCTCGTATCGATGCTAAACGAGCCGAAAGCCCTCGATTACAATCCGATGAAGGAGATCGAGCGGATCCTCAAGACGCCCGTTCCGGAATTCGCCCGTGGTATCGACGGCGAGCGCATCCCCCTCCTCACCGACGATGAGATCGTGAACCTGAGCGTCCCGCGGGGCTCGCTCAACGATGACGAACGGAGGATCATCATGAGCCACGTTGAGTACACCTACTCCTTCGTGGCCAAGATACCCTGGCCGCCCGAGTATCGGCGCATCCCGGAATACGCGTTCGCCCACCACGAGATGCTGGATGGAAGCGGATACCCGCGCGGCATCAAAGGTGAGGAAATCCCGGTACAATCGAGGATTCTCGCGGTCGCTGACGTGTTCGACGCCCTCATCGCCTCCGACAGGCCGTACAAGAAGGCCCTCCTCGCCGAGCGGGCCCTCGATATCCTCAGGGAAGAGGGCGCACGCGGAAAGCTCGATCCCGCGCTCGTGGAGCTCTTCATCGCGCGGCGCGTATGGGAGGCCTCCGGCCCGAAGGCGGCTTCGTGATTGGTGGCCTGAGGAAACCCTCCCCGGAGCGCGAGTCAAACGCGGGACGCGAACCCGACGCGGGACGCGAACCCGACGCGGGACGCGAACCCGACGTGGGACGCGAACCAGGCGCTGAACCTGAGAAGCCGCGCGCCGCTCTCGGCAGGCTTTTTCTTTCGTTCTCTTGGATATCGGCGGTCACGCTCGGAGGCGGGCTCTCCATGGTTCCGGTCATGGCCGCGGAGTGCAGGAAACGCGGTTGGATGGACGAGCGTTCGTTCTACGACGTCTTCGCCCGAGCCCAGGCCTTCCCCGGTCCCATCGCCATCACGATGTCGTGGAGCCTCGGGCGCGAGCTCCGCGGGTACGCTGGCGCCGGCCTATCGGCCCTCGGCGTCGTGATACCGCCCTTTTTCTCCGTGCTCTTGGTCGCATGGCTCGTCGACGCGCTTGGCGCCCCCGCCTGGCTCGACTCGTTTTTTTCAGGCGTCTACGCCACAGTGCCGGGCCTCGCAGCCGCTCTCGCGTACCGCATGCTCAGGAAGGGGAGCTGGCGGCTTCCCGCTGTTGTGTTCGCGATCCTGCTCGCCGTGGCCATGATCGCGTTCCGGGGATGGGCCGTTCCGATTTTCTTCGCGGGCGTCGTGGCCTGGTACTTCATGGGACGCTTATGGAAATCCTGAAGCTCATCCTCGTATTCCTCAAGGTCGGCGCGGTTTCCTTCGGAGGCGGTTGGACGATCGTCGGCCTCCTCAGGGAGGAGGTCGTATCGGCCGGGCTCATGGGGGAGGACGCCTTTCAGCGGGCTGTCGCCATCGCGCAGATCACGCCGGGGCCCGTCGCGCTCAACGTGGCGACGCTCGCGGGTTGGGAGACCGCGGGATGGATCGGCTCCCTGATCGCGACGCTCTCCGTGCTTGCCATTCCCCTGATCGCGATAGCGGTCGCGGGCATCGTGGCGTCGAGGCTGCCCCTGAAGCGCGAACGCCTTGCGGAGGCTCTCGCGGCGGGTGCGCTCGCGATGACCGCCATGACCGCGGTCAACCTCACCCTCGGCGCGGGCCCAGACGTCCGCTTCTTCCTGGTCGCGGCGGCGAGCTTCGCGCTGAACGCCTGGACGAAGGTCAATCCCGCATTTGTCATCATGGGGAGCGGGGTCTTCGCCCTATGCTGGGACCTCATCGCGGAGCGGATCGCGGGCTGAGAGGACGGAATCCGAGGAGCGCGCGGAAATCAGCGCTCCTGCGACCAGAGCGAGACGAGCTCGAGGAGGGTGCAGGCCGAGAGGGACATCTCGGTCAGCGAGGCCCATTCCTTGTTCGAATGGAAATTATGGCTTCCGGTGTAGACGTTCGGCGTTGGAATGCCCATTGCCGTGAGGCGCGCGCCGTCGGTGCCGCCGCGGATCGGTTTGGAGACCGGCTCCACGCCCGCCCTCCTCGCGGCCTCCTCGAGGATGCGCGTCACCTCGGGACGCGCGTCGAGCCTCGATCGCATGTTCCGGTACTGCTCCTTGAACGCGATCTCGACTTTTCCGCCGGGGAATCGGGCCTCGGTCGCGGCGGCCATCGCCTTGAGGGCCGCGAGCCTCCGCTCCATGCCGGCGTCCGTGAAGTCGCGGACGAACACGACCGCCTCGGCGCTCCCGAGATCCCCTTTAATTTCTAGAGGGCAATAATATCCCCGCCAACCCTCGGTCGCCTCCGGACTCTCGGAACGCGGCAGCCCGGCGGCGAAATCAGCAGCCATGGCGGCGGCGTTCGCGAGGCGGCCTACCGCGCTCCCGAGGTGGATGACCGAACCGGTGAACGTCGCCCTCGCCTCGTAGGCGTTGAAGCACTCGTACTCGAGCTCTCCGAGCTTGCCGCCGTCGAAGGTGTAGCAGGCAATCGAAGAGAGCCATTTCGCGTCGAAGGCGTCGAGGCCCTTTCCCGTTTCCTCGTCTGGCGTGAAGACGATTTCGAGCGAGCCGTGCGGAGAATCGCCATGAGAGGCCATCCACGAGAGTGAGGACATGATGATCGCGACGCCGGCCTTGTCATCCGCGCCGAGGAGGGTTCTGCCGTCGGACGTGACGATTGCGTCGCCCGCTCGTTCGGCGAGTTCGGGGAATTCCTTTGGAGAGATGGTCACGCCCGCTTCGAGGATGATGTCTCCGCCGTCATAACCCTTGTGGACGATTGGCCTGACGCCGGAGCCGCTCACGTCGGAGGCGGTGTCCACGTGGGCCATGAGCCCGATGCAGGGAACGCCCTCGAACCCTTCGGTCGCCGGGATCCTCGCGATGAGGTAGCCGGGCGGGACGATCTCCGCGTCGGCGAAGCCCATGCCCTTGATTTCCTCGAGGAGGAGGTTCATGAGGACCATTTGCCCGGGCGTGGAAGGGATTTTTTCCGCGTTTCTATCGGAAGTCGTGTCGATTTTCACGTATCTTATGAAGCGTGCGAGTATTTCCTCGCTGAGAAAGGCTTTAGCCGTGGTTTGTCTTGGATTTCCCATGAGAAAGAGTATGATGCGGAGCCGCGGGAAAGACAAGCACATCTAGGTCAGGCCAGGCCGGAAAACATTGTCCCCACGAGATTTCCATGCTATACTGATGATGGATATTTATATGGATCGGAGTATGCGGATTATCCACCGAGCCGTTTTTATTACGGCCGCCATTTCCTTCCTCCTGGGATGCGATTCATCCCTCGGTTTCTTGGGGAAGCCGTACTCCGACCAATACTATTCCGTATCGGTCTCAGCCGCGGCTGAAGGCGATTCCGACGGCGTTCCAGTGGAACCCGGATCCGTCCTGCTCCCCGGCGCGCCCTTTATAGTCACGATCGATCCCCTTCCGGGCAGCTCGCCGATCACCCGCGTGGTCGTCAGCCTCATCGCCCAGGAAGCGGCGACGGCCCAAGCGATATTCGCCCTCGCCGGAACGAGCGATCCGAAAGGGATGGGCAATCTCATCTCGGCCAAAACAGATGTTCCCGCGCTTGACGGCGCCCCCCTATCGATCATGGTGCCGGCGGGCATGGCCCAGGGCCTCTATCGGCTCCGCATCGATCTCTACGACGGTGACGGCCCCGTATACGGGAAAGAAAACCTCGTGTTCGTGAGCACGGCAGCGATGTCGGTGGCCTCAGTCCAGGTCTCTCCCGGTTCGGTGGAACCCGGATCGGTCGCGGTCCTCCGCGCGCAGCTCGAGGCCTCGAACGGCATCGATCCCTACTTGGTATGGATCCATGGCGATCGGATCGTCGATCAAGGCCTCCTCTCCGACGGAAAAGCGAACGTCGCGTGGAAGGCCCCCGAGGAGGAGGGCGTTTTCACCCTCAGCCTGCGCGCCTATCCCTATGCCCCGCGGAATGGCCAGTCCTTTGATTTTCCCGGGCTCGCCGGCCTCTCCGCCAGGGTGATCGTCCGCGCGGCTGAACCCGATCCCTCCGATCCGTTCCAGCCGAACCGCGACTTCTATGCCCAGTTCAGGTTCAACGGCTCTCTCGCCGATTCCGGCTCACGGCATTCCCGCGCGGCGTCCCGCGCCGATGGCTCGCCCGGCATATTCGTCTATGGCCCCGGCTACGGAGTGCGCTTCGGTCCCGCCGCGTCGCTCGCGACCGAGGAATACCTCCTGCCCGTTGAGGACGGAATCCTCAAACCCTTCAGCATCATGGCGCGGCTCCTCCCCCTCCCGAACGGCGCCGAAGACGAGCTTCCCGTGGCGCTGATCGCCTCCTTGCGCGCTCCATCGTCGTCCTACGCGTCCGAGGGCTTCCTCGCGAACGATGTCGGCGACGGCGGTTCCTCGGGAACGGGCTCGTCGACGCCCGATGCGTCGTCTTCGACCGCCTTGGATCTCATCAAGGCCGAGGCGGATGCCGGCGCGCGCGAGGGCGGGATCGGTCCTCGGGCCCGCGGCGTCATTTTCCGCTCGGAATCGGTTGTCCCGGGCTTCGGCCTCTCGCTCGCCGTCTCCGAGGAGGGACAGCTCGTCTTATCGGTATCCAATAGGGCGGAACGAGCGATATTCGAATCCGGGATATTCCCCGACGAGCGCATCCACGATCTCGTCGTATCGGTGACGCCGACGGATGTCGGCCTCGCCGTGTCGTGGTTCTGGGACTACAAGCCCGCGGCGAGCGGACGCGTTTCCATCGACATCGGCGCGATTCCCCTGGACGGGCGCGCTTCCTTCGGCGGCGACGGCGCCGCGGAAGTCGTCATAGACGAATTCGCGGTGTACTCGCGCGAGAGTGACGGAACGCGTCAGCCGTGGACGGGGGCCTTCGAGACCTTGGCGCGTCGTGCCATGAAACGCGGGTTCGTGTACGCCGACGGCTTCGAGGGCGTGGGAAAGCCGGAAACCGGAGTAGAGGGAGACGCGGCGCTCGATGACGGAGCCCTGCTCCTCGGGGCCGGAGCCAGCCTCTCGGTTCCCGTGCCGAACGCGTCCCGGGGCGCGTACGATCTCGTCGTCGCCTTCCGCGTCATGGCCGATTCCCTGAAGAACAGGTCTTTCTCGCTCATCGCGCGCCAAGGCGGCCGCGAGGCGTTCAGGATGGGCCAGGACGGGCGTTGCGCGTCCGGCGGCGTCGAGCTCGGAAGGCTTCCGGGTATCCTGAACGGACAATCCCTCAAGGTGAGGATCATCAGGGACGCGAAGGGCTACGCGCTCTCGAGCGGCTCGATCCGCGTCCAGCTCCCCGTCGACGCCGGTTCCGAGCTCGATTTCGCGCTCAGTTCCGGAAAGACCGTCCTGCCCGTCGAATCCCTGCTCATCGCGTCCGGTACCGACGCGGCGAACGCTCGCTGATACTCGCTCGCCGGTACCTCCTTCGCGCGGATTCCGTCAACGCGGCCTTCGCGTTCGATAAGGGTTTGCTTTCGCGGGAGCGGCGTGTTAAAGTCGGTGCCAAGGAGCTTCTTCAATGGGCTTGAATCGCGTCCGCCTGATTTCCGCGGTTATCGCCTTCGTCGCGGGGATAGCGTCTTGCCAGAGCTCCGGCGGCTCGGGAAGCGGCTCCGCTACCAACGAAATCGAGCGCGACCGGGCCGAAAGGCTCGTGAAGCAGGATCCGGCCGCATCGCCCGCCGCGACGGCGAGCCCCGCGCCGGCGAACCCTGGGGCTACGGGCGACGGCGAGCCGACCGAAGCCGATCGGCGTTTCCTCGAGAGCTACATGGCATCCCTCAAATACATGGTGTATTTCGACGAGGACGCGGGTACGCCGCCCTCGCTCATGAAGGCCGCGGTCGCGCAGGCGAACCGCTACCTCATCCAGAAGGCCGGAACTCAGCCCATCGACCTCGAGGCGATCGAGAGGAAGAAGGCGGACGAACGCTCGGCCTACGAGGCTGAAACAGGCGGGAGCGTGGATTACATCCAGTTCCTCGCGCAGAAGCTCAACGCGGACGCGTACGTCGAGCTTTCCCTCTCTGTGACGGGGGAGGAGAATAACGGGAAATACTATTCCACGGTCTCGGGTTCGGCGAAACTCTACAACGCTTCCTCGGGCGACCTCCTGGGCGCGATCCCGATGATAAGCCCTAAGAGCGTGGGTTCCTCCCGGGACGCCGCCGATACGAACGCCGTAACGGCGGCTGTCTGGCTCATCATGCCCAAGCTGACGGAACAGGCGAGGACGCTCCTCGAGGCCGCGTGGAAGGACGGCATCAGATACGACGTGGTCATCCAGGCGACGGCGGACGCGAAGGCGGTGGGCCAGATGAGGCGCCAGCTGGGACGGAAGGTCCGCAAGGTGACCCAGGAGTCCTTCACGGCGCAGGAAACGCGGTGGAGCGTGTACGCCTTCATGAAGGGCGATGCGATAGAGGAGCTCATGTACGAGGCCGCTGAATTCTCCGGCATGAAGGATGCGTACCTCGTGTATCAGCGGGGGAAGAGCTTCGTGTTCAATACCGGCTTGTGACGGAAGGCGCCGCGAGCGGCGCGATCCGGGGTCGGTTGAATTTCGGTAGACGCCGTCGTCCGAGGCCCGTTCAACGGGCGCGGACGGGGTTCTTTAAGGAGGAAATCTGTGAAAAAAGCGTGCATCATCGCCGCGATCGCCGTCATCGGCCTGTCGCTCTCCGCGTGTAATTCCACCAAGGACGATCCCAACAAGATCGGGAATGCGGATCTCAGCAAGGTCAACAGGCCGGAGATCATCGATTACAAAGGTTCCGAATTCGGCATGGCCGCGGCCGATTGGATGCAGGCCTACGTGAGGGACGGGGTCGAGGCCGTCGAGAAACTGCCTAAGTACGAGGACAAGGTCTGCATCGTCGTGGAGGCTGAGGGCAAGAGCAAGGACGGCGTGCTCCTGGCGCTCTCCAATCTCCAGGCCCCGGTCCAGATCGCGGGCGCGATCTCCACGCGCGTGCAGCAACGCTTCGCGGGGGCGCAGGTCGGCGACAAGGACAAGATCGAAAGTTACATGGAGAACGTGGTGAAGGTCGCGCGCGAGGCGACGTTCTCCGGCCTGTTCCTGGACGGAGAAACCTGGGTCCAGCTCCAGTATTATAAGCCCGGTCCCAAGAAGCAGCCCGATTACCAGATATTCCGCGCGTACCAGCTCTGGACGATCGATCGAGAGGCGCTCGTCGAGCAGATCGAGAAGGTCATGGACGGCATCGATGCGGACAAGCCCATGACCGCCGAGAAGAAAGCCGCGATCGACAGAGTGAAGGAAGCCTTCTACGAGGGATTCTGATCGCGTCGCGCCGGGGGACGCTCTCGGTCGTCCGTCAGGGGCTGTCCGCCGGGCGGACAGCCCCTTTTCTCATGGAGGTCCTTCGATGAGGAAGATCACGCTCGGCGCCGCGGCCGCCGTACTCTTCGCCGCCTGCGTCTCGCCTTCGGGCGCCCAGAAGGCGCCCGCATGGATCATGAGCGCTCCCCGGCCCGACGATACGCATACTTATTTCACCGCCGAGGCAACCGACGAGTCGGGAGACCGCGCGAAGGCAGCCGACGCGGCTGTTAACGTGGTGATCGCGACGGTGGTGAAGTATCTCGGCGTGGCCGTCAAGGCGGAATTCGAGGGAGAGTCTCGCGCGACTCTCGATTCCTACGGCGCGAGCATGAAGCAGAGCGTCACCGTTGCGGGAAGCGCTCGGTTCGCCGGTTTCACCGTCGCCGAAATTTTCTACGCGCCCTCGAAGCAGCGGAAGTCCAAGGCGATCACCGCCTACGTCCTCGTCAAGTACGAGACCGCGGAGATGGAGAAGGAGCGCGCTCGGCTTCAGGCGCTGATCGACGAACAGCAGGCGCTGGTCCTGGCGCCTGAGCGGGATGGCGGCTTCGCCCTCGCGGAGGGGCGCGACGCGGACGCGGCGCGTCTTTTCCTCCAGGCGGCCGCTGGCGCGGCGTCGCTGGCCGTGGACAACCGCGAAGTGAAGATCAGGCGCAACCTCGATAAGGCGTTGAACGCGATAGCCGGAATCCGCCTGACGAGGGCGTCCGCGCCCGATCGCGTCGTAGCGAACCGAGCGCCCGGGGCGCCCTTCGTCGTGAAGGCGCTCAGGGGCGGCGATGGCGGAACGCCGGTTAGGGGAGCTCCGCTCGCCGCGACCTACCAGCGGAAGCAGGCGTCGGGGCGCCTCGTCGGCAGAACCGAGGGGCTCGCGACGGCCGTGGACGGTACGGCGGCTTTCGCGCTTCCTCCGCTCGATCATGTGGGCGAGTCGAAGCTCACTTTCGCGCTCGAATCAGGCGTAATGCGCGAGTACCTCGACGCCCTACCCGCGGGATTTTCCGCCCAGGCGGACGCGATCAGGAGGGAGCTCGGCGGTAAGTCGATCGACTTCGCCTTCTCGATCGCATCGGACGCGAAGGCGCATCCCGTGGGAGTCGCAATCGCCGATGTCGGCGAGACCGGATCGCCCGAGGGCTCCGCCGCCCAGCGCGCCGCGCTCGAGGAGCTCCTCAATCAAGGTTTTTCCGCGAGCGCCCTCATGGTTCCCGTGGACGCCCTCGTCAAGGGCGACGGAGGGGCGATCATGGCCGCTGCCAAGGCCGCGTCCCCGGCGAGGATCGTGTACGGGACTGCCGTCGTGTCGGAGACGAAGAAGGACGGAGGGGCCTACGTTTCCTCGTGCAGGATATCGCTCACGGCGATAGACGCCGCTTCGGGCGCGCTCCTCGCGGCTTGTGAAAAGACGGTGAAGGCGATCGGGACGACCGATGCGGACGCCAAACGAGCTGCTTGGAAGGCCGCTGGTTCCGCTGCCCTGAAGGAACTTCTTCCGAAACTGCCCTGAGAACGGTCGATGGTGGTCCCGTTCGACGGGCGAACCCGTCCGACGGGCGAACCCGTCCGACGGGCGAACCCGTCCGACGGGCGAACCCGTTTGACGGGCGAACCCGTCAGCCCTCCTGCAGGATCGACTGAAGGAGGGCGACCGTCTCGCCGCTCTCCTTCACAACAGACTCGAGCTCGTCGATCCTCGAGCGGAGCTTCTCGCCCTCGTCGTGCTGCCGCCGCATCTTGGCGGCGATGTTGTCGAACTCCCCCTTGATGGCCTCGAGCACGGCCATGTGTTCGCGCTTGTCCTCCTCGTTCCTGTCGGAGAGTTCCTTAATGGTCTGCTGATCGAGGGCCATCCGCCGCGTCGATTCCATAATATCCGCGAATTCCCCCTCTTGGCTGTCCACCTCCGTCGACGCTTCGTTGATCTTCACCGCGGTCTCGTCGGATTCCCTGACGATCGTGTCGAGGACCTCGGCGACGTCGTGCGAGAGGTTCCCCGTCTCTTCGAGGAGCTCGTTCATGCCATTCAGCTGTACGAGGCTCGAATCCACAGTGTCCTTGGTCTTCCCCGCGAGGGAACGGATGCTTGAGGCGACGATTGTGAAGCCCTTTCCAGCTTCGCCGGCGCGGGCGGCTTCGATGGCGGCGTTGATGGAGAGGATCGAGGTCTGTTCCGATATGTCGTTGATTGAGTCCAGGACGGAGCGGATGAAACCGGAACTCTCCCTGATCCTGTCGATCGATTCCCTCGCACGGTCGATGACGGTCGAGCTCTCCCGGGCGATCCCGGCGAGGTGGGTGGCGAGCCCTCCCGAAGAGGCGGTCCGGGTGCGGATTGATTCCACGCGGGCGTTCATCGCCTCGACCGAATGGGCGATCCCGTTCACGAGGCGGGCCTGATTGTCGATCGCCTCGCGGAGCACGACGCCGCTCTTCCCGAGGTTCTCATTGAGCTCGGAAACGGAGCGCTCGATGCCCCCGAGGCGCGAGCTCACGAGCTCCTGTATGGCGCGACTGTCTTCCTCGTAGGAGTTGACGCCCTGGATGGACGCGGCGGATATCTGCTCGAGGTGCTCCGAGCAGGAAACGATGCTCCCCGAGGCGGCGCGGAGCTTGTCCATGATGACGGCCATGGCCTTGCCGCGCTTCTCGATCGTCGCTGATTGGGCGCGGGCTTCGGCCTCGAGGCGCGCCTGTTCCGCGGCGAGGATGAAGAAGACGGCCAGAATGAACGAGAGGAATCCGACGCTGAGGAGGAATGCGTACGGATTGACTCCCTTGGTGACGAAAGAAATGTCGTGCGCGGCGGTGGCGAAGATGGAAGAGAACGCGAGGAAGGTCACCTTGTGGCGCTTGAATTTCTCCTTGACGAGGGCGGCGATGATGAGTCCGAGGCAGAAGAGGAGGTTCGGGAAGATGTAGAAGGTCATGAGCGGCGAGAAGATGGTATCGGTTTGGATATTGGTCTTCCTGGTCCAGAGGATGACGGAGAATACAATAATGACGAGGGCGTCGATGGCCTTCACGGCCGTGCCGATCCTGCTCTTCTTCATGATGCCGAGGTAATCCGTGAAGAAGAACACGAGTACCATCACCTCTATGAGGAACCCCGTCCTCGAGATCTTCTCGAGGAGGAGGAAGGAGTTTGCCGGGAAATTGAACGCCATGTTCGAATAGCAGATCGAGTAGAGGAGACTGAAGAGCGAGAACCAAAGGTGGTGCTTGTCACGTCCCTTGAGAAGGAGGAAGAGGAAGAGGAAGTAGATGGAGATGATCACGCCAACGATGAAACTGGCTTGCGTGATGCCCGTATTGGCGAATTTCCGCCAGAAGAAGGCGGTTTCGGCGGCCCTATACGGGAGGATCTCCGCGCTGAACAGTGGATTCCGCTGCGCGGTGGCCCAAGCCCTGATCAGGATCTCGTCGCCTCCCGGACGGAACAGCCCCGTGCCGTCGAGCGGGGCGGTCGAGGGGTCGTAGCTCACGGGATTGATGATGTTTCCGGCGGCGTCGCCCCGCGAATAGACGAGCCTTCCGTTGATGAGGATCTCGAAGGGGTAGGAATGGGGCCCTACGAGGAGCGAAAGCCGTTCGCCGGCCAGCGATTCCGGGAGCGAGAAGGTCTGGGTGAATTCGTATACGCTCATGGACTCGGTGCCTGAATCCGGCAGGTAGCCGCTCTCGTAGACGCCCCGTGATTCGCCGTTAATGCTCAGTGCGTACGGGCCGAGGACGAATCCCCCTCCGACCTGCGCTACGAGTGCGCCTCCGTTCAGGACCAGCGCCGCCGATACGATGACGACCGCGCCGATAGTCGTTTTTCGCATGTATAGGACCCCCGGACGATGTTTAGAGAGAATCTATCCCTAGTCTATACCTTTAGCGCGCGAGCGCAAGGTCTCCGGAAGGAAAAACCCGCGCTCAGCCCTTGCCCGCGATATCGGACGCGCTGAGGCCGAACGCCTCTTCGGAATGCCGTTTGGATACGGGTTCCACGTGGACCATGATGTCGAAGACGTCGGGGAGCCGCTCCCGAATGCTCCGCTCCACCTTGTGGGCGATCTTGTGCGCGGCCTCCACCGTCATGTCCCCGTCCACCTCGATGTCCATGTCTATGTCCCATTGGTTCGCGATCTTGCGCATCCGCATCCGATGGGGCCTCGAGACGCCGATGACGGAGAGCGCCGCGTCCAGGACGGTTTTATAGGGGCCGCGTCCCTCGATCCCGTCCATGAGCTCGAGGTTGGCGTCGCGGAAAACGCTGACGGCCGTCTTCACGACCCAGGCGGCGACCAGGAGGGCCGCGATCGGGTCTGCGGCGGGGAAATCGAAGAGGAGTGAGGCGCCGAGGCCCGCGAGCACGCCGATGGATATGATCACGTCTCCGGCCATGTTCGCGGCGTTCGCCGAGAGCATGCTCGAGTTCGCGCGCTTGCCCTGGATCCTGAGGCCGAGGGCGAGGAGGAGCTTCCCCGCGATCGATACGCCCGTGACGGCGAGCGCCAGCAATCCCGGCACCTCGGCCGCCTCCGGATGCAGGAGCTTCTGGACGCTTCCCAGGGCGAGCTGGGCGCCCGCGAAAAAGAGGAGGAAGGCGAGGACCGTGGTGGCCATGGTCTCCGCCCTGCTGTGCCCCCAGGGGTGGCCCGCGTCGGCGGGCTTCGCGATGATCGATGAGACGATGAGGCTCATCACGGCGATGAGGACGTCCGTGGAGGAGTCGAGTCCGTCGCCCAGGACCGCGAGGCTGCCTGTCATGAGGCCGGCGGTGATCTTCATGGCGGCGAGGGCCGCGTTCACTATCGCGGCGATGAGCGAGGCTCGTTTGATGAGCTTGTTCCGGTCCTGCGCCGCGGGAGCGGGCGTCGATGGATCCATGGATTCCTCCGTCCGGCCATGATGCGCCGCTGGCCTGTCATGGTCAATACGATGGCGCCGTGCGTCAGTTGACAGGCGGCGGGGATCCGTCATCTTGGGAAAGGGCTGCGGCCCCGCGCATGAGGGCAGCGGCGAGGAAGGCCCGGCGTTCGAGGTCCATGCGTTGGGAGGGGAGGGCCATCCCGATGGCCGCCTTGATCCGTCCGGTCCCGTCCCTCACGGGCGCGGCCACGCCGCAGGCCCCTTCTTCTCGCTCGCGGTTCGTGAAGGCGTAGCCGTTTTCCCGCGCCTTCGCGCATTCGCGGACGGCCGAAGCGAGCTCGTCCTCGTCCGCCGCCGGGTCGGCCTCGGCGCAAGCCTCCTTTATTTCCGCGTCGCTCGAATCGGAGAGGAGCGCGATGCCGAGGGCCGACCGGTGCGCGGGGACCGTGTCTCCCTCGACCGCGTCGATCGTGAGCGCGTGGGAGCGTTCCTCGACCGTGGCGACGATGAGCACGCGGCCCTCGCGGAGTATCGCGTAGTGGACGGATTCTCGGCACGCGGCGCGGATCGCGGCGCCGATCTTGGCGAATCCCGAGGCCGAGGAGGATCCGCGCGAATAGCTCCGTCCGAGCTCGAGGGTCTTGAAACCGAGCGTCCATTTTCCCGTTTCCGCGTTTCGTTCCGCGAGCCCCGCCCGTGCGAGAGCCTCGAGGATGGAATGTGCGCTGCTCTTATTGATCTCGAGGGTCTTGTGGATTTCGGAGAGGGAGAGGGCGCGGGGCGATCGCTCCATGAGGAGGTCCAGGATAGACGCGGCGCGGTCCACGGCGGGGGCGTTGGATTTTCTGGGGATAGAGCTCATGCCGATCGCGCCCTTTCTTGACAATCGCGCGGGAATGGCGATACGATTGTTCTTGGAATAGTATTCTGTTCTATAGGCAGAACATTGTCAAGGGGTGCTACTATGACCAGTCATGTGCTGTCGGTGCTCGTGCAGAACCATTCGGGCGTCCTCTCGAAGATCTCGGGGCTCTTCAGCCGCCGATGTTTCAATATCGATAGTCTCACGGTAGGAGAGACGGAGGACCCCAAGCTCTCGCGAATGACGATCGTCGCTCGCGGCGACGATCTCGCGATCGAGCAGGTGAAGAACCAGCTCGCCAAGCTCATCGACGTGGTCACGGTCCTCGAGCTCGAGGAGAAGACCTCCGTCGAGCGCGAGCTCGCCCTTATCAAGGTGAAGGCGGGATTGGACCAGCGGCTCCACGTCCTCGAGATATCGAGCGTCTTCCGGAGCCGAATCGTGGACGTCGGGCCATCGAGCCTCACGCTGGAGGTCACTGGCTCCCCCGCGAAGATCAACGGACTCATCGATATGCTCGAGCCCTTCGGGATCGTGGAGACGGTGAGGACCGGCATCATCGCCCTCGAGCGGGGCGAGGGAAGCCTGAGGGGGTAGGGGATGTCCAGGACCGTGAAGATATTCGACACGACGCTGCGCGACGGGGAGCAGGCCCCGGGATGCTCTATGAACCTCGAGGAGAAGCTCGAGGTGGCCAAGGCCCTCGAGACCCTGGGCGTCGACGTCATCGAGGCGGGATTCGCCATCGCGAGCCCCGGCGATTTCGAGTCCGTACGGGAGGTCGCGCGGACGGTGCGGAATTGCTCTGTGGCGAGCCTCTCGCGCGCGATAGAGCGCGACATCGACAGGGCGTGGGAAGCCGTGCGCGAGGCCGCGCGCCCGCGCATCCATACTTTTATCGCGACGAGCCCCATTCACATGGAATTCAAGCTCAAGATGAAGCCGGAAGCCGTCCTCGAACAGGCCGTCGCCATGGTGCGCTACGCGAGGAACCTATGCCCGGACGTCGAGTTCTCCGCGGAGGACGCGTCGCGCTCCGATCCCGATTTCCTCTGCAGGGTCTTCGAGGCGGTGATCGCGGCCGGGGCCTCGACCGTCAACGTTCCGGATACGGTGGGCTACGCGCAACCGGAGGAATTCGGCGCCCTCGTCGCGAGGATAGCGGGAAGCGTCCCTAATATCGATAAGGCCGTGATTTCGGTGCATTGCCACAACGACCTCGGGCTCGCCGTCGCCAACACCCTCGCCGCCGTCAGGGCGGGCGCGGGGCAGGCGGAGTGCACGATCAACGGACTCGGCGAGCGGGCCGGGAACGCGGCGCTCGAGGAGGTAGTCATGAACCTCCGGACCAGGCCCGACAGCTTCTCAGGCGCGGATTGCCGCGTCGACGCCACGAAGATCTACCCCGCGAGCAGGCTCGTGTCGCAGGTGACGGGCGTGGATGTCCAGCCCAACAAGGCGGTCGTCGGCGAGAACGCCTTCGCGCACGAGGCCGGGATACACCAGCACGGCGTCATGGCCAACCGCGCGACGTACGAGATCATGACCCCCGAGTCCATCGGGCTTCCGCGAAACAAGATGGTTCTGGGCAAGCACTCGGGGAGGCACGCCTTCGAGGAGCGACTCACCGAGCTCGGTTTCAGCCCGGACAAGGCCGAGGTCGACGCCCTCTTCGAGCGGTTCAAGGTCCTCGCCGACCGTAAGAAGACTGTATCGGACCGCGACATCGAGGCCCTCGCGCTCGGCGCGGAGGGGCGGCCGCAGGAAATTTACAAGCTTGACCGCTTCGTGATCACCTCGGGCAACACCATCACCACCACGAGCACGGTGCGCCTCAAGTTGATGGACGGAACCGATTGCGAGCGCGTCGCCGTGGGGGACGGCCCCATCGACGCGTCCTTCAAGGCCATCGACAAGATCGTCGGGAAGCAGAGCGAGCTCGAGCATTTCTCGCTCAATGCCCTGACCGGCGGCGCCGACGCGCAGGGCGAGGCGACGGTGAAGATCGCGAGCGAGGGCGAGTCCTACAACGGCCGCGGGCTCTCGACGGACATAGTCGAGGCCTCGATCATGGCCTACGTCCAGGCGATCAACGCGATGGTCGCCGGGCTCGGAAGGAGCGGCGCATGAGCGGAGTCATAGAGATATTGGATTCCACCCTGCGCGACGGCGCCCAGGCCGAGGGGATATCCTTCTCCGTGCGGGACAAGCTCGCCGTCCTCGAGGCCCTCGATTCCATCGGGATACCCCTCGTGGAAGCGGGGAACCCCGGATCGAACCCCAAGGACATCGAGTTCTTCAAGGAAGCGGCGAAGCTCAAGCTGAAGAGCTCCCGCATCGCCGCGTTCGGGGCCACGAGGCGGAAGGGCGTGACGGTCGCGGACGACCCCGGCATCCTGAGCCTCCTCTCCGCGGGGACGGATGTCGTCGTCATCTTCGGAAAATCGTGGACGCTCCACGTCACCGACATCATCAGGACCACGCTCGAGGAGAACCTCGCGATGATCCGGGAGACGGTCGAGTTCTTCCGGAAGAATGGGAAGCGCGTCATCTACGACGCCGAGCACTTCTTCGACGGATGGATCGCGAATCGCGATTACGCGATGAAGTCGCTCGGAGCCGCCCTAGAGGCGGGCGCCGATTGCCTCGCGCTCTGCGATACCAAAGGCGGCTGCCTCCCCGAGACGATCTCGAAAGCCGCCGCCGAAGCGGTAGCGCTCGCGGGCTCCGTTGCGGTGGGAATCCATACGCACAACGATTCGGGCCTCGCCGTGGCGAACAGCCTCGCGGCAGTGGCCGCAGGAGCCGTACACGTCCAGGGGACCTTCATCGGTTTCGGAGAGCGCTGCGGCAACGCGAATCTCTCCACGGTCATCCCCGACCTTCAGTTCAAGATGGGGAAGGCCTGCGTCTCCGAGGAGGCCATGCTGGGACTCACCGAGTGCGCGAGGTCGATCGCGGAGGTCTCGAACCTCCTTCTCCCCGACGACCTTCCCTATGTGGGCACTAAGGCCTTCGCGCACAAGGCGGGAATGCACGCGGACGGCGTCCTCAAGCACTCCGCCTCCTTCGAGCATGTGGCGCCGGAGTCCGTCGGGAACGAGCGTCGAGTCCTCCTCTCTGAAGTGGCGGGGCGGAGTGCCGTGATGGAGAAGATCCATCGCGTGGACCCCGGCGTGGATAGGGACGATCCTGTGGTCGCGAGGATCGTCGCGCGGCTCAAGGAGCTCGAGCAGGAGGGCTACCAGTTCGAGGGCGCCGAGGGATCCTTCGACCTCCTCGTCAGGAAGGAGCTCGGGATCTACAAGCCGCTCTTCAAGCTGGAGCGATTCAGGATCATCGGGGAGCGGCCGAGCGCGGACGAGGGGAGCCAGGCCATGATCAAGGTGGAAGTGGACGGCCAGACGGAGCTCACCGCCGCCGAGGGAGACGGCCCCGTCAACGCGCTCGACCGGGCCCTCAGGAAGGCGCTCGAACGCTTCTACCCCTCGCTGAGGTCGATGCGGCTCACGGACTTCAAGGTGCGCGTGCTCAACAGCCAGGCCGCGTCCGCGGCCAAGGTGCGCGTGCTCATAGAGTCCAGCGACGGCAAGGACATTTGGACCACCGTCGGCGTCTCCACGGACATCATCGAGGCCTCCTGGAGGGCCCTCGTGGATTCCGTTGAATACAAGCTCATCAGGGAGATCGGGGCGAAGCTCGGGCTCGTTCCCGGCGGCAAGGGAGGGAAGGCATGAGAATCAGGGGCGCCGAGATCGTCATCAAGTGCCTCATCGAGGAAGGCGTCGACGTGGTCTTCGGGTATCCGGGGGGCACCATCCTCAATATATACGACGAGCTCTACAAGCATTCGGGCGAGATCCGGCACCTGCTCACCGCGCACGAGCAGGGAGCGGCGCACGCGGCCGACGGCTACGCTAGAGCCTCCGGCAGGGTCGGCGTCTGCATGGCCACCTCCGGCCCGGGCGCATGCAACCTCGTGACCGGGATCGCGACCGCCTACATGGATTCCATCCCCATGGTCGCCATCACCTGCAACGTGCCCGTCGCGCTCCTGGGAAAGGACAGCTTCCAGGAAGTGGACATCGCCGGCGTCACGGGACCCATCACCAAGCACAACTACATCGTGAAGGACGTCCAGGACCTCGCGCGCACGGTGCACGAGGCCTTCGCCATCGCGAGGTCCGGAAGGCCGGGGCCGGTCCTCATCGACATCACCAAGGACGTCACCGCGGCCGAGGCCGAGTATGCCCCCGGGGGTCGCGTCGCGTCCCCCAAGCCGGAGGAGGGGATCGACGCCGGCCTCGTGCGCGAGGCGGCCGAGGCGATCAACGCCTCGCAGCGCCCCCTCATCTTCGCGGGCGGCGGAATCATATCTTCGGGCGCCTCCGCGGAGCTCAGGGCGATCGCCGAGAAATTGAACGCGCCCGTCGCCTGCTCGCTCATGGGGCAGGGCTGCTTCCCCTCAGGACACGCGCTCAGCACGGGCATGATCGGCATGCACGGGACCAAGGCCTCCAACATGGCCGCCACGAAGGCCGATCTCATCCTCGCGATAGGCGCGCGCTTCTCCGACCGCGTTATCTCCGATCCCAAGCGCTTCGCGGTGAACGCCCGAGTCATCCACATCGACATCGACGCGGCCGAGATCAACAAGACCGTCCGCGTCTGGCGCCACGTGACGGGCGACGCGAAGGCGGTCCTGTCCATGCTTCTCCCCCTCGTGAAGCAGCGCCAGCGATCCGAATGGAACGACGACGTCGAGGGCTGGAAGAAGCACGTGCCGCAGGCCCATTCGCGAAAGACGGACCTGCACCCGCGTTTCATCCTGGAACAAGTCAGGGAGCGCCTTGGCGACGACGCGATCATCACCACGGAGGTGGGGCAGCACCAGCTCTGGGCCGCCCAGTTCTATCCGTTCTCGGAGCCGAGGACTTTCATCTCGTCGGGCGGACTCGGGACCATGGGCTACGGGACCGGGGCGGCGATGGGCGCGCAGACGGCGAAACCGGATAAGCGCGTCGTGCACGTCGCGGGCGACGGATCGTTCAGGATGAACTGCAACGAGCTCGCGACCATATCGCACTACGATATCCCGATCGTCATCCTCGTCATGGACAACGGCGTGCTCGGCATGGTGCGGCAATGGCAGAAGCTCTTCTACCAGGAACGCTACTCGGAGACGACGCTCGACCGGCCTCCGGATTTCGTGAAGCTCGCCGAGGCCTACGGCGTCCGCGGATTCCGCGCGACTGACGAAGCCTCGTTCGTCAAGGCCTTCGACGCGGCGATCGCCGAGCGGAAGCCGGCCGTCATCGATTGCGTGCTGGATCGGGACGAGAAGGTGCTGCCCATGGTGCCGGGGGGCAAGCCGATCGACGAGCAGATCATCGATAGCTAGGCTGTTGCCGAAAAAGAAAAAGCCCTCGTCGCACCGCTCGCTACGCGACCTAACAACTCCTCGGGCTTTTTCTTTTTCGGCTCCGCCTGCTAGTCGATGAAAGGTCGATGGCGTACCCCTATTTAGCTGAAGGCTAAGGAAGCCCTCGTCGCACCGCTCGCTACGCGACCTAACAACTCCTCGGGCTTTTTCTT
>CAZIEI010000012.1:0-7889 GCA_964538705.1 uncultured Spirochaetales bacterium | reverse complement strand
TTTCGGCTCCGCCTGCGGTGCGACCTAACGTCGACGGGATGCGCCTTTACGGTGGAAGGCTAAGGAAGCCCTCGTCGCACCGCTCGCTACGCGCTCATCTCCCGGACTCGACGAGGCGGCGGAAGGAGGGGGGCGCGGGGCTCTCTATGCGGACGAGCTGGCGGGTGAAGGGATGACGGAACTCGATGGCGCAGGCGTGGAGGCAGAGGCGGCCCAAGGGATTCCCGCGCGCGCCGTAGAGGGCGTCCCCCGCGACGGGGTGGCCGGCCGCGGCGAACTGGACTCGGACTTGATGCTTGCGTCCGGTCAATAAGACGGCCTCGATGAGCTGACATCGCTCTCCGTCCAGTGTTACCTTCCAGTCGGTGACGGCCTTGAGGGCTTTCCTGTCCCCGCCGTGCGAGACGCGGACGCGCGTCTGTCCGCGGCCGTATTCCCCCGCGACGAGGAAGTCTTCGAACCTACCCGAAGGGGCCCGGAGCCGCCCCTCGATGACGAGCGCGTATCGGCGTTCGGTTACCATGTCGTCCCATGAGCCCATTGCGGTCTTTTTGGCGAAGGCGTCCTTGGCGAAAAGGACGACGCCCGAGGTGCCCTTGTCGATCCTATGAACGACGGCGGCGCGACCCCGGGGATTGCGGCGTTTCACGATGGCGGAGGCCGCATCCAATAGGGTCCGCTCACGGCTCCCCTCTCCAGCGATGACGGGAAGGCCCTCGGGCTTGTCGAGGGCGAGGAAGCGATCGTCCTCCCAGAGGAGCTCGGCGCGGGGGAAACGGGGCATGCGGGCATCATACTCCCCGCGAGGCGTCGCGGCAACGGAGATGGCGGACGGCACCGCGGAACGCACGGGGAGAGCGGCATTCCGGCGGCGCTGCCGCGCGGGAGACGATGGCGCGGGCCGCGGGGCGCGTGTATACTACCGAAGCGAACGCGGTACGGGGGTTCCATGGACTACATCCACAAATCGCAGAAGGTTTCGGCGTCGCCCACGGCGCCCGGGAAGGGCGCGGGGAAGGGGTTCGACGCCATGGACCTGTATCGGGGGCCGGCGGGGCCGAGCGGGTCCGTACCCGCGGCCGAGGCGGGATACGGGCTGGACGAGAAGCTCAGGAAGGCCTACTTCTGGCTCACGAACGTCGCGGTCATCAGCCCCTTTTGCGACATCGAGTATGAGGACGGACCCTCCCGCGAGTACGAGCTCGGCGACTCGCGCGCGAAGATCGTTTTCCCCTCCGGGCAGAGCTTCTGCAGTTTCATCCTCCTCCCTCTTCTCAACCTCGCGACGAGGCGGCGCTGCCTGATCGTGGGCGGGCCCGGACGCGGGAAGACGACGAGCGCCGTGATGATGGGCCTCATCGCGGGATACGGGATGAAGGACATCCGGAAGGCCATCCAGCACGGCCAGCCCCAGATGACGGTCACGGACCTCCTGGGGAATCCGCTCCCCTCGGACCTCGTAAACGCTAAGTCCTTCGACGACATCCGCATCGCGTGGCGGGCCTGGCTCTCCATGCGCGTTAAGATCATCGACGAGTACAACCGCATCCCGACGCGCACCCAGAGCGCCCTCTTAACGGTGATGGCGGACAACTACGCGGAGGTCCTGGACCAGGTGTACGAGTGCCCCGAGGCGGCGTGGTTCCTCACGGCGAACGACGACGCCGGAGGAGGCACCTACCAGGTCATCGAGGCCCTCCGGGACCGCATCGACGTAACGGTGAAGTCCCTGCACTTCAATTCCCGCTTCATACCGGGCCTTCTCGAGCGCATCGAGGCAGGGGCCAAGCCCGAGGACCTGGTGCCTCCGGAGATCGTCTTTTCCGCTGAGGAGCTCGACGAGATATACGCAGGGATCCTCCGCGTCGCCATGCCGGAGCCCGTGCTGAAGCGCATCGAGTTTTTCTCGTCGCAGTTCGAGTTCGCGGAGGCCGCGGCGGTCCAGCTCGAGTATAAAACCAAGGACACGGTGAAGCTCTCGTCGCTCCCCGACGAGTCGCTGGCCTTCATGGAGACGGGCAAGGACCGCATCAAGGACCTCGGGAACCAGACGAGGAACGGATTCTCCGTCCGCGTTCTCATGACCGTCCTGATCTTCGCCAAAGCCCTCGCGTATTTCCGCGGCAAGGAGGAGGTCGGGTTCGACGATGTCCGGAACATCCTCCCCTTCGTTCTCCACGACAAGCTCGTACCGGACAGGAACGCGCCCTTCTTCGTCCAGAAGGGGAACGAGGCCTACGCGATCGATCGCGTGAGCTGGATCAGGAAGCTCTTCGACCTTTCCTGCGCCGAGTACGACGCCCTGGGACGGGACGCCAAAGACGAGGTGGGCGAGATTCTCGCGGAATTCGGAAAGGGCCTCGAGGGCGTTCCCGAGAAGGAGGCGCGTGCCGCGATCCAGAGGATCGAGCGCGTTATGGCCTCGTTCGCGCAGAATAAAAAATTCCACGGGCCGATGTTCGACGACGTCCTCGCCCTCAAGTACCTCCATCAGCGGTACGGCAATTACCTGCGGTGGCTCGAGTGGAAGGACTGACCGGCCCCCTCGCCCTCGAATTCCTCTCCCGGGAGCGCGCCGCGCTCAACGCGATCGTCGCCCGAGCTCGCCTCGCGTCGCCGTCGTTCAGGGCCGAGGATTTCTCCCGCGGCTTCGCGCTCGTCGCGGCCGCTCCGCTTTCCGCCCTCGAGCGCGCGGGCGGAGGGGCCCGGGACCGCGCCGTCCTCCGCGCGATATTCGAGTCCTGCGCCGGCCTCGCGGCGAACGGCGCATTCAGGGGATCCGGGGACGGGGAGGCCGAGGCGGAGTCGTACGCGACGGGCTCGGGCGAGCTCCTCGCGTCGAGGATCGAGAGCCTCGTCGCCTCGCCCACCGCCGTCACGGGGATGCTCATGAACGCTTTCTTCCGGCTCAGGACGGAGAACCGCGATGGGGCGACGCGATGGAAGACTGCGATGGAACGGATCGAAGGGGCCCCGGGAGAGGAAACCCTAGCGCGGTGCGGCTTCGTCGCCGCTTGGACGGCGGGATTCACCGCGTACCGCGGCGCGGCACTCGAATCGATCGCCGCGATGGAGGGAGCGATGGCCGCGCGCGTCCTAGGCCTGCCTGAGTCCATCCTCTCCGGCCGCGACATGGCGGCCTTCGCGCGCGAGCTCGGCGAGCGCCCCTGGTCCTTCCCGGAGGCCCTCGCGCGGGGCTCCGGCGAGGAGCGCATCGTCATGGAACGCGTCGGGGGCTTCGCCGGGCTTGGCGGTCGTTTCTTAGGACCGCCGACGGTATCGAGGATCGGAGCGGAGTTCATAGTCACGGACGGCAGGGCCTCCTTCGCCCTCAGACCCGACCGCTACGGATCAATCCTCGAGCGCCGCTCCTCGCCGTCTCCCGAGGACGCGCGCGCTTCCGCGGGACGGACCGTCGAGGGCCCCTGGCTCATGGACAGAGACGGAAACGGGCCGACGAAGATCAGGACGAAGGGGCTCTCCTTCGATCTGCGCGCGGCCTTTCCCCGCGGCGTCTCCTCCGCCGCCTCCGACGGGGACACGCTCTGCCTCACCAGTCCTTATAGCTACGCCGTGTTCGTGGCGGGGAGGGCCCTTGCCTAGGCGCGGAACGGCCCGGAGGGAATCCGGCGCCGAGGTCCGCGACTCCGCGCCGGGCGGTTCGCCGTCCAGGGCAGGGATAGCGGCGGCCTGGGAGGCCGTCTGGCCGGAGGCACTCGCGGCCTGGGGCTTCTACGTGCGGCTCAGGACTCCCTTCATCGCGATGAGCTCCGAGGCGGCGGCGAAGGAAGGACTCCGGGGTTCCTTCGCCATGATCAGGCTCGGCGACCACGTCGTCGTCATCGACGCCGAGGCGGTGGAGCGCTGCGGGCTCGGCGATTACGGGCGCGAGATCCTCGCGCATGAGGCCGGCCACCACGTATACTGCCCGGCGAACCTCGAGGACGCGGCGCGCATGTCGCTTCGCGTGCGCAAAGCGCTCTATACGATGAAAGCCTGCGCGCCGATGATCGGGAACCTCTGGACGGACCTCCTCATCAACGACCGCCTCAAGCGCGAGAGCGGATTCAGGATGGAGGAGGTCTACGAGCGGATCGGCTCCGACGGAGAGGACGCGCTCTGGCGTTTCTACCTCAGGACCTACGAGATCCTCTGGTCGCTGATGAAGGGGCGGCTCGCGAAGGGGGATATCGACGACGGGATCGAGGCCGACGCGCGCCTGGCCGCCGGGCTCGCGCGGTCCTGGCGGACGGAATGGTGGCGCGGGGCGGGACGGTTCGCCGCCATCTGCCTGCCTTACCTTCTCAAGGACGCCGAGAGATGCGGCGCCGTCAAGGGCCGGATACGCCTCGTCCTCGACGCGACCTCTCCCGGCGCGGGCTCCTCGGGCGAACTGCCCGCGGGCCTGCTCGACGATGACGGCTCCGAGGACGCGGTGCATCCCGCGCTCGAGGGGCTCGAGGAGAAAGCGAAGGATCCGGGGGGGAGCGCCTCGAACGCCAAGCTCCCCTTCGAATACGGCGAGATACTCGCGGAGCTCGGGATCGAGGCAGGCGCGGACAAGGCCGCGGCCGCGTACTACCGGGCGATGGCCGCGCCGCACCTCGTCCCCTTCCCGAAGATCGCGGGGCGGAGGACGGGCGAACCCGAGGCCGAGGGCTTCAGCGTCTGGGATCCCGGTGATCCCCTGGACGAGGCTTCGTGGATAGACTCGGTCATGCGGTCCCCCGTCCTCATCCCGGGCTACACGATCCTCGAACGCGACTACTCAGTCGATGAGGGGCGCGACGAGGGCTGCGAGCCGCTCGACCTGGACATTTATATCGACAGCTCCGGGTCCATGCCCGATCCGCAGAGGGAGCTTTCGCATCTCGCGCTCGCGGGAACGATCATGGCCCTCTCCGCCCTGCGCGCGGGAGCGAGCGTGCAGGCGACGCTCTGGTCCGGGCCGCGCGAATGGAGGAGCACCGACGGCTTCGTCCGGAACGCGGACGCGATCCTGGCAGTGATCACGGGCTGCATCGGCGGCTGCACGGCCTTCCCGATCCATAAGCTCCGTGACACCTACGTCGACTCGAAGCCGAAGAGGAAGACCCACGTCATGATCATATCCGACGACGGCGTGACGACGCTCTTCGACAAGGACGAGCGCGGCGGATCGGGAAAGGAGATCGCGCGGAAGTCCCTCGCGGCGGCGGGCGGCGGCGGGAGCATGGCTCTCAACATACCGCCCTCCCTCATCGGGACCGAGGGATTCTACGCGGAGGCGGCGGAGATGGGTTGGGACATCGCGCCCATCTCGAATTGGGAGGACCTGGCCGCCTACGCGCGGGCGTTCTCGCGGAAGACCTACGGGAACGCGGAGGACGGGCGCCGACAGGGAGCGATCCGATGATCGATGAAGTCCGCGCTGAAGGCGGATGCCCCGACGGAAAGGGCATTCGGCTCGAGGAGGGGCCGCCGCTCGAGAGGATCACGCGCCGCCTCATGGAGGCGGACGATGCGTGGCTCGACGGCGCCGCGAACGCGAAGGCCCTCGCGGGAGACGCGTTCGAGGCCATGGCGGGAAGGTATCCCGACGCGGCGAGGCTCGACGCCGTCGAGGACGCGATCGGCCGCGACCGGAACAGGAGGCGGATCGCCGCGCTCTCGATCCTCATCGCCTCCGATCCATGGTTCAAGGGGAGAAAGGACCTCGCGGAACGGCTCCTCGCGCTCCCGGGATCGAGGAGGCTCAAGGCACTTTCCGCCGCGGTCGACGCGGAGGAATTCCGTTCCGACGGCGAGCGCCGCGAGGAGCTCGCGCGGCTCTGCCTCGAGCTCCTCGGGCTCAGGCCTGAGGGAGAGAACGAGGCGGCCGCGATCGACCGGCTCGCGGCGGTGGACTCAGTGGAGCGCGCGCGGCTCGTGGACCTGAGCAGGAAGGCCCAGGAAAGGGCCAGGGAGCTCCGCGAGGCCATGGAACGCGCGGCGGCCGAGGAAGCGGCTTCGAAGATGTCGAGGGAGTGATGAAAAGACCACCGGTACCCGAGGATATCCTGGTCCGCGTCCCGCGGATGCGGCCCGAGTGGATGGAGACGTACCGCTTCATGGGCGAGCATCCTGACGCGCCGCGGTGGAACGCCGTCTGCGGGGATCGCGTCATGGACGCCGACCTTCCCTTCATCGAGGGATTCGCGCGTTCGCTCCGCGACCGGGGACGATCGCGGAGCGGAGAGGCGTTGCCGCGCGCCGCGGAGTGGGCCGCGGGAATGGCGCGCCGCTCCGCCTGGTTCGCCCGCGCGCTCGCCGGGAAGGACGCCCTCCGCGATTGGGAATCGATCGAGACGATGTCGCGGCCGGATATGCGCGCGCGCATCCACGAGATCGTCCCCGCGGACGAAGCCCTGGACCGACTCGTGGTGAATCCCACCGCGGGAACCACCGGCCACCCCGTCCCCGCGCCCAACCACCCCAAGGCCGTCGCCTGCTACGACCCGATGATCGCCTACGTCCTCGAGCGCCACGGCCTCCGGGAATCGACCTCCTCCCGGCGCGTCGCGGCCATTCAGGTTTGCGACCAGGCGCGCACCATCGCGTACCACACGGTCCATTCGGTCCTGGGCGGAGCGGGATTCGCCAAGGTGAACCTCCGGGAAACGGAATGGCGGAGTCCGGAGGCGCGTGCGCGCTATATCGCGGACATGGATCCGCTCTTCCTCTCCGGAGATCCCTACGCGTACCTGGGCGCGATCGACTCATGCATCCGACGCGGCCCGAGGATCCTCCTCTCGACGGCGGTGGTCATGGAGGCGGCGGTCCGCGCGCGCGTGGAGGCGCATTTCGGCGTCCGCGTCGCGCAGATGTACTCGCTCAACGAGACGGGACCCATCGGCTACGAGTGCCCCGCGAATCCCGGCTCCTACCACGTCCTGCCCACGGACCTGTTCATCGAGTGCCTGGACGCGAAGGGCCTGCCCCCGCGCGCGGGCGAACGGGGCGAGATCTGCGCGTCGGGCGGCCGCAACCCCTTCGTCCCGCTCCTCCGATACCGTACGGGCGACACGGCGATCCTGGACGAATCCCCCTGCCCCTGCGGGGAGGAGAGCCCACTCCTCCGCGCGCTCGAGGCGCGGAGCCTCGTCGTCTTCGAACGGCCCGACGGCGGCAGGGTCAACCCCGTGGACGTCGCGGGAATCGCGCGGCGCGAGCCGATCGGCTCATTCCGATTCACCCAGCGCAAGGACCGCTCCTGCCTCCTCGAATGCGAGGCCCTCGCTCCGCTGGACGAGGCGGCCATCGCGCGGAAGATCGACGCCCTCTTCGGATCGCCGGGAATTTCCGAGGTGAGGACGGGGTTCGCGGCGGGCGGGCCGGAGATCGGCAAAGTCAGGCCTTTCATCAAGGAGGAGTGATCCGGATGCAACTGCTCAAGGCGCTCTTCAGCGTCGATTTCGTCATCTTCCGCGCCTTCTCCTACGAGATGAGCCTCTGCGAGCTCATAGGCACGCTCTCGGGCATGGCCTGCGTCGTCTGGGCCGCGCGGGCGCGCATCCTCACCTGGCCGCTCGGCCTCGTGAACGCGCTATTCTTCCTCGTGCTCTTCTACCAGGTCAGGCTCTACGCCGACATGGCCCTCCAGGTCTTCTTCATCGCCTCCACCGCCTACGGCTGGTACCGTTGGGCCCGTCCGCGGAACGAGGCGGAGTCGGACAAGCGAGACGAGCTCAAGGTGAGCGCGCTCGGGAAGAGCGGGCGATGGACCACCCTCGGCGCGAGCCTCGCCGCCGCCTTCGCCCTCGGCTTCCTCTCGTCGCGCGCGCACGTTTTCCTGCCGGCCGTCTTTCCCGAGCCCGCGGCCTTCCCCTACCTCGATTCGTTCACTACGGTCTTCTCGGTGACGGCGCAGA
>CAZIEI010000011.1:40723-40977 GCA_964538705.1 uncultured Spirochaetales bacterium | reverse complement strand
AGTCCCACGCGGTGGACTCCTCGGACATCGCCTTCCAGCTCGCCGCCATCGGAGCCTTCCGCGAGGCCTACGACAAGGCCAGGCCGGTCATCCTCGAGCCCATCATGAAGGTCGAGGTCGAGGGCCCCACGGAGTTCCAGGGCAACATTTTCGGTTCCATCAACCAGCGCCGCGGCATCATCACCGCCAGCACCGAGGATGGCAACTTCTCGCGCGTGGAGGCCGAGGTCCCGCTCTCGGAGATGTTCGGCTAC
>CAZIEI010000011.1:16577-40713 GCA_964538705.1 uncultured Spirochaetales bacterium | reverse complement strand
CAGGGCAAGGCCGAGTTCACCATGGAGTTCCTCAAGTACGGCAAGGTCCCCACGAGCGTTTCGGACGACCTCCGCAAGAAGTACGAGGAGAAGCGGAAGAAGGACGCCCAGAAATAAGGCTAGCGCGCCCGCCGTTCGGCGCCCGGCGGGCGGATCGCGCAACTTGCTTCCCCGCCGGAGCGGGGTTATCATTCAAGCATACGGCGCCCTGAAGAGGAGTAGCATGGTCAAGTCCGAATTGATACAGAAGAGCCCCGTGAGGATCCTCGAGAAATCCATCGAGGGCGGCCTCAAGAAGGGCAACGTCGGGATCATCGCGTCGCAGAAGGGCATCGGCAAGACGAGCGTCCTCGTGCAGATCGCGCTGGATAAGCTCTTCCAGGGGAAGAAGGTCATCCACGTTTCCTTCGTATCCCACACGAGCTATGTGATCTCCTGGTACGAGGACATCTTCGCCGAGATCGCCAAGAAGAAGGGCCTGGACGACGTCATGGACGTCCACGAGGAAGTTTCCCGGAACCGCGTCCTCATGAACTTCAACCAGGAGACCGTTAGCAAGGACCAGGTGCTCAAGAGCCTCAAGGCCATGATCAAGGATGGCGGCTTCAAGGCCGAAGCCCTCATCATCGACGGTTTCGACTTCGCGCGCGCGGACCGCTCCACCATCGAGGGCGTGAAGGCCTTCGCCCAGGACATGGACCTCGAGGTATGGTACTCCTGCACGGTGTCGGGCGAGGGCAAGCTCTTCGACGAGAACGACATCCCCCTGGTCCTCAAGAATTACATCGATCTTATTTCGGTAGTCATCGTGCTGGAACCCAAGCCGGACTGCATCCACCTCACGGTCTCGAAGGACCACAGCAGGATCAAGCCGGAGGAGCTCTCGCTCAAGCTCGACGCCAAGACCCTCCTCATCGCCGAGTCCTGATCGGCATATTCACGAAACGCGGAAGGCGCCCGAGAGGGCGCCTTTTTTATTCCACGGGAATGACGCGCCTCACGTCTATGAGCGCAACCTGGCGGTCGCTGCCGTACTCCTTGACCGTCCCCACGTAAGACCCGATCACGACGACAAGCGTTCCCCGCTCGATCCAATCTGCTGAATCCTCGTCGCCGATGCCGGCGAACCGCTTTCCAGTGAAACGGAGGTACGCCCGGAAGGATCGAACGGATTCGAGGCCGATCCATTCTCCTCCGACGAGCTCGCTCTCGCCTTGATACTCGGCTCCCTCGGCCTCGCCGGTCCTGTCGACGACGACGCCGATCCTGCCCGTCAGGAGGAAGAAGCGGTCGCCCGGGACGGCCTTTCCCCGCGCCACGGCGTCGGAGAGCTCCTTGAGCCCGATGGAGGGATCCAGCACGGAATCGAGCGCCTGAGACGGAGGCGCCGCGACGGCCCTGACGCACAGGATCAGCGTGAACGCCGTTATGGAAGCGCGAATCGCTCGGCGGGCTTTCATCATGGCTTCCTCCTGCGGGAAAGCCTATACCCGGCGATACTCCGGGTCAAGGAGCGCCGCCCGCCGCTTTCCAGAGCCCCTCGCACTTCCTGAAAATAGAGGAGAAAACGGAGACCTCTGAGGGGCAGAGGGCGGCCCGTCCGATGACATCGCGGAGGAAACGCCGCATGTCCTCCTTCCCGGCCAAGCGGAAGAACCCCATCCGTTCGAGGCATGCGACCGCGTCCGCGGACGCGAGCTCGAGCTCGGGGGCGCCGGCGGGTTCCGGCCCACCCGCGAGGAGCCCGGGCCTCGTCCGCGCGAGCTCCCAGCAGGCCACCATCACCGCCTGCGAGAGGTTGAGGGAAGGGAATTCGTCCGACGCAGGAATATGCGCGGCCATGTGGCAGAGATCGACCTCGTCGCCGGATAACCCCGTCCGCTCATTCCCGAACACGAGGGCGATCGTCCCCGGGCGCTTCCAGGCATCCGCGGAGAATTCCTGGATCGGAACGGAGAAGGCTTTGCGCTTGCGGCCCCTCCGTCTCGTCATGGCGACGACGAGCGATGCGCCTGAGATCGCCTCGGGGAGCGATTCATGGAACGTCGCGCCCTCGTAGACGTCCATGGCGTGAACGGCCATCATGCCCACGTCGCGCGGATCCAATTCTTTTTCGGGGGCGACGATGGCGAGGCGCGAGAATCCCATCGTCTTCATCGCTCGGCACGCCGCTCCCACGTTGCCGCCTTCAGAGGGCCGTGCGAGGATTATCTGGAATCGGTTGAATTCTTCCATAAAAGCGATGATGATCCTAGCATGAGCGATTCCAGCCCGCAATATTCGCCCACATCCGCGCGCTCTGTCGCCGTCTCGCGCCGCGCGCTCGTGGTCGGAGGAACGGGCGGCATCGGCTGGGAGGCCTCGCGCTTCCTTGCCGAGGCGGGCGCGGATCTCGTCATCCACGGAAAGTCCGCCGCCAAGACGGAGGAAAAGGCGGCATCGCTCGGCGCGCGGGCTCTCGCCTTCGAGATCGACCCTCAAGACCCTGCGCCCTTCATTCGGGCCCTCGAACCCATGCTCCCCGCGGATATCCTCGTCGTCGCCTTCGGCCCACTCGTCAGGAGCCCCCTTCACGAGACGAGCCCGGCTGAATGGGCGTCGGCGTCGGCGTCCTGCCTCGCCCTTCCCGGAGCCCTCGTTTCCGCCTGCCTTCCCGGGATGATCGAGCGGCGGTTCGGCCGCATCCTCCTCTTCGGCGGCAACCGGACCGACGTCGTCCGGGGCGTTCCCGGTATGACGGCCTACGCCGCCGCGAAGACGGGCGTGGGGGTCATCGCCAAGTCGGTGGCGAAAGGCTACGGACGATCGGGGATCTCCTGCGTCGCCGTCTGCCCCGGTCTCGTGGAAACGGAGTACCTCTCGGAGACGGACCGCGCGGAGTGGGTCGCGCTTTCCCCGTCAGGCAGGCTTCAAGATGCGCGGTCCGTAGCCGCCAAGGCCCTCGAGCTCGCGCTCGACGGCTCCTTCAACGGCTCCGTGATCGCCATGGACGAGGGGTTCCTTGCCTGAAGCCGCGCTGACCGGGCCCGCCCGACGGGCCGGATCAGGCATCGGGCGGGGCCGGGCGTCTCCGCGGAGGGCGGAACCGCGGTTCGGCGGAAGGAAAATTTTACCCCGTCGGCATTTGACAAATACTGGCCTAGTCCGTAAGATGTTAGTGTTCAATGGCCGTCCTTCGCTCTCGTCGGCGGATGGCGGATAGGGAAGAGGAGTACCATGAACAACAACGATATCGTTCCGGGTTTCGACGATGAAAAGGACGATAGTCTCAAGATCCGCCTTCAGAAAGTGGACAACGTCGCGGACTGCCTGGTTCTCTTCCTCACCGGCTACATCGACACCTATAATTCCAATTTCTTCCAGAAGCGCATCGCCAAGGCAATCGAGAGCGGGTTCATCCACCTGATCTTCCACTGCGGCGGCCTCAACTACGTATCGTCCACGGGCATCGGCTCCTTCACGGCCTTCCTGAAAGGCGTGAAGCAGCGCGGTGGCGATCTCGTGCTTCTCGAGATCCAGCCCAAGGTCTACGAGGTCTTCCAGCTCCTCGGCTTCTCGCAGTTCTTCAACATCAAGGACAACCTCGAGGACGCCATCGGCTTCTTCACGCAGGGCGAGAAAGCCCAGAGCGCGAGCGTGTTCCCCAAGATCTTCGGTTGCCCCATCTGCTCCAAGAAGCTCAAGGCCGTCAAGGCTGGGCGATTCCGCTGTTCTGAATGCAAGACGATTCTGGCCATCGATCCGTCAGGCCAGGTTTTCCTCGGCTAGGGGGCGCCGGAAGGGCGCCCTGGCAGGGAGGGTAGAGAATGTCAGGCCTAAATAAAATCGAGGATTTCCTCATCGACCTCAAGATCGCCTACGAGGAGGCTGCAGACAACGCCTACCTCGTCCACGACAGCGCCAAAGGGCTATCCAACGTCGTGATCGTCTACGACGATCCGGTGGTCGTCATCAGGACGAAGGTCATGGAGGTTCCCTCCCGCAAGCGCGAGGAGCTTTTCGAAACCCTCCTCAGGCTCAACGGAACGGACATCATCCACGGCGCCTATGGCATCGAGGGCAACGAGGTCATCCTCTCCGACACGCTCGAGTACGCGACTATGGATAAGGAGGAGTTCGAGGCCTCCGTCGACGCGATCGGGCTCGCGCTTTCCCAGCATTATCCGATCCTCTCCGGCTACCGGAATTCGTAAGGAGAACCGCCATGGGTATTTTCCAAAGAATGAAAACAGTCGTCTCCTCCAATATCAACGACCTGATCGCCAAGGCGGAGAATCCCGAAAAGATGCTCAATCAGCTGGTCCTGGACATGAACCAGCAGATGATCGAGTCCAAGAAGGCCGTCGCCCTCGCCATCGCTGACGAGAAGAAGCTCGAGCGGGAGGCGCAGGAACAGGGCAGGCAGGCAAAGGAGTGGGAGGGGAAGGCCATGCTCGCCGTCAGGGCGGGCAAGGACGACCTCGCGAAGGAAGCTCTCCTCAGGAAGCAGGAGTACGAGAACTACTTCGTCCAGTATCGCACTCAGTGGGAAGGCCAGAAGGCCTCGGTAGAGAAGCTCAAGGAAAGCCTCAGGGCCCTCCAGGGAAAAATCGACGAAGCCACGAGGAAGAAAAACCTCCTCATCGCCCGCGCCAAGCGCGCTGAAGCCCAGGAGAAGATCCAAAAAACCATTTCTAGCGTTACTGGCAATACCAGCGCCTTCGAAGCCTTCGATCGCATGGCTGCTAAGGTCGATGAGCTCGAAGCACGCGCTGCGGCATCCGTGGAATTGGAAGATCTGTCTAAAGACTCCAGCCTCGAAGAGCAGTTTAAACAGCTGGAACGCTCCTCTACGAGCGCGGATATCATGCTCGAAGAGCTCAAGGCCAAAATGCTCACCGATTCAGCTGGAACCGATAAAGCCTGACCGAGAAATCAAAGGAAAAACAAAGGCCGTTTCTGTCTAGAAACGGCCTTTTTCTTTACCTAGAAACACTCTCCGTGTTCATGTGAATAACTTGTGGAAAAAACGATGTTTCCTCATAGCATCCCTTGTTCCATATATGTCAAAAATGTCTATATTTTTTCAGGAGAACTATGGATAATCCCCTAAATTCTTTTCCATTAATGAATTATTTTTACCTTTTTATTTGCTAAATGTTTAATTAATTCCTCTCATTTTGGCGCTTTATCCACATTACTGTCTCTTTTTATTGCAAAACCTGTGGATAAAATGTGATAAGGAAAGATTTTCAATTTTACCGCGAGCTTGCGCGGCCTGCTCCCCCATGGTAGTCTTTTATTCGGATGAAACACGCGTTGCTTCTCCCCGTGCGCTATCTCATCCTCCTCTGCATATTCTTGGTGATCATGGCTTTATGTTCATTCGGCCTCGCTAAGGCCGGAGGCCAGGAGTTCAACCAGGCCGTCATGACCGGAGTCGCCGAATCGGTCTCGAATTTCCCCGTCTTATGCCTCTGTGCCCTTTTCGTCTCCTCCTTCGCGCCACTTCGAAGGAAATGCAACATGCCGCTCGCATTCATCCTGCTCTTCGCTTCCGCCTTCGTGAGCCTCTCCTTCGGCACACTCGGGCTCGATTCGGTCTTCTCCTCTTCCAAGGCCGCGCTTCCAACCACGACGACGCTCCCTCGGGCGGGCTTCGTCGTCAGGGCTGAAGACAACGCGGCGTATTACGCGGAATCCATCGCGGACAAAGGAAAAACCGCCCGGAACGCCATCATAGCGGATTTCTCGGCTCTCCCCGCGAAAGGAACGGGAACGATCCTCTCATTCCACGCGAAACGCGATCTGCCCTTAGGCGGGCAGACTCAGTCCGTAAAGCAGCATACGGAAACCTCAGGAAAACCGGCCTTCATTTCATCCCTCGAATCGCAGGCCCGGGCGGTGCGCGCATTCGTTAAAGGCGGCAAAGGCCTTATCGCCGGCCTCATCTCCGCGGCCGTGCTCGCGCTTGCCTTCGCCTCACTCTGGATCTTCACCAGGCTCCCCTCATGGAAGCTCACGGGTGTATTCCTCGGACTAGCGGCCTTCACGGGCTCCCTTTGGCTCGTTCGGGCCACGAGCTCGGAAGAATTTCGACGCCTCATGACGGGGCTCACAAACGCCAAAATCGCGGCTTGGTCGGCGCATGGCGTCCTCGTCCTGATCGCGGCCCTCCTCATCCTGTGGGACATTCTCCTCTCGAATGCGCGCGCGCGCGGCGGAAGGGACGAGGAATGAACAGGGTCCGCAACGCCTTCCTCGTGCTCATACCTGGGTTCGCGCTCCTCTTCATCGTCTTCGCGGTGATCAATTTCTTCTTCGGTCCCGAACGCGGCATACTGCCTTCGTTCACGTTCTCATGGCACATGCTCTCCGCGTTCGCATCGGCCTGCGAATGGATCATCCCGCTCCTCTCGGCATCTGTTTTCCTCTGCTTCGGTCTTTTCACGGAAAAGAATCCCGAGAGTTCGAAAAAAGCCCGCGGCCCAGTAGCCTTCATCATAGCGACAGCACTGGTCTGCGCTTTTGTCCTCCTCGCCCTCAAGCCGCTCGCAGAGCGGAGATCATCGAGAATCTCGGAGGCGAGTGCCCTTTTCATGGAAGAGCTCCGTGAGGGATCCCGGGCCCATGAGGCCGGCGAATGGGCCCGCGCCGCCCAAGCGCTTGACGTCATGGCGACGATAGCCCCCAAGGACAAGCGCTACCTCGACCTGAGGAAGAAATACGCCGAGCGTCCCGGCTATGAGTCCCCCGTCGCAGCTCCTTCGGGCGCAAAGCAGATCGAACGGACGGATCGAAGCGCGAACGAGCTCTACCTCCAGGCCCAGGAAGCCTTCCGCGCCGGGAGGTACTACGACGCGCACTCGCTCGCTACCAGGGCATCGAGGATCGATCCCAAGCGCCTCGACGCCGTGCGCCTCGCGTCCGAGGCATGGACCAAGATCGGAATCGTGGAGGATGGAATCGAGGAGCGCTCGAGACGCGACCTCGCGAAGCGAAAACGCGCCGCCTACCAGACGCTGAAGAGCGGCGACCCGGTGGCTGCCTATTCCCTCTTCCTCGCCCTCAAGGAGAAATCCCCCGGAGATCCGGAGATCGAGCGGTACGCCCAAGAAAGCCTCGAGGAAATGAAATCCGTCGCCTTCTTCATGGACGAAGTGGGCCGGCTCTCGCGCCTTCCTCGGTCCCGTTCCTTCTTCATGAAGTTGCCATCAGACGGAGGCGACTCATCCCGATTCATAGCCGCTTCCTCGCTCTACCTCGGCGAAGAAGTTGCGTACATGGTCGATTTCGAGTTCATCTCGATCTCCTCGGGCAAAGTCGTGAAAAAGCTTTCAGCCCCCTACGCCAAGGCGCGGGCCGGCCGGATCCTCTTGGCCTGCTACGACCGCGAGAACCCCGCGCGCTCCTGGAAACCGATCTACCTCGTGGGAGGGACGGGTAAAACGGCAGATAACGTCCTCGACCTCTCCATCCAACGCGAGGATCTCGAGCTCGGCGCCATAGCCGCGTCGGGTCCGGAGTCCGCGGGCCTGCCCGACCTCATCAAAGTATACGTGAAGGGGCAGCGCGTGGCGATGGATCCTTCTCCCTTCCTGCGCGAGGGCCTTCTCAGGCTACACGCGCTCCTGATGACGCTCTTCGCCGCGCTGTTCTCCTTCCTCCTCGGGACGCGGTACCGATACCCCGGCTCGAAGCCCCCCTATTTCCAGGCGCTCGCCACCGGAATCCTCTCCTTCATAACGGCCGCTATGATCGTCAGGGCCGCCCGCTGGGCGGGCTCGGGATTAGCGGCCGCGCTCGCGCCTAAGACCGGGTCCCTCACGGAGATCGTCTCCGCCTTCCTCATCTTCTTCCTCGTCCATGCCGTATTCATCTCCATATCGATGATCCTCATCGCCGGCCACCGCGACAAATCGGCGGCTTGATTCCCCTATGCCCCTATACCGCATTCCCATCGTACGCATCGCCGGGCTCGCCCTCGGCTCGGGAATAGGGTTCCTCGCCGGCCGCTGGTACGGCGCGATCGTCGGCGCCGTCCTCTCCATTCTCCTCGCTGAAGTCCTGCTCCGCGAGATCGACCACAAGGCCCTGAGGGATTTCTACCGCAACCCGGATAACGTTCGGATACCGTCCTCGGGCTCGCGCTCCGTGCCCGCTACCGCGGCCCTCATCGGCTTTGCGATGACCTTCGTTCCTGAGCCTCCCCCGGGAAGCGAGGCGTCCGTTCACGCCGCGGAAGGCGAAGGCGGATGCGAAGTGGACTGGGCTATCCGGCCGGAGGAGCGGATGATCGCCGTAGAAGCCGTCATGACGGCCACGGAAGGGTTTAACTCGGAGTCCCGCAGCCTTGCCGCACGCTTCGCGAGGCGAGCTGCGGAATACGCGCTCAAGTACGCGGCGGTCGATTCTGCCGAACGATTCCTGCGCCGATACGTCGCTGAGCTCAACGGACTGGAGGCGGACGCCGCCGCTCCGATCGTCAGGATCGCGCTCGCTCTCCTCATCATGAGTCCCGCGAGGAACGGACCGGGCGCCGTGGAGTTCCTGGAGGCGACGTTCGAGCGAGCGGGCCTACCTCGCGATACCGTGCGCGGAACCCTTTCGGGCAGCCTCGGTGGGAGGGTATCGGCGTGGGACGTGCTAGGCCTGAGTCCGGGTGCAAGCGCCGAAGAGATCAAGAAAGCCTTCCGGGCCGCGAGCCTCAGAAGCCATCCCGACGCCTTGCTGAATAAGAAAGCGAGTACGAATTCCGAGAGCGAGGAAGCCTTCAGGCTCGCGAAGGAGGCCTGCGACCTCCTCCTCTCCATCACTCCTTAGAACCCCGATCCTCCTCGCGCACGATCCGGGCGCCGAGGGACGTGAGGCGTTCGGTAATGGCTTCGTAGCCGCGTTCGATCTGGTACACGTTATGTATCGTGCTCTTCCCCTCCGCGCAGAGGGCCGCAATGACCATGGCCATGCCCGCGCGCACGTCGGGAGATTTGAGGGTGGAACCGCGGAGCTTGCAGGGGCCCGAGACGACGGCCCGGTGCGGATCGCAGAGAATGATCCGCGCGCCCATGCCGATGAGCATGTCCACGAAGAACATCCTGGATTCGAACATCTTTTCGTGGATGAGGACGGTGCCGTCCACCTGCGTGGCCACGACGGTCATGATCGACATGAGGTCGGGAGGGAAGCCGGGCCAAGGGGAGTCGTCGATCTTGGGCACCATGCCGCCGAAATCGGGATCGACCTTCATTTCCTGCCCGCCGGAAACGCGGAGTACACCGTCTTCCACGGTCCAGTGGATCCCGAGCTTTCCGAACCCGAGCCGCATCATCCGGAGGTCCTCGGCGTCCACGCCGGATATCTCGATCTCGCCCCGGGTGACCGCCGTGAGGCCGATGAAAGACCCGATTTCCATGAAATCCGGGCCGATGTCGAACCGAGCGCCGGCCAAGCGTTTGACGCCCTCGATCACGAGCTGGTTGGAGCCGATCCCGGCGATTTTCCCGCCCATCGCGTTGATGAGGCGGCAAAGATCCTGCACGTGCGGCTCGCTGGCCGCGTTGCGGATCAGGGAACGGCCGTCGGCGAGGGCGGCCGCCATGATGGCGTTCTCGGTCGCGGTGACCGAGGCCTCGTCGAGGAAGATGTCCGCCCCCGACAACTTATTCGCGCTGAACACGAACCTTCCGTCGATGTCGATCTTGGCCCCGAGCTCGGAGAGGGCGAGGAAATGCGTATCCACCCTCCGCCTTCCGATCACGTCGCCTCCGGGCGGCGGCAGAACGGCTTTGCCCGTCCGCGCGAGGAGGGGGCCGGCGAAGAGGATCGAGGCGCGTATTTTGGTGGCGAGTTCCTGCGGCACGTCCTGGCGGGAGAGGCTCGACGCCTTGATTGACACCCTGTTCTTGCCCTTCCATTCGACTTTCGCGCCGAGCGCTTTCACGACCTCGAGCATGACGCGAACGTCCTCGATGTCAGGTACGTTGCCGAGGAGGACTTCCTCCTCGGTCAGGAGGGCGGCGGCAATGCAGGGAAGGGCGGCGTTCTTATTCCCCGAGGCCCTGACGGCCCCTTTCATCGGGAATCCGCCTTCGATCCGGTACATGTACATGGGAGGACAGTACGTTTCTTCGCGTCCATTGTCAATTCTTGAGGGATACGCCGCGTCTCCGGCGTTGAGCCCGTTCTTTACAATGGATCGGAAATCACCTATACTTCTGTTCCTGGAGATCGCGGCACGTATGGCCTATAAGCTTGATGGAGCCAAATTCCCTACGCTGGAAGAGCTGGTCGAGGCGCTTTATCCTATGTACTCCGACAAGATGTCGGAGGAAGAATTCAAGAAGTACGCCGAGGAACACGCGGAGAAGAGCTGATCCGCGCGCCGGCGCCGGTCTCTGACCGCGCTGGCACGGAACCCGGAATTGCCGTGGATTCCCCGTTGCGGAGGGCGGGAATGGACATAACCCCCTCATCACAGAAACGCCATGAAGTACGCAACCTCCTCCATCACGTATCGGGATACGCAGATCTCCTGAAGGCGGACGCCTCCGAAGCCAAGCTCGACGAGCTTTCGGATATCTTCAAGTCCATTTCCTCGATCGCAAACGCGCTCAAAGACGTGACCAACGCCCTGTTTGCAGACGCGCCTCCCGAAGAAAGCAGATACGCCGAGCTCAGGTCCTCAGCCCTCTCCCAGCTCTTCGACATCCTTTCGCTCGGGCATTCAGCGAAACGCATCACGCGCCGGGATTCCCGGGAAGAGTTCCAGGCCGACGTCGAGAGCGTCATAGACGCGACGAACAAGATCGTCGCGATGGTCCAGGCCGTCGCCCTATCAGAACACCCCGCGACGGAGGCTCACGCGCCCGACGCCGTATCGGCGAACCGCGCGATCCCCGACTCCCAGGCCACCCGCGATTCGGCAGTACAGGGCCTCCGCGAGATAGAGAACGGCAAGGCGGGCCGCGCCCTCATTCCGGGACGGATCCTCATCATCGACGACGACGAAGCGAACCGCGAGATCATGTCGCGCCAGCTCGAGCGGCAGGGGCACGTGATCGTGAGCGCGGATAACGGCAGGGTCGCGCTCAAGCTCCTCAAGAACGTTCCCTTCGACATGATCCTCCTGGACATCATGATGCCCGAGATGAGCGGATTCGAGATCCTCGAGCGCCTCAAGGGAGAGGACCGCCTGAGGGAAATCCCGGTCATCGTCATCTCCGCTTTCGACGACCCTTCGGCCATGGCTTCCTGCATCGAGCTCGGCGCGGAAGACTATCTTCCGCGGGACTTCGACCCCATCATCCTGCGCGCCCGCATCGGTTCCATCATGGAACGCGCTCGGCTCAAGAAGCAAAAGGACATGTACATCCAGGCTATAGAGGACACGCAGCGCCGGCTCCAGACCGAGCTCCAGGACGCCGCGAAGTACGTGAGGAGCCTCCTGCCGCCCGCCATAGAGCAGGGCGATATCCGTATCGCGTGGTCCTTTATCCCGTCCCTCAGCCTCGGCGGGGACATCTTCGGGTACCACTATCGCCCGGACGGCAAGTTTCTCCTTTACCTCATCGACGTTTCCGGCCACGGAATAGAGGCGGCGCTCCTCTCCGTGACCATCATGAACATGCTCAAGTACGAGACCCTCCCGTCCACCAACTTTTCTGATCCCGCGGACGTTCTCAGTTCCCTCAACTCGCGTTTCCGCTCCGAGGACCAGAACAACATGTACTTCACTATCTGGTACGGAGTATATGACAAGACCACGCGGGAACTCACGTACACCTCGGGCGGTAACAGCGCGGGCGTCATCATTGACTCTGATGGCGAGAAGACGCCGCTCATCACCGAGGGAATCGTGATCGGCGTGGATGACGGCTATCTCTTTTCGAACGAGGTCGTCACTCTTCCGCCCAAGTCCCGTCTCTACGTCTATTCCGACGGCATCTACGAGGTTCGCTATAAATCGGGCGACGTCTTCGGGATGGACGAGTTCATGGACGTACTCGCGCGTCTTCCCCCCGAGTCCGAGCCTCAGGCGAGGATAGAGAATCTCATCCGCCTCGTTCGGGACCTGAGCATGACGGGTTCTTTCGAGGATGACATATCCCTCGTCGAAGTGAGCTTCCCATGACAGGAGCCGCCCCGCAATCGAAAGACGCGCGCTTAATCATGCGCACGCCAGATGATTTCCATGTCCACTTCAGGCAGGGAGCGCCTCTCGGTCCATGGGCCCTCTGCACCGCCGGCGTTTTCAAACGCGCCCTCGTGATGCCGAACGTTGTTCCTCCGGCCTCGACTCCTGAGCGCATAGCGGAATACCGGGACGAGATCCTCACGGCCCTCGCCGCGGAGGCTCCCGCGTTCGAGCCCCTCATGACCTTCAAGCTCCTCTCCGGCATGGAATCAACGACTGTCCACGCGCTCGCAGATTCAGGCTGTATCGCGGGGAAATATTACCCCTCGGGATCCACGACAAACGCAGACGACGGTGTGCCTTCGCCCGATTCGATCAAGGCCGCCCTCGGAGCTATGCAGGAACGCGGCCTCATCCTCTCCATACACGCTGAGGATCCTGCTGCGCCTGTGCTAGAACGAGAAACGGCCTTCCTGCCCGTCGTGGATCGGATCGCGAAGGAATATCCCCGCTTGAAAATAGTCGTGGAGCACCTCTCCCGCGCTGAATCGGTGGAATGGATCCTGGGCGCTCGGGAAGGCGTCGCCGCGACAGTCACCGCCCACCACCTCATGTTCACGATCGACGACATGCTCGGCGGGCATATGGACCCATTCCTCTTCTGCAAGCCGATCGTGAAGGAAAGAAAGGATCGGGATGCGCTCCGCAAAGCCGTCCTTTCAGGCGATCCTCGCTTTTTTTTCGGAAGCGATTCCGCCCCGCATGCGCGCGTCAAGAAGGAAAGCGGATCCGCACCAGCGGGCGCCTTCACCGCCCCGATCGCCTTGCCCCTCGTAGCTGAGCTCTTCCTGGAGTCGGGCAAGGCGGTCGAGCTCGAGGCCTTTTGTTCCGCACATGGCGCTGATTTCTACGGGCTCAAGAGGAACATAGGCAGGATCGCCATCGTCGAGCAGGATTGGATCGTACCGGAGGATATTTCGGGATCGAGGCCCCTCCTCGCCGGAAAGAAGCTTCGATTCGACGCGATACCCGCATAGGCGGTATCAGAAAAAAAGAAAGGGACCGCCCGAACGGGTCGGACGGTCCCTCCTGTGACGGGTCGGTGTCAGCGCCTTCTCTTCCGCCATACAGGCGTTCCGGAGAATGCCGCTTACCGCGACCGATTACTTTTTCGGTCTAGCTGGCCTTTCCGCTCAGGCTCCGGATCTGAAGGATGTCAGCACCGTTATCCGTCACGCAATGTTGTGTCTCTTCGGTTACCGTCATCCAACCTCCTTCCGGCCTCATGGCCCACCGAACCGGACTGGTCCGGCCTCGGCGCTTTCTACATCTATAATAAGTGTAACTCTTTTTTCCGGAAATGCAAATTTTTTTTATAAGGGCACGACGCGTTTCCTCACGCTTCCCAGTGCGGGACCGGGCCCGTCCTCAGTAATCGGATATTTCGCCGAAATACAGGCTGGTCTCGTATTCCATCCTCACCTTTCCTCCCGACGCGTGGCGCACGAAGATCATCTTAGCCTCTTCGGCTACCGCATCCGCACCATCGCCTCCACGGTTCGGAGAATACGACGCGGAAAAGACTCCGCCGACTAAAACCTCTTCAGTCATTTCCCTCTCGTGCGCTATCTTCAGCGTCTTCCAGCGGCCAGCGCCGAAGAACTCGTCGTAGTCGCCGCCATCGGGATCGGAACGCCGCGCCGTTCCCGCGCTCTTATGGCATTCATCGAGGAACGCGGAGAAATCCCTCATGAAGGGCGACGCAGAAGCGAGCCGGTCATTCCACATGAGGACCGCACGGCGCGGCGGCTTCAGGATACGGATCGCTTCCGCGCGAGCCTGGGTGATATTGAACCAATGGAAGGCCTGACCCGCAAGGTAGAGATCAATGCTCCCCGATTCGAGCCCCGTATTCTCCGCGCTTCCATCCATCGCTTCGAATCGGGACTCGCCTTCGAGCCATTGCTTGGCTGCAGCCCTCATATCCGAGTTCGGCTCGATCCCGATGACGCGGCATCCGGCCTCGAGGAAGGGCTCGGATGAAATACCCGTCCCGCATCCGACGTCCGCGACGAGCGCTGGCGCTCGAAGATCGAACTCGCGGAGAATCGCCGCCGCGGTCTCCTTCGGATAATGAGGCCGGTATCGCGCGTAATCCTCCGCCCTCCCGCTGAAACGCTCTTTAGAGTCCCGTTCTTGCGCCATGCCGCGATTCTACATCGTATTCGATCCTGCTTGAATCCCGCCTTGCAAGGATCCCGCCTCGCGGAATAATATGCCATCGCATGAGCGATGACGCCTTTTCCTCACTGACGCCCGATCTCATCATGGATGCCGTCGAGCTCACGGGAAATAGCCCGAGCGGCCAATTCACCCAGCTCAATTCCCTGGAAAACCGCGTTTTCGATGCGGAAACCGAGGACGGCGGCCGTCTTATCCTCAAGTTCTACCGTAGTTCCCGCTGGAGCGACGCGGCCATCCTCGAGGAGCACGTTTTTCTCCGGGAACTCGAGGATTCAGGCGCCCCCGTTTCCGCGCCCCTCGCACTGAAATCCGGCATCACGCTCATGAAGGCCGGAACTTTTTCCTTCGCGGCCTGGAAGCGCTTCCCCGGCCGGATCGCTGACGAGTTCTCCGAGTCCATGCTCCACCACGCCGGAAGGAGCCTCGGCCTCATCCACGAGGTAGGATCGCGCGGAGCCTTCGCGGAACGCCCCGCGCTCGACGCCTCGAGTCTCGTCCTCGAACCGTTCCAGCGGCTCAAGGAATCCGTGAGCATCCCCTCGGATATCCTCCCCGATTACGAGGAATGCGCGCTTGCCGCCGCGAAAGCGATCCAGACGGCCGCATCCATGCCGCGCCACAGGATCCACGGCGATTTCCATTGGGGAAACATACTCTGGGCCGGAGACGATCTCAAGATCGTGGATTTCGACGACGCATGCGTCGGTCCCGCCGTTCAGGACGTCTGGATGATAGCCCCCGCGACGGACCCGGAAGGCGTGGAACGCCGTCGCGTCATGCTTGAAGGCTATCGGAGCGTGAGGCCGTTCCAGGATGAATGGCTTTCCGCGATCGGCGCCCTCAAGGCCGCTCGCTTCATCGATTATTCCGCCTGGATACGCCAGCGGTTCGACGAACCCGTCTTCGCGTCCTCGTTTCCCGGGTTCGGAACGCGAGAATACTGGGAAGCGGAGCTCAAGGACCTCAAGGCCGTCCTCGTGACCTCTCTTCCGGCCTCTATCGTTCCGGAGCATATCCGCAAGGAATACGAGGAAGCCTCCAAACTCACGAACAAGGATTATTTTTTCGATCTTTAACGATACTCGTCTCAATCTCGTTCCATTAATTAAGCCGTGTTCCTTGACGCCCGGTTCCCGATCGGTTAGTACTCTCATCATGGCACAGAGAGCGCTCATGGCTCGCCTCGGCATCGCGTTCCTCACGTGGCGCCGTTACCTCCAGAGGCGATACCAAGAGTATGGAATCACGGTGAAGCAACTCAGGATCCTCGAGGAACTCCACAAGAACATCAAGCTCTGTCCCTCGGAGATCGCTGATATCCTCTTCGCCGATCGACCGACCACGAGCCTCGTCATCAAAAATCTCGAGAAGAACGGGTGGGTCAAAAAGGAAAAGGACGAGGCGAACGGTAAGCGAACTTGGATAACGCTCACGGCCAAGGGCGAGGAGAAACGCCGCGACGTGAGGCGGGGAATGACAAAGAGCCCCGGCGTGTTCAACCCCGATTCCTGTTTCACGGAAGACCAGAAGAAAAACTTCCACGATCTCCTCGACGTCCTCGAAGAGCATTTTTCCGCTCTTCGGGAATAAGAACCGGGGCATCGCGATGTGGATCATATCGGACGAGATGCGCTCCGCGATCCGGGATTTCAGGCTGCTTCTCGATAAAGGGTATCCCGAGAAGGCTTCCGTCGCACTCGTCGGCGATCGATACCGCCTCGGGAAAGACGATCGTCTCATCATGTTCCGCGGCGTCGCATCGACCGAGAGTTCCGCAAGGCGGGCGAGAAAGCTATGGAAGCCGCTCGCCGGTCAGACCGTGCTCCTCGACGCGTATAACGCGGCCTTCGGAATCGTCCACTACCTCATCGGAAAGCCCTGCTTTATTTCGACAGACGGCTACATGCGGGACGCGGGAGCGTCATACGGCCGAATTCCGCATGAAGACCTTTTCGAGAAGGCCCTCGCCCATATCGCCGACGCTCTCAAAGCCGCCCGCGTTAAGGTCATCGCCTGTTTCGACGCTCCCGTCTCCAAATCCGCGTCTCATTCCTGCACTTTTGTATCAATGCTTACCGAGCGTTCCATCCCGCACGAGTCCTTCGTCGTCAAATCCGCCGACGGGCGGATCAGGTCGATCCTCGCTTCTCGCGACGTTCGCTCGCTAACCGGTTCATTGCCCTCGTACGTCGTCGCAAGCGCTGATTCGGCCATCATCGACGCGGCCGAAGCGACCTGGGACATTCCCGCCGAGGTCCTATCCACCGTTTACGAAGCGTCGCTCGTCCGCTTGGCCGAAGAGATGTAATCCCGATACCAAAGCGCGCTGTCCTTCGGCACTCGCCGTTGCGTCGCGTAGTCCACGTATACGATCCCGAATCGTTTCGAGTATCCGAAGCCCCATTCGAAGTTATCCATGAGGGACCACGCAAAATAAGCAGACACGGGGGCGCCCGCGTCGATCGCTTCCGAAACCGCTTGGAGATGGTTCTTGAAATACTCCGTTCGCCGTACGTCATGGACGCCGTCGTCACGGAGCTCGTCCTTGAACGCGGCACCGTTCTCGGCGACGAAGATCTCGTCAGGGCGATAATCATCCTTGATCCTGACGATCATGTCGCGCAGCCCTTTCGGATACACCTCCCAACCCATTTCCGTGTACTCCGAACTTTCCTGCCGAACGTCGGCGGCGTGCGGGTAGGGAATCCCCATGTCCTCGCGGACGATGCCGCGGGAATAATAGTTGATTCCGACGGCGTCGATCTTTCCGCTGATCGTTTCCATATCCCCCGGCTCGATGCGGGGCATATCCGCGCCGTAGGCGGAAACGACGTCCTCGGGATATTTCCCTAAAAAGACGGCGTCGAAGAACCATCGGTTGAAATACCCGTCCCCCCTGCGCGCCGCGGCCGCGGATGACGTCTTCTCATCTACGGGGTAGTACGGCCTCACGTCCATGACGATCCCCGCCTTCGCCTTGGGCGCGTTGGCCCTGAGGACGGGTAGCGCGAGGCCGTGACCCATAAGCATCCCGTGCGCCGTCTGAAGCGCAAGGTCGCGGCGGCTTTCCACGCCAGGAGCATGACGTCCTTCAACATACCCGACGAAGGAAGCGCATCTCGGTTCGTTGAGGGTCGCCCAGGAATGGACCCTGTCGCCGAGCCTTCGCGTGGCCGCGTCGGCGAACTCCGCGAAGCGCTTTGCACAGTCCCTGTTCGTCCATCCTCTTGAATCAGCGAGCGGCGAGGGCATGTCCCAATGGTAGAGCGTCGCGAAGGGCTTCATGCCCCGTTTCAGGACGCCGTCCACGATCCGATCGTAGAAGTCGAGGCCCTTGTCGTTAACGCGTCCCCGTCCGTCGGGAACGACACGTGGCCATGCGATGGAGAAACGGTATGCCTGGAGATTGAGCGATCGCATGAGGTCGAGGTCGGACTCGTATCGATGGTAATGGTCGCAGGCCACATCGCCGTTCCCGCCATCGACGGTACCCCCGGCCCGCTTGGAGAACTCGTCCCACCAGCTCGGACCCCTGCCGTCCTTATTGAAGGCTCCTTCTATCTGATACGCGGAAGTCGCGGCGCCGAAAAGGAACGATTTCGGAAAAGCCATGGATTCTCCTTCACGCTCGATACTGATTGCGCGTGCCCCCGATGTCAAGGACGCCGGTAGTCATCGGATTAGAGCTCCGTCCTATCGCATCAGCGCTTAACACTCTGTCACAATCTCTTCACCTTCATTCCCGCCCGATGTACAATCACGCATCGCGTCGCGTTCATGGAGGACCTTCCGATGAAACCTTCAAGCGTATTTTTTACCGATCTCCGTTCGAGGCCCGGCATGAATCTCCTCGACAAGCTTGAGATCCTCATGAAAAAAGCCGGTATCGGAACCATCGACATGAAAGAGAAGTTCGTCGCCATCAAGGCCCATTTCGGCGAACCCGGGAACACCGCGTACCTCAGGCCGAACTTCGCCGCTCGGATCGCTTCCGTGGTGAGGGCCGCGGGAGGAAAGCCCTTCGTGACCGATTCGAGCACGCTCTACTCCGGCCGCCGCGCCAACGCTATCGATCACCTGGACGCCGCCGCCCAGAACGGCTTCACGCCGCAGACGCTCGGCTGTCAGGTAATCATCGCCGACGGACTTAAGGGCACGGAGTATCGAGAAATCCATCTCGCCCAGAAGCGATGCAAGACCGCTAAAATCGGTTCGGCGATCGCGGACGCGGACGTCTTCATATCATTGAATCATTTCAAGGGCCACGACCTCACAGGATTCGGCGGCGCGCTCAAGAACATCGGCATGGGCTCGGCGTCCCGCGGAGGTAAGCTCGAATTGCATTCGGGCGGGCAACCCATCTTCATCCGCGAATCCTGCGTCGGTTGCGGGCTCTGCGTCAAGAATTGCGCCCACGGCGCGATCCTCATGGATAAAGAGAAGAAGGCGTTTAAAGAGTCATCCAAATGCGTCGGCTGCGGGCAATGCATCGCCATGTGCCGCTACGACGCGGTCCAAGGGGACTTCTCGAGCGGGGGCGTCGTGGACGCCTGCGAACGCATCGCCGAATACGCGTTGGCCGTAGTGCGCGGCAAGCCCTGTTTCCACGTCTCGCTCATCATGGACGTATCGCCGAACTGCGACTGCTGGTCCCACGCGGACGCGCCCATCGTCCCGAACATCGGAATGGCCGCGAGCATGGATCCCGTAGCCCTCGACGCCGCATGCGTCGACCTCGTGAACGCCGCGCCCGCTACACTAGGAAGCGAGCTCACTGATAAAGCCGTCTGCGCCGCGGGAGATGATAAGTTCGCTAAGCTCTATCCCTCAAGCGATTGGGCGGCCACACTGATCCACGCCGAACGGATCGGCGCGGGACAGCGCGCATACGTCCTGGAGAAGGCCTGAGGGCTCGCTCGACGGGAACGTAGAGTTCCCGTCGTATCCGCCTTACGCGCCGCGCTCAGTACCTGAAACGAAATTCCTCGCCGTCGCGAGGAGGTCCTCGTAGGCGTCCATCGCCGGAAGATCCGGATTTGCAGTCTTGATGCTTTCAGGGGCCTTGAAAAGCGCGGCCGCGTCGGCGGCTCTGAGCATTGCCAGATCGTTGTAGGAATCCCCCGCGGCCATTACGCGGAAATTAAGCGATTTCAGGGCCTCTACGGAGCGTTTCTTGCCTTCCTTCTGCCTGAGTACGTAACCCGTGACCGATCCGTCATCCCCGATTTCGAGCGTGTTACAGAAGAGCGTGGGCCAGGCGAGCTTCTCCATGAGAGGCTTCGCGAACTGGGTGAAGGTATCCGAGAGTATGATGACCTGGGTCATGGCACGGAGGGCCTCCATGAATTCCTTTGCTCCAGGCAGGGGGTCCAGGGTTCCGATCACGCGTTGAATATCCGCGAGCTTGAGGCCGTGGCGCGCGAGGACGCCTATTCGGAATTTCATGAGCTTATCGTAATCGGGTTCATCCCGCGTAGTAATCTTGAGCTCGTCGATCCCCGTGGCGCGCGAAAACGCGATCCATATTTCGGGGACGAGGACGCCTTCGAGATCTAGGCAGACAAGATGCATGGAAAATCCTCCAGGGAAACGGTCGGTGGGAGGATACCAAGAAGAACGAGCTTCCTCAAGGTCCCGCTTTTCACGGTGGATTCAGAAGACCATCACGCGATCCGCCCGGTTCTGCAGCTTCAGGTCGGCGAAAAACCCTCGTCCCAAGCCTTTTTCCGCCGCATCGCAATTCCGTACAATTCGACGTATTTATCAGCGGATTCCTCCCAGGTGAATTCCTGGGACATTGCTCGATCCACCATGACGTCCCACTGATCGCGCCGGTCGTAATACGTGCTGACCGCCCACCCGATGCAGTAATAGAGCGCCTTGGCGTCGAGGTCCTTGAATTTAAAGCCGGTGCCCGCTCCCGTCCTCTCGTCGTACTGCTCCACCGTGTCGTCGAGCCCCCCCGTCGCGCGCACGAGCGGCAAGGTCCCGTACTTGAGCGAATAGAGCTGATTGAGGCCGCAGGGCTCGAAGACGCTCGGCATGAGGAAGAGATCGGCTCCCGCCTCGATCATGTGCGAGAGGTCCTCGCTATAGCCGATTCTCGCGCCGGCCTTACCCGGGTGCCGGGTCCCGATGTCCCTGAAGAAATCCTGAAGCGAAGGATCTCCCGTTCCTAGCACCACGAACTGCACCGCCATTTCGTTCAGCACGGCGTCGATGCACTGGGTGATGAGATGGTAGCCCTTCTGCTCGGTGAAGCGCCCCACGATCCCCATGAGAAGGATGTTCGGGTCTCGCTGGAGCCCGAACGAACGCTGGAGCTCGTCCTTGCATTTCCGTTTCCCCGACATATCAGCTCTCGAGTACCGCGCGACTATCCGCTTGTCGGTCTCGGGATTCCAGAGCTCATATTCGACTCCATTGAGGATCCCCGTGAAGCCGTCCTTCTTGTCGGCGAGATAGGGAGCGAGACCCGAGGGAGAGTAGGGCGTCGATATCTCCCGCGCATAACCGGGGCTCACCGTGTTTACTGCATCCGCGTAGACGATGCCTCCCTTGAGGAGCCCCATGCCCCCGTAACACTCGAAAACGCCCGGGTTGAAATCCTCCCACCGAAGCCCCGTGTACGGGTACCAGGAAGCCGGATAGACTCCTTGGTAGCTCGCGTTGTGGATCGTGAGGAGGGACGCGGCCTTCCCCAGCACGGGATCGTTCCAATGCCAGGTCTTGAGGTATGCCGCCGTGGCAGCCGTCTGCCAATCGTGCGCGTGGACGATATCGGGATCGAATTTGATGAGCTTCGCGAGCTCGAGCGAGGCTCGGCTCAGGAACGCGAAACGCGCGGGATTATCCGCGTAATCATTGAAATCAGCGTCATGATAGAGGAGCGGCCGGGAGAAAAAATCGTGGTGCTCGATGAAGTAGACGCGAACGCCCTGCTCCTCGACCATGAAAACCGAGCACCATTCCTCCTTGGTTCCCATCCACACGTTCATCGCGCGGCTCGTCGCGTGCACGAACCGGTCGCCGAGCTTGAGATCGGCGTATTTCGGGATGACGCAGATCACTTCATGGCCCATCTTCGCAAGTGCTTTAGGGAGGACGCCCGTCACGTCCGCGAGGCCCCCCGTCTTGATGAAAGGCGCCATCTCCGAGGCCACGAAGAGCACCTTGAGTTTCCTATCCATGCGCGGAAGCCCCTTCCATGAGAGTCGCTACTCCGTTCTCGACCCGGTAGACGATCGTTCCTTGACGTTTATACGCATCATACGGCTCGCCGGGGAGGAAAGTCGAGAAGGTCTGCTCCCGGTCGGGGAGTGTGGCCATGAAGCGCCGCCGTTTCTCGGGATCCAATTCCAGGAGGACATCGTCCAGGAGGAGCATGGGCTTCCGTCCGCTCATCTCCCCGTAATACCGCGCCTGGCAGCTCCTGAGCACGAGGCTGAGGAGCCTGAGTTGGCCCGTCGAGGCCGTCTTGGCGAAATTTCGCCCCGCGGCCTTGAACACGAACCTATCTCGGTGCGGTCCTGACGCCGTAAGCCCCCGTTCCCGGTCCATTTCAAGGTTTTCAACGAGTTTCGCCATGGCGTCGGAATCATCGCTCCAAGCGGGCTGATACGCTATCTGCACATCGACGCCTAGCCGGGAGACTTCCGCGTAGGTCGCGGTGAACAGAGAGGAAAAAGCGTCAACGACCTTTTTCCTCGCATCAATAAGCTCGAATCCATGCCTGACGAGCTGCTCGTTCAGGATATCGATGAGATCCCCTCGGCCTTCCCTGAGGCAGGCGTTCCTCATCTTGAGAACGCGCTTATAATCCCTTAAGTAATCCAGGTAGTACGGATGCGCGAGGGCCGCCGTCTGGTCGAAGAAGAAGCGCCGTCGTTCCGGTCCGCCTACGGCAAAATCCAAGTCCTCGTGCCCGAACACTACGCAGGGCCGCGCTTGAATAAGAGCCCTTCTGTCTTGAACGGGCTTACCGTCCACGTGAATGGATTTACGGTCCTTGGATATCCGGACTTTTACTCGTTCGAGTCCGGGGTCGCCCTCTGATCCGTACTCGCCCTCGGCTACCGCCTCCTCGTACCCGTGCATAACGGATTCGATGTCCATTGATGAGCGGAAACTGGAGGCGAAACTCAGAAAATAGACCGCCTCGAGGAGGTTCGTCTTACCCTGCCCGTTCTCTCCGACGAAAAACACGTCAGAAGCGTCAGTCCTGATATCTGCGCTCTCGAAATTCCGGAACCGAGAAAGGGCGATCCTCCTCAGCATGCCTTATTCGATCTGCATGGGCATGACGATATGGAAATAATCCTTCACGGGCTCTGCATTGACGGTGATGGCTTTCGTCGGTTCGGTGAAGGAAACGGTCACGATCTCCGAGTCCATGACCTTGAGAGGCTCCTCGAGGTATTTGTAATTGAGCGCCATGGTGATCGACGGACCCTCGTACTCGCAGGCAATCTCTTCCTTCGCGGCTCCGATTTCGCCCTCCTCAGAGGATATGGCGAGTTCGTTATCGGTGAGCGCGAGGAAGGTCCTCCTGGATTTCTGCTCCACGAGAATGGCTATGCGCTTGAGGGCTTCGAGCAGTTCCAGGCGCTTGACCATGAATTGGCTCTTCTGCGTCTCGGGAATGACCCGCTTGTAGTTGGGGAACTGTCCTTCGATCAGCACCGAAGAGATGGCGTAATTTCCGAACCTGACGAAAAGGTTCTTCTCGGATATGGCGAAGGAAACGGGATTCTCGTCTCCGGAATGCCTCAGTATGACGTTGAGGAGTTTCGGAGGAATGATGATGCCTTTGAAATCCGGGATGTTCCCTTCTGCCTGTTTTTTAGAGAACGAGAGCCGCCTACCATCGGTGGCGACCATCACTAGGTCTTTTCCAGACTTCTCCATGAAAACGCCGTTCATGAAATACCGCGTCTCATCGTCCGATACGGCGAAAATAGTATTTCCCACCATCTCCTTGACCGTTCGCGCGGGAAGGGAGAAATAACCCTTTTCATCGGTGAACGGGAACTCGGGGAATTTATCCGATGAGATGCTTCTCAGCTGGAATTTGATTTTCTTGAAAAGCGGCTTAATTACGACTTTCTGATCGACGAGTTCTATTTCGATTTCGCCGTCGGGTATGGTCGAGAGGATCGTGAGGAATTTATCGCAATAGACCGTGACGGATCCCTCTTTCTGTACGTCTACCGGAAGAGCGGTCTCGAAGAACACCTTGATGTCAGTGGCCTTGATAGAGAGACTTGCGCCTTCTGCTTTCAAAAGGACGTTAGAGAGGACGGAAATGCTGTTTTTCGTGGATATGATTTCCTGAGAGAACGCGATTTCCTTTTGGAGCGCGCTTTTTTCGCAGGTGAACTTCATAATCCCCTCCTCTTCTCCATACTGAATTTAAATTCATCAGTAGTCATAGTAATAATGACTGTGGATTTGTGGATATCTCCGCAAATCCTTTATCAAATAAGATTTACATAGCCCTAGGTAAAACGCCTATCCTGTTCATCAATCCACAATTCCACGAGCATCTATATCCTTCCACAGGATTAAGGCGGATAGTACCATGGTTTTACGCCTTTGTACTATATTCCTTAATCGAGCGAACAAGCTTCTGAATCGTCGAATCGAGCGTCGGATCCGTTTTCTTACGCTCATCGATTTTCTGACACGCGTGCATGACAGTCGTATGGTCGCGCCCTCCGAATTCCATGCCGATCTCGGTCGTCGAGAACTCCGTCATGTCCCGGGTGATATACATTGCGA
>CAZIEI010000011.1:4516-16567 GCA_964538705.1 uncultured Spirochaetales bacterium | reverse complement strand
TCTCGGAAAAACAATGGCCTTCGTTTTCTTTTTTCCCCGTAAATCGCTGAACGAAAGGTTGAAATATTCCGCAACGACTTTCTGGATGTTCTCCGCAGTGACATTACCCTGGCGGGATTGGCCGAACATGTCCTTGAGCTGATGTTGTGCGATTTCGGGAGAGACGTCCTTTTTGACGAGGTCGGCGTAGGCCACGAGCCGCGTGAGGGCCGCCTCTAGGTCGCGAACGTTGGTGGAGATGTTTTTAGCTATGATTTCCATAACTTCGAGGGAAATCGTATAGCCCTTGTCCTCGATCTTTTTCTTCAGGATAGCGACACGCGTTTCGTAATTCGGCGGCTGGAGGTCAACGTTGAGGCCCCGCTCGAATCGTGACCTGAGCCTGTCTGAGAGGTTCTTAAGCTCGCTTACGGGACGGTCGCAGGTGAAGACGAGTTGTTTTCCCGAGTCGTACAGGGCGTTGAAGGTATGAAAAAGCTCCTCCTGGCTTCCGAGCTTGTTCTGGAGGAAGTGGATGTCGTCGATGAGGAGGACGTCCACATGCCGGTACTTGTTCTTGAAGGCAGTGGTCGTCTTGTCCTGGATGGATTGGATGAACTCGTTCGTGAACTCCTCCGCGGTGATGCAGAGGACCTTGGCCTTTTCGTTCGTCTTATAGACGTAATTTCCGATGGCCTGCATGAGGTGGGTTTTTCCAAGACCGACGCCGCCGTACAGGAGGTAGGGGTTGTAGGTCGTTCCGGGATTCCGGGCAATCGCATTCGCGGCGTTGGCCGCGAAGGAATTATTCTCCCCGATGACAAAGCTCTCAAAGGTGTATTCCGGCTTGAGGCGCGGATGGGCAGTCCTTTTCGGGGGGGCCGCCTGTTGGGCCTTCTCCGCGGGCTTGCCGGGCTTTTCGGGCTCTGGAACCGGGATCCGAGGCTTTTGCTCCTCCCCCTTCTTCTTCCGGACGATGAAATCCACTGACAGTTCGCGGCCGGAGAGTTCGTGGAGCTTTGTTTCGATGAGGGGGAGGTATCTTTGGACGAGTTGGTCCTTATAAAAGGCGGAAGGGACCGAAACGGTGATCTTTGATTCAGATGAGGAGGCGTATTCTACATTGAACCACATCACGAATTCTTGTTCGCTGATCTCTTGTCGGATCTGGTTCATGGCCTCTTTCCAAAAGAGGCTGTAGTCCCATTCTGGGGCTTTTTCGCTCATCATTCGGTTCCTTTTGCGGATCGTCTTTCAGACAAGGGCGATACCCTATACCCTCCTCGTCGATTCGTCAAGCATTCACAGTTTGTCCACAAGAAAATGAAACACGGAAATTTGATGTTTTTCAAAGCCTCGGATACGATATCGCACTACATTCCGCTGTCAATACGAAATTTTCATTAAGCAGTTTTATCCAAAGCCATATACAAAAAAGAGATGTTCATTTCTTCTCAAATTTTATTTTTTTCCGGTGATTTCTTGTATACCTAATTTTTCTTTTCATATCCAGGAGTTATCGAGTATCGCACAAATTATCCACAATCTATTCACAGGAAAAAACCATGTTTCGCGCAGGCTCACAGGCATTTACTTAACTACTGCTTTCCTATACAATAACCCATCCCTTCCGGACATGAGAGCAAGCATGGATTCATCGTATTCAGCGCAACACATTCAAGTCCTTAAAGGCCTCGAAGCTGTCCGAAAACGCCCGGGCATGTACATCGGATCCACCGGAATCGACGGGCTTCATCACCTCGTATACGAAGTCGTGGACAATTCCATCGACGAGGCGATGGCGGGATTCTGCACCGCGGTGAAGATCATTCTCGAAAAGGATGACGTGGTGCGCGTAGAGGATGACGGGCGCGGAATCCCGGTGGACATCCATCCCGAAGAGAAGATCAGCGCCCTCGAACTCGTCATGACCAAACTCCACGCGGGCGGCAAGTTCGATAAATCCAATTATAAAGTCTCGGGCGGACTCCATGGCGTCGGCGTTTCCGTCGTGAACGCCCTTTCGGAATGGTGCGAGGTATACGTCCATAGGGACGGGAAACTCCATTACCAGAAGTACGTCAGGGGCATCCCCGAGAAGCCCGTGTCGGAAGTGGGTACCACGGACAGGCTCGGAACCACGGTCCGCTTCAAGGCAGACGCCGAGATCTTTGAGGAGCTCGTCTACAGCTACGATACCCTCGCCAACCGCTTCCGGGAGCTCGCCTTCCTCAACAAAGGCGTTATCATCAGCCTCACGGACGAGCGCCTCTCCCAGCCCAAGGTCCACGAGTTCCGCTTCGAAGGCGGCCTCGTCTCGTTCATCGAGTATCTCAACAAGAACAAGAACGTTCTCCACAAGGACATCATCTATTTCGAGGGGACCAAGGACGAAGTAGTGATGGAGCTGGGCCTACAGTACAACGACAGCTTCAACGAGACAATGTTCTCCTTCGTGAACGACATCAACACCCGGGAGGGCGGCACCCACCTCGTGGGCTTCAAAAGCGCCCTGACCAAGACCCTCAACGAATTTCTCAAGAAGTCCAAGCTTATGAAGAAGCTGGACGACACCCTTTCTGGAGACGACGTCCGAGAGGGCCTCTGCGCCGTGCTCTCCGTCAAGGTCATGGAGCCCCAGTTCGAGGGGCAGACTAAGCAGAAGCTCGGCAATTCGGAGGTGAAGGGGATTTGCGAGGCCTTCTTCAACGAGCAACTCACTATCTGGTTCGAACAGCGCCCCGACGTCATTTTCGCCATCCTCGAGAAGACCGTCCTCGCCGCTAAGGCGCGGCTCGCCGCGCGCCAGGCGCGGGAGCTCATGCGGAGGAAGAGCTTCCTCGAGGGCGCGGGCCTTCCCGGGAAGCTTGCGGACTGCTCGGAGAAAGATCCGACCAAGTGCGAGATCTACATCGTCGAGGGAGATTCCGCCGGCGGTTCCGCCAAGATGGGCCGAGATCGGACTATCCAGGCCATCCTCCCGCTCTGGGGCAAGATGCTCAACGTCGAGAAGACCAGGATCGACAAGGTCCTGAACAACGACAAGCTCTCGCCCGTCATCGCTTCGCTCGGCGCCGGCATCGGGACGGACTTCGACGTCTCGAAGCTCCGGTACCACAAGGTCATCATCATGGCCGATGCCGACGTCGACGGCTCGCACATCCGGACCCTTCTCCTCACCTTCTTCTACCGCTACATGACCGAGCTCCTCGAGCGGGGGCACGTCTACCTCGCCATGCCGCCCCTCTACAAGATCGCTTACGACCGGCAGATCCACTACGCCTACGACGACGCGGAGAAGGACAGGATCCTCAAGGAGAGCGGCAAGGACCCGGAAAAGGTGAACATCCAGCGCTACAAGGGCTTGGGCGAGATGAATCCCGAGCAGCTCTGGGAGACGACCATGGATCCCGCCCGCCGCAACATCATCCAGATCAAGATGGAGGACGCGGTGGAGGCCGAGGAGATCTTCACGACGCTGATGGGCGAGCAGGTCGAACCCCGGCGCAAGTTTATCGAAGAGAACGCGCTGAGCGTCTCCAACCTCGACGTGTAGGTGATTGAATCATGGCTGAACTGACCGGAAAGATCATTCCCGTACCCATCGAGGAGGAGGTGAAGACTTCCTATCTCAACTACGCAATGTCGGTCATCGTGGCGCGGGCCCTCCCCGACGTTCGTGACGGGCTCAAGCCCGTTCACAGGCGGCTCCTCTACGCCATGGACGAGCTCGGCCTGAGGCCTAATGCGGCCACCAAGAAGAGCGCCCGTATTACGGGCGACGCGATGGGAAAGTACCATCCTCACGGCGATCTCTCGCTCTACGACGCCCTCGTTCGCATGGCCCAGGATTTCTCGCTCAGGCATCCGCTGGTGCATGGCCAGGGCAACTTCGGCTCCGTGGACGGCGACCCGCCCGCTGCCTCGCGCTACACCGAGGCCAAGCTCTCCAAGGTGGGCGAGGAGATGCTCGTCGACCTGGACAAGGAAACAGTCGACTTCGTTCCCAACTATGACGCGTCCCTCATGGAGCCGAGCGTCCTGCCCTCGGCCTTCCCCAATCTCATCGTCAACGGCTCGAGCGGCATCGCGGTGGGCATGGCCACCAACATGCCCCCGCACAACCTCGGGGAGACTATCGCCGCCATCTGCGCCTACGTCGACAAACCCGACATCACCATCGAAGAGCTGATGAAGCACATCACCGCACCGGATTTCCCCACGGGCGGGATCATCTTCGGGCGGAAGGGGATCCGGGACGCCTACAAGACCGGACGCGGTAAAATCATCGTCCGCGGCAAATTCAACATAGAAACCAGTAAAACAGGCAAGGAATCCATCATTTTTACGGAAATTCCTTACGCCGTGAATAAGGCGCAGCTCGTCTCCCGCATCGCGGAGCTCGTCCGCGAGAAGGTCATCGACGGGATCGGGGACCTCAGGGACGAATCCGATCGCGAGGGCATGCGCATCGTCATCGAGGTGAAGAAGGGGGCCGTCCCCAAGCTGATCCTGAATCAGCTCTTCACCCATACGGCACTCCAATCAACCTTCGGCATTATCAACCTTGCCTTGGTGGACGGGATGCCCCGGCTCCTCTCAATCAAGGATCTCATCCAGTATTTCGTGAAGCATCGCGTCGAGGTCATCACCCGGCGCACCAAGTTTGACCTCCGGAAAGCCCGCGAACGCGAGCATATCCTACAAGGTCTCGTGATCGCCCTCGAAAACATCGACGAGGTAGTGGCCATCATCAAAGCGTCGGCCAACGTGGAGGCCGCTAAGCTCCGGCTCATGGAGCGCTTCTCTCTCTCCGAAATACAGGCCCAGGCCATCGTGGACATGCGGCTCGGGAAGCTCACTTCCCTGGAAACCGAGAAGATCGAGGCGGAATTAGCGGAAGTTCGCGCCCTCATCGCCCATTTAGAGGACCTCTTGTCATCGGAGGCCAAAATTCTCGGCGTCGTCAAGGACGAAAGCCGGGCGCTCGGCGAGAAGTTCGCGAATTCCCGCAAGACCGAGGTAGTCGCTGACGAGGTCGAAGAAATCAATATCGAAGACCTTATCAAGCGGGAGGAGATGGTCATCCTCATCTCCAATCGCGGTTATGTGAAGCGCATTCCAACCTCGGCCTACCGGGCGCAGGGCAGGGGAGGGAAGGGCAGCAACGCCTCGACCCTCATCGAGGACGATTTCATTCAGCAGATCTTCGTCGCCAATACGCACGATTACCTCATGTTCATCTCGAGCGCGGGAAAGGCGTATTGGATCAAGGTGCACGAGATTCCTGAAGCCTCCCGTCACGCCCGGGGCAGCCATATCAAGGGCTTCCTCCAGATTTCCCCGAACGAGGAAATCACCACGATCGTGGATCTCAAGGACTTCACCGAGGATACCTACCTCCTCATGGGCACCCTCCGCGGCGTCGTGAAGAAAGTGATGACAAGCGAATTCCGGAACGCCAAGACGCGCGGTATCATCGGCATCTCCCTCGATGACGGCGACCATCTCGTCAGCGCCTGCCTCACCACGGGGAAAAACGAGGTCGTTCTCATCACCCGGCAAGGACAGGCCCTCAGAATGACCGAGACGGATGTCCGATCCATGGGACGGGCGTCCCGCGGCATCATCGGCATTCGTTTGGAGAAGGGCGACGAGCTCGCCGCCATGCTTCGCGTCAACGACGCCGAGAAGATGCTCCTCGTGAGTGAGAATGGATACGGTAAACGGACCGAGTTCTCCCATTTCAACGCCCACGGCCGGGGAACGAGGGGACAGGTCATCTACGTTCCCGACGATAAAACGGGAGAGCTCTCTGGAGCCATCACCGTGCAGGATGATAACGAGGTCATGGTCATCACCTCGCAGGGCAAATCGATCAAATTCCAAGCGAGCGACGTAAGCATCCAGGGCAAGGGCGCCCGCGGAGTGAAAATCGTGACGATCGAGCGGCCGGATTTCGTAACCGGCCTCGACAAGATCGTTCGGGAAGACGAAGAACAGAAGATCGCCGCGGCTTCGGATGAGGGGCGAAGGGAACGCCTCGCGAAACCCACTCAAGGAGATCTCCTAGAGACCGAAAACGCCGGGAACGTGAACGAAGGCATTCCGATAGAAAATCCAGAGGATGAGGATTCCTCGGAGGGGAGAAAACCAAAACCTGACGAGGAATCGGAAGACTGATGCGGATCGGGGGGTGTTTCACGTGAAACACCCCCTTTTTTTAATTCTATGAACTTATTGATTCTCATCCTCGCGTCACGGGACTTTTGACAAGGAATCCTCCCATCCCTATACTTGCCGCGTGTTTCATGCGATCAGGCGGTTCCTCGACGAACTGCTCCTTTCTTCAGGGCAATACACCCTCTTTTTCATCGTGCTCGCGCTCGCCGTCGAGCGGATCAATCTTTTTCAGAATCCAAGCCTTCTCGTGCTGACGATCGGTTTGATCGCGCAAACGGGTCTCCTCGTCCGGTTCGGAGACAGGACCACGCTTCGATTCGGCTTATCTTTAATCTGCCCTCTCCTGTTCACGGTGATCCAGGCCTGGTACGGCGGGCTCTCGCCGTTGAACATGAACCTGCTTTTCTTCTGGCTTACGCAGATGTCCCTGTCCTTGATCCGGGCATTCGCGAATCGCTCGAGCACGATGGGCGGGAAAAAGATTCTTGAATTTGTGCTCTCTATCGGCACGGTTCTGGTGTTCATCTTTCTCACCTTCTATTACGACTTGATGCTCTCCTTCGGCGTCAAATCCGCGGCCGAACTACTCTCAGGCGCCCAGGCCTCGGACTTCTTCAGCATCTTCAATTTCATCCCGTCGTTCGCGGGCTTCGTGACCGCCCCGCGCAACCGCTTCGCCATCTTCGCCTGTCTCCTCATCGGTTGTATCTTGGGCATCGGCCGCATCAGGATCATCTCCCTCAAGCATCGGATATCTTTTCTTTTCGAGGTCGATCCCGAGGCACGCGCCACTGAACCCGCCCCGCCGCCCACGACCACGGATACATCCGAGATCTCAGTCCTCTGGGCGGATATTCGAAGCTTCACGCAGATCACGGAGAAGGAACCGCCCGAGGCCATCGCTGAATGCCTCAACCTCTATTTTTCCACGTGGAGCGTCCTGTCGGCGAAGTACGGCGGCGCCATCGATAAGCATATGGGCGACGCGGTCATGATCACCTTCGGGCCCGGGATGCAGGACTATGCAAATCAAGCGGTGAACTGCTCTTTGGATTTCCTCGATCAGCTTCCGGCCTTCCAAGAGGAGTTCGCGATACGGAACCTCCCGATCGTCCGGGGCGTCGGGATCGGCGTTTCCTGCGGCGAAGTGATCGTCGCCGATCTAGGCGGACCCGAGAAACGCCAACGATCCTTCCTGGGATATCCCGTGAGCATCGCGTCCCGGATGCAAGGGCTCTGCAGGGAATTCCGGCAAGACATCGTCATCGACCAAAATATCTACCGGAAACTCAGCCTCGAAAACCAATCAAAGTTCCTGCCGCTCGGCGAGGTGCTCATGCGGGGCCGGACGGCGCCCATGCCGGTCTATGGCCGGAAATAACGCCGAGCGCGTAACGCGGACCGCATCCCCGAGGTTTGATTACGCTCAGCAAGAAAAGATGTGGCTGGACGCGTGCCCGTCTATGAGTTCAGAACTGGAATGCTACGGAGGATAAGCGTGAAGAATATCGCCCGTTTGATGAGCGCCTGCGCGCTTCTCCTGACCGCCGCCGGATGCTCGGCTCGATACGACGTCTCGATCCTCAAAGGCGGTGCGGCCGATATCCGTTTCAGCCTTGAGGCGAACGAGGCTGTGATGAGGAGCATGGCTGAAAAAGCGGCGCTTTTCACGGGAGAGGAAACCGAGGGCAAGGCGATGACCTTTGACGTGGAAGGCATTAGGGCCGCGGCCGCTTCCCGGAAAGACGTGAAGATCCTCTCCTTGGAGGAGCCCAACGCCATGTCCCTGAAGGGACGGGCGAGCGTTCCGGCGCTCGCTGCCCTCGGCTCCGATGGCGATACGTCCACATCCTTCTTTTCGTATCAAGAGAAGGGGGGCGTTGCGACCCTCGCTTTCAAGCTGGACCGGAGCAACTCCGCGGGCATCTCGGACCTCCTCATCGGCCTAGATCGCGACTTCATAGAGCTTCTGGCGCCGCCGGCGCTCTACGGGGACGAGATCACCGAGGAAGAGTACGCGCAATCCCTCGTTCCCTTCATCGGTAAAAAGGACCTTCCCGTTTTCCAAGCCTCGAATGCCGTGTTCCGCTTGATCGCTCCGGGAAAAGTAGTCGCCTCCTCAGGGGGCACGCTCGAGGGAAACGTACTCGTCGTGGCGGTGCCGGCCATGAAGGCACTCGTGCTCGAAAAGCCGATCGAATTCAGCCTGAGTTGGAAAATGTGATTCGGGTGGCTTGTCTGGCGAAAACCGTGAGCGTATGATGATCCCATGACAACTGAGAACAATTTCAAGGATTCAAGCATTCGCCTTCCTCAGCCCGAGGAGGTGACGAAAAGCGAACGGGAGGATGCGTTCGGCGCCTACATTATGATGTTCGCGGCGCTGTATTTTCCCATCCCCCTCGCCGAGATCCCCACATCGGCGGCGTATTACTATTATCATAAGAAACGCTCCAAGTTCGTAGCGTTCCACGCGCTTCAGTCGTTTCTATTGCAGATACCCGTTTCCCTTGTGAGCTTTGGCGTGATCGTCTGGGGCATCGTCCTCGGCGTTCTCTTCGTAATGGAAAAGCCCGTTGGTGCCGCGGAGTTCATCCCCTGGGGCGTGTGCATGGGCATGATCGTTGCGCTCAACATCGCGTACATGGTGATTTCCCTTGTAGCCGCGGTGAAGGCGAAGAAGGGATTGATCACCTATCTTCCTTGGTCTGGCCAGATTGCATTCGATAGAGTATTCGGTTCCCGTGCCGCGGAAGACTCCCCGGTTCAGCATGATGTCCCGCCAAATCTCCCGCCCCGTTCTTCGGAAGATCGCCCGAAATAGTAAAATACGCGAAAAATTAAGTAATTCTCTCGATGGCGCATCGCCTCGCGATCGATATAGATTCCTCTGGAATGTATTCGATACCGAGGAGTGATGAGGATGAAAAACGCTTTCGAGGTCACGGATCCCGATTGGAACCGGAGCCCACTCACGGGCATGACGAAAAAGCACTATGTCGATTGCGCTAAATACCTGCTTGAACGCGCATTCCGCCATGTGGATTCGATCGATACCCCCATCGATTTCCCCATCGTGGCCGGCAAGACCTATCCCCAGCCCGACGCGCCCGATTGGCGATACCGTTCCGCTGAATGGGAAGCGCTCGAACGGACCTTCACCCTAGCTGGACCCCTCATCCATAACGATCGCGACGTCAGCATCAAAGGCATCAAGCTCCGGGAGTACTACGGGAAGCACATCTACAACGCCCTCACGCCCGGGCACTGGAATTCCCTGCCGCTGCCCCAAGACCTCCCCGACGCCACCTACCAATTCACCTGCGAGTTCGGTGGGCTTTTCAAGACGCTTCTCCTCTTGCCGGACGTTCTGTGGCCGGATTATACGAAAGACCAGCAGGACGAGATGGCCAAGACAATCTCCGCCTGGGCCCACCACCGCACGACGCAGAACAACTGGCGCATCTTCAACATCGTCGCGCTTTCTTTCCTGAAGAAGCATGGATACGAGATCGATGACGAGGCTCTGAAGGGCCATCTCCTCTGGGTCGCATCATATCATTCCGGAAACGGCTGGTACCTGGAGCAGACGTATAATTACTACACGATCAGCCTCTTCATCGTATACATGATGATCTGGAACCGGACCTTCGGGGACGAGCATTACCCTGATATCGCGGAGACCATCGAGCGCTCCGCGCGCGAGCTCATGAAGACCTACGTCAATTTCTTTGGACGTGACGGCTACGTCAACATGTGGGCGAGGAGCATCTGCTACCGGACCTGGATCTCGGGCGGCTTTCCGGTCTCATTCATGATGAAGGGCAAATCGCCCCTCGATCCGGGATTCGCCCGGCGGCTCTGCTCGGGTTCGATCCTCCAGTTCGTGGCCCGCGAGGATTTCATCGAGAACGACGTCCCGGCCCTCGGATTCTACGGGCACCGCGAATTCGCCATTCAGAACTACAGCTGCGCCGGAAGCCCCTTTATCATGTTCCTGCCCTTCATCTGCCTCGCCCTGCCCGACGATTCCCCCTTCTGGACGGCCCAGGAAAACGAGGGATATTGGAAAAAGCTCGGCGAAAAGACGATCACGACCGTGCTCGGGAATCCGGGAATTGTGTTGGCCAACCACGGGAAGACCGGCACTTCCGAGATCATCCCGGGCAAGGTCTATTACGAGGACCCCAATTACTCGAAGCTTTCCTACAATACGCATTTTCCCTGGGAGGACCACGATCCACAGGGAGGGACCGCCATGGAATACGCGTTCCGGAGCCTGGATCCCCGGGACGTCCGCGGGGACGACGTCAATTTTTACCTCACTGGCCACGTTCTCAAGAACGACGCCGAACGGAACGCGGGATTCACGACCTCGCAGAGCATGCTCTACAACGGCGTCAGGAAGGGCGTGGCGTACCGTCAGGCCATCATGCGGAAGCCGCCCAATAACGGCGTGGGATACATCATCGACCTCGCGGAGATCATCATTCCCGGCGGCGTGATCAGGGTGGACCGTTCCCGGATGGCCTTCGAGCACGAACTCACCCTGGGGCATTACGGCTTACCGCACGTGGACGGCAAAATGCCCATCATCCGCAGGATCGAGAAGGGGAACCTAGTCGCGATGACGGCGACTATCCCGGGGCGCAGCCTCGCGCTCGTTCAGTATTCAGGCTGGGATTCGCTCGAGAGCCTCGAGCACGAGGGGCGGAACGCCGAGGCGGATATGAGCACGGTGTTGTTCCTGCGAAAGAAGCGCATAGCCAAGAATCCGCCCATGGAGCTCATGATCTCGGTTTTCCTCCACCGGACCGACGGCGAGGAATGGCGGGACGAGGAGCTTTTCCTCATCAAGGACATCAAAATAGAGGAAGTGACGCGGACTTACTCCGCCCTCGGCGCGAGCGTGACGCTCGCGAACGGAAGGAAATACGAGGTTGATTTCAAGGACATGGACGGGTATAGGTCGTGCTGACCGAGGCTGCGCCGCGAGCCTGCTGGTTGCCACGATCACGTGAACCGGTAGGATGAGACTTTCGTCCTATTATGAAGTCTTCCGCTTGTCCGTGGCGTTTTTTATTTGAACTCCTCCCTGATCGGCGTAAAGCTGTCCACGAGGCGGGCGGTCTTGGACAGGACCTTGATAGTGTGTTTGACGCCGGAAGGGACTGCGAACATCTGTCCCTCGGATAGCCGCTGTTCCGGCCGCCCTTCGCAATAAAAAATGATCTCTCCTTGGGCCACGTAGGTCGCTTGCTCGTGCGGGTGGGAATGGTAAGGATCGGGTTCGGCCCAGGGACCGTTCATGAAATCGATGATCGCGGTCATTAGGCGATCGGTGTAGATGACGCTCCGCGTGACGCCGTCCTTGATGGCCCGTGCGGGCTGCTGTACGTGCTTCTCTGGCATAATATCCGCTCCTAGAGGAGATGATATCATGGCGAGAACGCGATAGTCGCGTTTTTTCCATCCATGGTATAATTTTTTCCATGAGCGGCATCGCAGGGTCCTCGCATAAGGAGCTTCTCGAGCGTATCGCGCGAAAGGCGATGATTGAGCGGGGGCTTATGCCCGATTTCCCCGCCGAAGCCCTCATGGAGTTGTCCCGCATCGAGAAGTCGGCCGCCGCGAGCGTCGATGCCTATGGAGTCGAGGATCTCCGCGCCCTGCCCTGGTGCTCGATCGATAACGTCGATTCGCGCGATCTCGATCAGCTGAGCGTCGCCGGAGCGGAGAAAGACGGTACTACGGGGGTCATGGTAGCCATAGCGGACGTCGACGATCTCGTGGAACGCGGAAGCGCGATAGACGCGAGGGCCGGCCATAATACGAGTACGGTCTATACGGCCGCAGAGATATTCCACATGCTTCCCGAACGGCTTTCCA
>CAZIEI010000011.1:0-4506 GCA_964538705.1 uncultured Spirochaetales bacterium | reverse complement strand
CCTCGACCAGGACGAGGACCGGAAGGCCATCATCATCGAGATGCGGGTCGCGCGGGACGGGAGCGTTATCGAGGAGCGCGTGTTCAGGGCCATCGTGCGGAACAAGGCGCGGCTCGATTACGAGGGCGTGGCCCGATGGCTGGACGGGGAGGGCCCGGAACCCCCAGCGATGTCAGCGGTGCCGGGGCTGGCAGCCAACCTTAGGATACAGGACCGGGTCGCCTCTTTGCTGAGGGCGAAGCGCTTCTCCGGCGGGGCGCTCGATTTTTTCTCCCGCGAATACCGCCCGGTCTTCTCGGGCGACGCGCTCAAGGAGCTAAAACCCACAGGGAAGAACAGGGCCCAGGAACTCATCGAGAACCTTATGATAGCGGGGAACGGCGCGGTGGCGCGATTCCTGGAATCGAAGGGCGCTCCCGTCTTTACGCGGGTCGTCCGGAAACCGAAGCGATGGGATCGAATAGCGGCGATTGCGGCCGAACGTGGTCGCCCGCTCCCAGTCGAACCGGATCCCAAGGCGCTTTCGGCTTTCCTGTCGGAAGAACGCTCGCGCGATCCTGAGGGTTTCCCCGACCTTTCCCTCTCCGTGGTGAAGCTCCTGGGTCCGGGCGAATATGCGCCGAAATTCCCCGGGCAGACAAGCGAAGGCCATTTCGGCCTCGCGGTAAAGGATTACGCCCATTCGACGGCTCCAAACCGTCGGTATTCCGATCTCGTGACGCAGCGGCTCCTCAAGGCCGCGCTCCGCGGCTCTCCCGTTCCGTATTCCGAGGAGGCACTCGTCGAACTCGGCGTACGGTGCAGCGAACGGGAGGACGTGGTCAATAAGGTCGAACGCCAAGTAGCCAAATCGGCGGCAGCCCTCTTGCTCGAAGGTAGGAATGGGGAAACCTTTCGCGCTATTGTCACCGGAGCCGCGGAGAAGGGGATATGGATCAGGCTCCGCGACCTCCCCGTTGAAGGACGGCTCGCGCGGGGGTCCCAGGGCGTCGATGTCGGCGACGCCGTCGAGGCGAAACTCGTTTCCGTTGACGTCGAGCGCGGGTATCTCGATTTCGAACTTGTCCGTCGGGGATGAGGGACGTAATTTGATGGCCGTATCCGCGCGGCGGAACGCGATAATATTCTCGGTTGCACTCGCGCTCCTCGCGACGGCATCCATCCTCGCGGCTCAGGCCGTCTTGCCGGTCGCTGATGAGGACGGTATCGTACCCAAGGCTTATCGGGCGGTATCTATTTCCTTCGAATCTTCGCTCAGCCCGGATGAAGCGGTGGTACGGTATTCCATTGACGGGAAGGGGCGCGAAGAACGCGGGCTCAGGACCGAATTCCCGTTCCTTCATCCGCTCGGCGACGCGAAGCGCGAAGTGCTCGCGGGGTTCGGGTTGATCGAGAATTCTCCGACGGGCCCCGGACGCTTCCATCCCGGGATAGATCTGGACGCGGAGGCGGGCACGGAGGTCCGCTCGAGCGGGGCGGGGCGGGTGTCGCGGACAGGCTTTTCCCAAGGCTACGGGTATTTCATCGCCATCGACCACATATCCTTCACGAGCATTTACGGCCACCTCGCGAAGCGGACCTTCGTGAGGAAGGGCGAGGTCGTGAGGGCGGGACAGGTCATCGGGAAGGTCGGCGGTTCGGGACGATGCTCGCGTTCCATCCTCCATTACGGGATCGAGATCACCAAGGCGCCCTTCAGAAAACTGTACGCGGTGGATCCTGAAGTCTTCCTTTCCCTGAGCAAGCGCGCGGGGGCGAAGGGTAAGGCGGCCACGCTCTGCTACGGGTTCATCGGGCTCAGGCCTCGATTCAAGCGCGACGGCGGCGACGGTATTCTCCGTTTCGACCTGAACGGGAAGGATGTGGAGATACGGGCGACGCGAACCCGCCTACCGCTCGCTCATCCGTTAGGGAAGCCGAAGGCCCTGGTCACGACCGGATTCGGGATCAGGAAGAACCCGTTTACGGGAGGCGAGGAATTCCACGCCGGAATCGACATCGTGACGCCCTATGGGAGTCCGGTGAAAAGTCCTGCCGACGGGACGGTGGCGAGGACAGGAATAGAACCAGGGTATGGCAGTTACATCATCCTGAGGCACGGCGACCTGGTGACGCTCTTCAGCCACTTGGACGGAAACCCCCTTGTCAAGGAAGGCGCGTCGGTGAAGGCGGGCGACATCATCGGTAAGACGGGGAAGACGGGGAGATCGACCGGACCACACCTCCATTACGAGATACGCTACGTACCCGATGCCGACAGTAATTTCAAGGAGGAGGTCCGCTTTCTCTTCGACCCCGAGGAGATCTTCTCGATCGGCGCGTGAGGGCCGCGGCCTAGATCGAGGCGACGAGACGGTCGAGCACGGAGAGATACGCGTCGGTACGCGCCTTCAAGTCGCCGAGGAAGGGATTCTCTTCGATTCTGCCGAGGACGGCGATCATTTCCGATTCCGAATCGTACACGGATTTCCTGAACGGATCTTCGTAGTCCTTTTTACGCGATTTCAGGGCGGACTCGTATATCCGGGAGAATGTCTCCCTGGTCTTTGCAAGGAGTTCCTTCCAGTCGCTCGCCGAGAAACTCGCGATCGCCTTTCCGCGGATCGACTCGAGGACGTGGATTGCGTAGCGGGCCTTATCCTCCGGGTAGCCGCTCCAGAGCTCCGCGTAGCGCGCGTGGACGGCGTCCCACGAGTCGAGAGCACCCGATTTGATGTCCTGCTGTATCGACTCGAGGTCTGATGAGGCCATGACCTGGCCTCCGAGATTGATCCAGGCTTCTTTGAGGGGACGTTTCGCGAAGGCGGCGGCCTGGGCCGCGAAATCCTTCCCGCCGGACGGGGAATCGATCCCTAATCGATCGAGGAGGGTTTTTATCCCGAAGTACGAGCAGAATTCTCGGTAGAGCCTCCATCCTCGGGCGGGCTTCTCGATGACGCCTCCATACCTCTTCATGAGGGATGGATCGACGATCGGTTCTCCGTCCGAGGCGTCGGACTCGAGCGCGGTCCTGCCCGCGAGGGACTCAAGGCGACCTAGGGCGGAAAGCATTTCCTGCACCGTGTCCGGCGCGAGGTACTCGATCTCGATGTTTTGGACTTTCACTGCGCGGCGATCCCGAAGGCGGAATTTCCATTCGTTCCGCGCGAGCGCGTAGGTCCCGTTCGCGAACCAGTATCCGGGCGTTACGCGGACGCGGTCGTCGCCGGTCCTGAGCGACATCAGCGAGAAGGGGAAGGGAATATCGAGTTCGTGAGCATAGGATCCCTTGGCTGCGAGGACGAAGGAGGCGAAGCGGCAGTTGTGCTTGAAGTCTGCGCAGAGCCCGGGCCAGAATCCGCGACCCGCCACGATCTCGCCGTCGGGGGCGCGAGTGTTGTGGTTCGAGCCGATGGTGGCTCCCGCCGCGATGTTGGACTGGCCCATGAGCGTAGTCGCGATCAGGAACGAATTATTGTGGTGCTGCTCGTGGAAGGGGAATATGAGGTTGTTGAGGAGCTCGCAGCAGGAGACCGTGGAATTGTCCCCGAGCACGGAATTGATGAGGCGGGCACCGTACTTGAGCTGCGTGCACCTTCCGGCGACGAAGCGAACCGCCTTCACGCCGTAGAAGACCCTGCTTCCGTACCCGATGATGCCGTTCACGAGCTCCGTGCCCTCGCCGATCTGCGAGGGCTCGTCCGGTGAGGAAAGGACGGTGAGGTTCTTGAGCTTGTTGGCCCCCTTCACGTAAGCGCGGGAACCGAAGCGGACGTCCTTGATGATGCGGCAGTCCTTGATGACGGTCCCGTCGCCCACTTCGCCCCAGAATCCCCGCTTCCCGGAGAAGCCATTCTCGGTGATCTCCACGAGCCTGCGCATGAGGGCGTCGTCAGCGCGGTGCTTGGACCAGAGGTAGGCGTCGGCTGTTATGAGGCCCTCGAAGGGGAGGATCCTGCGCCCCCCGTTCTCGTTCGCCACCTCGAGCCAGACCCTGACCTCCTCGGACTCGCCTTCCTTGACGATGCCGTTGCCGAACTTGGCGTGGTTGGTGCACAGCATCTCGTTGACGTTGAAGAGGATGCAGTCGTTCCCGATCACGTAGTGGGCGAGGTAGTGCACGTCGCGGATGGCCACGTTGTCCCCGATGCGGCAGGACATGATCGTGGAGTTGCGGATTCCCACCGGAAGCCTCAGGTCGTGGTACTCGATGAACCGCGGGGTGAGGTCGCCGATGAGGACCCGGCCGTAGAACTCGCAGTTGACGATCAGGTTCGCCTTGAACGCGCCCGTCACGAAGATCTCCGCCCAGCTCTCGGCGTAGTTGTTGTTCTTCACCAGGGTGGCGATCTCGTCGGCGTGCAGCGCCCGGTAGAGCCCCGGCTTCAGGAACGGCGTCATGCAGGGGTAGAGGTCGTCGCCTCCCGGGCCGTGCTCGGGCGGCATGAAGGCGCGGGAGATCTCGTCGATCGAGTCAAGGTGTACCGTGTCCGGCATCGGGAGCTCCTTGCTGCGGGATCGGGAGGA
>CAZIEI010000010.1:14127-42465 GCA_964538705.1 uncultured Spirochaetales bacterium | reverse complement strand
AAGAGATTTCGAGTTTCTTGTACAGGCTGTTCGAATGGCTTTTCACCGTGGCGACTGAAACTGAAAGATCGCTCGCGATTTCTTTAAGCGATTTTCCGTCGCGGAGGAGCAGCCCGACTTCCCGTTCGCGGTCCGTAAGCGAGAGCGTTGCCCGTCGGTCGCCCGGTTCGGCCATCGGCCCTTTGGCTTTCGACACGAGGGCCGGTATCGCCAGCGTTGCGTAGACCGCCATAAAAAACGGATACAGTTGTTCGAAGACGCCGTGGTCGGCATCGAGGAAGGGAAGCCGCATGCCGGATCGTTCCGCCAGGAGCGAGACCGGGTACGCGATGAGGGCGAAGATCGCCATCCTGACGCCGGCCCGCGATGACGGCCACAATCGTATTCCCTTCCGGAGCGATATTATGGCCGTCAACGCGGCGAAGAGGGCTGTCGCGGACATGACCGTTCGACCGGCGACGAGGGCCGCCTTGTGAAACGCGGAGCCTTCGAAGAAGACGCTCGAAACGGCGTACGCCGCGACGCAGGTTCCCGTGACGATGATGAGGGGTGCGGTGAGGCGGCGCCTGAAGCCGAGGATCCCATGAAGCTTCAAGTGAGCCCTGCAAAGCAGGAACCATCCGAGCCCGGTGAGCATGCGGAAGGATTCCGCGAGGACGATGACCGGTCCGGCCTCGAGGCCGAGGACGCCGGAAAGCATTTGAAAAAACGTTATCGATCCTGAAACGAACAGGATTGAGAAGGGAAAGAGCAACGCGGCTAATCCCGTTGAGCGTTCGTAGAGCGAACGGAACGCGATCCCCCCGATTATGATCGCGGTAAAAAAAAGCGCGAGAAGCATCGGAGCGAGCGTGACGATTTCCCTCACGCCACCAAGGCCCTATCGGTCGAAGCGAGGTCGGCCCGCGATGCGGCGCCTGTCTTTTTTAGTACGTTTCGGACGTGCGTCTTGACCGTGGCGAGCGACAAGTTCAGGATCTCCGAGATTTCCTTATTCGACATTCCCCTCGCGACGCATCCGGCGATCTGCCGTTCCCGATTCGAAAGGACGTCCGGTCTCTTCGCGGATTTCCTGAAAATTCGGGAATACAAGGGTTCCATATGGATGGCGAACAGGGAAAGCGTGAAGAGCTCCCGGGCCGGAAAGAGTTGCAGGGAGACCAAGCGGTCCGGGGAGAGCAGGACAGTTCGGATCGAGAACGTATCGGCGATGCCGACGAAGGGCGCGTACGCGAGCATGCAGAAGGCCATCCAGAAACCTCCCTTGGTGGACGGGTAGATGTCCCCTTTTTTCCCTCGAGCGATCACCGCGCAGGTCGCCGCGTAAAGCATCACCGCGCCGAGGAGGATCTTGCTCATGATCGTGAAGCGGGGAGGGAGGGACGGGAATGGAATGCGCGCCGACGCGATGATCATATTCACGACCGTGGCCGCCACGAACCAAGGGAAGGGTACGTACCCCTTCGTCGAAATGCCGTTCACCTCCCAGGATCGGTAGGTGAAACGGACGTAAGCGAGTCCCAGCGCCGCGACCGCGCATTCGGACAGGACCCCGAGAGCGCGCGGCGGGGGGATTTTCGATAACGCGAGAATGAGGAAAAGGGATTCGATGGAGACATACGCGAGTTCCGGTACGATGGGAATTATCAAGAGACTAAGCGCGGGGTCCCGGCTGAGGCGCAGGGGATCGGCGGCGAGGATCAGCACCGCGATCCCCGAGGCGAGCGCCGCGAGCGAGATGATGAATCTGAAAGCGATCATCGGCGTGGTCACGTCCTCATCGACTCCGTTCTTGATTCTCTATTCGAGATGGCGCTTTTGATCGGTCTCGCCATCGTTCTGGTATTTAAAATCGAAAAAAGTCTTTTACAGATGCTCCCGGTATTATAACGAAAAAGAATTTTTAGTCAATATTTATATACTATATATTGTATATATTACTATTCCATATTAGTATGTAATTCTTGACTAATGAGTGTATGGCAGTATGTAATAGAGACTGTATGCTTTTTCATACGTTCGATACATGGTGTTGAGAGTAATGACCCAAGGGGATGCGTAAGGAGATTCCACGTTGAAAGCCGTCTCGTCAGGGAAAGTCACCGTATGGCAGTTGAGCTCGATTCTCAGGATGGTATACAAATGCCCCGGAATCACTCGATCCGAGCTCTGCCAGCATTTGAATATCAATAAATCCATCGTCACTCAGTTGACTGGCTTCCTCGAGAAGGACGGATGGATCGAGAGTCCGGATGCGCATACGAAAAAACTGCCGCTCCGCATCAGGGCGAACCGTTTGAACGTCGCGGGGGTGAAGATCCAACCGGAGAACTGCGACCTCGTGATATGCGATCTGAATGGAACGAAGCTGCATGAAAAGACCTGGAAACGCGAATCCTCGGATCTCGAGAGTTTCCTGAACGTCATGCTTCCGTATTACCTCCACGAAACGGGGCTGGAGATAGGGGCGCTCGGGATCGCCATGCCGGGGGTAATAGATACCACGGCGCATACCTTGCTCGCGTCGGAGCCTCTGGGCGTGACGTCTCCCATGATCCTCCCTGAAAGAATCGGAACGAAGGAGTTCCCCGTTTTCTACGATAACGACGCGCGGTGCATCGGCTGGGGGTTAATCTGCTTTATGAAGGAGAAAAGCGATTTTCTCCTTCATTATATGGAGTTCGTCGAGAACGATCCCCCGACGGACAAGTTCAAGCGGATCATTCACGGGATGGCGCTTTTCTTCGACCAGAAATCGTATGAAGGCGGCAATCACCGGGCAGGGGAAGTCAGGATGCAGGGCCACCTCGCTCAAACGGGCGGCATAAAGTCATTCGGAGATTACATGACGCGCCTGCAGCTGAAAAGTAAACCGGAACTCTTGAGAGAATATTACAATTCCCTCGTCTACGATATCAGCTACGTTTCCACGCTCCTAGACGTCGATAAGGTGTTCATTCTGGGTTCCCTTCGCCGAGACAAAGCCGACTTCGTCAAAAGCTTCAACGAGATTTCAAAAAAAACCTCGTATTACCCCTCATTGCACGAGATCACCGTGGACTTTCCTGAACTGACCCATGATTCGATGACGCTCGGCGCCGCGGGCATGGCCATCGAGCGGCTTTTCTCCATTCCCGCGAACGAGCGCCCCTCGGACTTTTATAGGACGATCGCGGAAAAACGGCATGGGCGGCGAGAGCGTTGATGAGGCGATTTTTATTCAGGATACGGATCGACGTCGCCTGAAAATCCATTTAACGAATTGACGAACGGCTTTTTTGTCGTACACTGGATCCATTCCGCGTTCGGGGCGGCTTGATCGCGACGGTCGGCCTCCTCGACGCGGATTCGACGCTGAGGATTCGAGGAGGACGACGATGGATAGGCGCGAGTTCTTCAAGGGACTGGTCGGGATCGGCGCCGCGAACGCCGCGCTCTTCATGGACCGGGGCCCCGGCCGCCTCTTGGCCGAGGACGCTGCCTCCACCGCGGCCAGGCCGGACTTGGTCGCCGTGAAGGGCGGAAAGCCGGAAGCGATGTTCGACCTCGCCATCAAGGAATACGGCGGCATGGGATCATTCGTGCGCAGAGGCCAGACCGTCGTCATCAAGCCGAACATCGGCTGGGACCAGCCCCCGGAAGCGGCGGCCAATACGGATCCGGCCCTCGTCAAGCGCATCGTCGAGCATTGCCTAGACGCAGGCGCCAAGAAGGTATACGTCTTCGACCACAGCTGCGACTCAGGCTCGCGGAGCTACAAGAATTCGCAGATCGAGCGCTACGCCAGGGACGGCGGCGCGGAGGTCGTGAGCGGCGACTCCTCCTCCCTCTACCAGGAGGTCGCCGTCGCGGGGGGCAAGACCCTCAAGAAAACGAAGGTCCACGAGCTCATCCTGGAATCCGACATCTTCATCAACGTCCCGATCCTGAAAAACCATTCCGGCGCCGGCATGACCTGCGCCATGAAGAATTTCATGGGCATCGTATGGGATCGAAACGAATTCCACCTGAAGGGCCTCGATGCGTGCATCGCCGACGCCTGCCTCGTGCGCCGTCCGGTCCTGAACGTCGTCGACGCGCATAAGGTCATGATGTCGGGCGGCCCGCGCGGCTACGCGGGAAGCAGGTACGACGAGCAGAAAATGCTCATGATCTCTCCCGACATCGTCGCGATCGACGCCGCCTCCGCCGCGGCGATGGGCAAGAAGGCGTCGGACTACGGCTACATCGACGGGGGCGCAGCGCGAGGGTTGGGACGTTCCGACCTTCCGAACCTGCGCATTCGCCGACTGATCGCCTCCTCATGAGGAAATCGAAGCGGAGGATAAGCCTCCCACGAGCCGTCCGCATCCTGGCGGCGGCCCTCGTTCTTGCGATATCGCTATATGGCTTCATCTTCTCGAGCGCCGTAGCGGAGCTTCTCGTCGGCGTCGTCGCCTCCTGGCAGCTCTTCCCGCTCTCCGCGGGCGTCCTCCGCGCCGCCCTCGAGGGATTCTCCGGCCTCCTGGCCGCGACGGTCGTGCAAGCCCTCGCGCTCGCCGTCGCGATCTTCGGGCTCTCGGGCCTCTTCGGGCGCTGGTACTGCGCGGCGCTCTGCCCCTTGGGGGCCATCCAGGACCTCGCCTCATTCTTGGGCCGCCGCAAGCGGCGTTATCGCGCCCCGCGGAATGCGGTTCGCGCCGTAGCCTTCATTATCGCCGTCGCCCTCGCGCTCTCAGGCACCATGAGCCTCGCTTCCTACATCGATCCCTGGTCCGTCTTCAGCCGCTTCATGGCCGCGGACCTCAAGCCTGTGGCGCGCGCCCTTTCGAGGGCGGACAACCCCGGCCTCGGTTTCTGGAGCGCCGCGATCCCGGCGGCCTCTTTCGCGGCCATCGTGGTGATGGCCGTACTCAAGGGGAGGTGGTTCTGCGGCCTTCTTTGCCCTGTCGGAAGCGTCCTCGGCCTCCTAAACCGCGTCGCGCCCTTTCGCCTTCGCCTCGACGAGTCGGCCTGCGTCTCCTGCGGGGCCTGCTCCGCGCGCTGTCCCGCGTCGTGCATCGACGTCACGGCCAAACGCCTCGACGCGACGCGCTGCGTGAACTGCTTCGCCTGCGTCGATGCCTGCCCGACGAAGGCGATCCGATACAGCCGGGCCGAGAAAGAAGCGAGCGCATTCGGGAACGCGCTGAGCCGGAAGCGGTACCTGGCCTCATTGGGCGGCGGCGCGGCGACGCTCGCCCTGGCCGCCGTGCCGGGGAAAGCCCTGGCATCGCGATTCATACCCGCTCCCCCCGCTACCGTACCGCCGGGCGCGGTCTCGCTCGAACGCTTCCTCGCGACCTGCACCGCCTGCGGCCTCTGCGCCTCGGTCTGCCCCTCGCGCGTGCTTCAGCCATCGCTCGGCCAATTGGGAGTCCGCGGCTTCCTCGTCCCACGCCTCGATTACGAGGTTTCGTACTGTCAATTCGAATGCACGTCATGCCTGAGCGCCTGTCCCTCGGGCGCCCTGCGGGACATGGGCCTCGAACGGAAGAAGCTCACGAAGATCGGCGACGCTTCGCTGGTGAAGGAGCGTTGCGTCGTCATCGTCAATCGCACCAAGTGCGGAGCCTGCGCCGAGCATTGCCCGACGGGAGCGGTCAGGATGGTCGTCGGATCGACCGGCCTTCCCGAACCCGTATTCACGAGCGATATCTGCATCGGCTGCGGCGCCTGCCACCACGCCTGCCCGGTCAAGCCCCGAAAAGCCATCTCGGTATCGGGCCTCGCCGTCCATCGAACGGCGCTGAAGCCATCCCTCGACCTTTTCGCCGAACCGCCGCTCGGCGGAGCCAAGGACGGCGACGCGGCCCCGGAAGGCGGAACGTCCGACTTCCCGTTCTGAAAAAGCGCTCGGCTCGGCCCCGATTTGCCCTCTTTCCGCGTTCCGCTCGCACTCGTCGGCCGCGGGATCGCGGGCGTCCCGGCGGTACCCGCGGGAGGGGCTTTGAACTTGTCGGCGGAATGATGTATACTGCCTTGGAGCATTCGTTTTACACCAGAAGTATCCATCCGCGGCGCCTTTCGGCGTCGCGCAAGAATATTGATAGTGAAAAGCCTTTGCCCTGTCCGCGTTTTCGCGCGGATACATCGTCTCGCCCGCCCCAAGAAGGCCGGCAAAGGATTTAGTATGGGAAAGAAACTCTACGTAGGCAACCTCAGCTTCAACACCCAGGAGGAGAACCTCCGCGCGCTCTTCCAGACCTACGGCTCGGTTAACTCCGTGGCCATCATCTCGGACCGGGATACCGGCCGCTCCAAGGGCTTCGGCTTCGTGGAGATGGGCAGCGAGGACGAGGCGCGCGCCGCCATCGCGGGCGCCAACGGCCGTGACGTCGACGGTCGCCAGATCAAGGTGAACGAAGCCATGGACAAGCCCCGCAGGGATGACCGCTACTAAAAAAAACGCCGAACGCGAAAGCCGTTTAGGGAAGGGCCATCCGAGCAGGATGGCCCTTTCTCTTTTTTACCCCCCCTGAGGCGGATCGATGAGGCCGGGATCGATCGAGCCTTCGATCCGACCCCCGGGCATTCGGATGATGGTATACTGAGGGAATGGCACCCATGAAGAAGGCGATATTAGGCCGGACCGGCATCGAAACGGGAATCATCGGCCTCGGATTGGAGCATTTAGAGAAGGCGCCCTACGAGCAGGTGGCGTCCACGGTGGAAGCGGCCCTGGAAAAGGGCGTTAGCTACATTGACCTGTTCATGCCTACCCCGAATATCCGCGATCACGTCGGCAAGCTGATGAAAGGGCGTCGCAGCCTTTTCCAAATACAGGGGCACATGGGGGCCTGCCTCCAAGAGGACGGCCAGTATTTCCGCACGCGCGAGCCCGCGAAGTCCGAGCGGCACGCCGAGGATCTCCTTAAGCGGCTGGGAACGGACTATGTCGATACCCTGATGATCCACTTTGTGGACGAGCCGAACGAGTGGGCGGAGGTCGCCGCGCCCGGAGGGTTGCTCGAGATAGCCTTGCGATGGAAGAAAGAGGGGCGCGCGCGCGCCATCGGCATGAGCGGCCACAAAGTGCCGGCGGCCATGGAGGCAGTCCGGAGCGGAGTCCTGGACGTCCTGATGTTCCCCGTGAATCCCGCCTTCGATATCCTGCCGGGCGACGTGAAGCTCGAGTCGCTCTGGGAAGCGGGACCCTATGAGGGACTGAAGGAGTCCGGCTCGAATCCCATGAACGCGCGCCGCGACCTCTTCCTCGAATGCCAGCGCGGAGGCGTCGCCATCGTGGCCATGAAGCCCTTCGCGGGCGGTTGGGTGTTCTGGCCGGAGAATCCGAGCGGCATCGTACTGACGCCCGCGCAGTGCCTGCAATACTCGCTTTCGCAGCCGGGCGTGGTCCTCGCCGTCCCCGGCTGCAAGACGCCCGCGGAGGTGGACGCGGCCCTGGCCTGGCTCGACGCTTCCGACGAGGCGAAGGACTTCGGCCCTGCCCTCCTGAAGACCGATTGGAAGCTATCGGGCCGATGCATGTATTGCAATCACTGCCTGCCGTGCCCGGCCGGCATCGATATAGCCGCCGTGACCAAGCTCCTGGATAGCGCCGGCAATGACGGCTCGAGCGAAGCGATCCGGACGGCTTATGACGCGCTCACCGTATCCGCCTCCGCATGCATGGAGTGCGGCGAATGCGAAACGCGCTGTCCCTTCTCCGTGAAGGTGCGTCCGTCCATGCGCCGCGCGGCGGAGCTCTTCGGGAAATAGCCGGCCTCAGCCGCCGCGTCAGAAATCGAAACTCACGAGCCCGAGCCGCGCGCCTTCGCGGACGGCCTCGCCCCGCCTCCCCACGCCTAGGGCCGCGTAGAGATTTTCGAGGTGAAACCGCACCGTCCTGACTCCGATGCCCAGGGCCGAAGCGATTTCCGCGTTGGACCATCCGTCCGCGAGGTACCCGAGGATCTCGATCTCGCGCGGCGGAAGCGAACGGCGGTCGATCGGGCCGGCGGCGCCGTCACCGCCGGAAGCGGAGGGCCGGGCGACGAGGCCGGCCTCCTCGCCGGGCCCGACTAAGGTGATGCCGTCGCGCCTCGCCCTCTCGAGGAGGCCGGTCTCTCCCTCCTCCGCCTCGATGCGGAGCCTCAGCGGTCCCCGCAGCAGCCCCACGCCCCGCCTCCGCCACGCTGCCACCCGCCATGAGCCCATTTCCCGCGTCCGCCTCCCCAGCCGCGGTGCCAGTGATGACCGCCGTGGCAGTCGCCGCGCTCGCCGTGATCCATGCCTTCGCGAGGAGCACGGGCGGGAACGGCCGGGCTCCGTTTCACCTTGCGTATCCCGTTCCGCCTCCCTATGATTATTCCATGCGCAATCCCATCGCCGCATGCGCCTCCTCCTCTCCTGGTTCGCGAAGAACGAACGACCGACGAACGGAGGACGCTGATATGCGCGGCGGCCGAGCCGGCGAGGTGAAACCCGCCTTCACGGAAAAGGACCTGATCCGCGCGGCGGAGCGCCTCCTCTCCATGGGGCCGGACCCCGTTCCGCGTTTCCGCACCCTGAAAGACCTGCTCCAGCTCCCGCCTGAGGACGCGGAACGCCGCGCCGCCGAGCGGGCGCTCGGAGAAACCGCGATCGCACGGCTTCTCAGCTCTACGCAACTCCCTGACGGGACCTGGGGCAGGTTCCATACCAGGAACAGCCGCCTCAAAGCGCCCTTCCCCACCACGGAGATGGCCATCACTGCCGCGCTGGATTCAGGCTTTGACGCCGGAGGGCCGCTCCTCCGCAAGACGCTCAAGACGGTAACGCTCTACGCGACGGGGAAGGCCCATTGGCCCGATCCGCCCGAGAAGCATGACAATCCCCTCGCTTGGCCGATCTGGGAACGCCACTTCGCCGCGGCCGTCCTCGCTGAGATGGATCCGAGCCACTCGCTCCTCCCTCCGTTCAGGACGCTCTGGATCGAATCGCTCCGGGCTTCCTTCGCATCAGGTGCATATGATCGCGACGCTGAGATCGTCGCCCTCAACCGCCTCCTTGAGTGCCGGATGAAGGACCCTGTGCCCTTCCACCGGAAGTATCCCCTTCTTATCCTCTCGTCCGCGGGGGAGCCCTTGCCCGCGAGCCTCGAACGGGCCGCGCTGTCCCACGTCCTCGGCTCCCGGGAGGGCATCTACTACGCGTGCGACGGCCCCCTCGCACCGCCGCGCGCCATGGCCGACAAGAGTATCTGGTCCTGGATCCGCGCCCATAAGCTGCTGTCGCGCTTCCCGTATTGGAGAACGATGGCGAGAGGCGCGATGAACGCCGTCTGGAATCAATGCGGGGAGCACGGCCTCTGGAATTCCAGCGCGAGCGTCGCCAAGAAACCGTATACCGCCTTTCCGCTCTCGGAATCCTGGCGGAGGCCGGAGAACCGCGTCATCGATTGCTCCGTGGTGATATTGGATCTGCTCATGCGAGTAATCAGGAAGAATTGATTCCGCATCATCCGCTGGGCGCCGGGCGCCGCTCAGTAGATCCGGTACCGGCCCGCGAGGGCGAGAAGCGCGAAGAAGTAGAGGCAGTTGTCGTAATAACGCCTGACGCCCTCGCGGAGAGGCGTTTCCCAGAAGCGCCTGACGGCGCGATCGGCCGCGCCCCCTGAGTCGAGAGCGAGGGCAGCCATCGCGTTCGTCGCGATGAGGCCCGTCGGGTGGAGCGCGGGCTCCTCGCACGGCGTCCCGTCGAGTTCGTACATCCTGAGATCGCCGGCCTCCTTGTCGTCGAAGAAGCGTATGATGCGGTCCGCGATGGCGCTCAAGGCAGGGTCGCGGCCGCTCCAGACGGCGGAGAGGCCGATATTGGCCGCGACGCGGTATGAATCGCTGTAGAATTTGTGGTGGCCGTAATCCCAATTCGCCTTATGCGGCGTCCCGTCGAAAGCCGAATATTCGGGCGCGAGGCCGGTGACGGGGTGGCAGGCAATCGGTAGGTACCGACTGCTCGCCTCCGCCGCCCGCGTCCAGAAGGGCCTGTCCTCGGGGTCGGCCCAGAGCGCGAAGAGCTCGTAGAAGTGCGGGAGATGGTAGGAGGGATCCGTGAAGGGGCAGCCGGGCACGAAGAGGATCTGGGCGTTGTCCGCGTTCCACATGGGAGCGCCTTCATTGCCGGGCTCGCCTTTGTGGAGGCAATCGCTGAGGATCCGTCGCGCCATCGTCGAATAGTCGAGGGGCTCAGGCCCGTCGCCCCATCGGTGAGCGGCGAAGAAGAGGGCGAGCGCAAAGTACTCCTCTCCGTCCGGCGCCGGCCCCTGCGCACGAAGGCTCCCGTCCAGGTTCGCGGACCACGCGAAATATCCCTTGAACGGGCCTTCGCGTTGGTACATGTACTTGAGCGCCCAGCGCCAGATCCGGTCGAAGAGCTCCTTGTCGTCCATCTGTACGGCCATCATCATGCCGTAGCTCATGCCCTCGGTTCGCGCGTCGTTGTTGCCCGTATCGATGACAACTCCCATATCAGGCTCGACCGGCGCGTAGATCCGCGTCTCCTCGGGCCCGTAGAACATCGCCTTCCAGCAGGACGATATTCGTTCCCCGATCTCCTTCTCGTTTATGCCGAGGGCGGCGAGCCGGTTCTCAAATTTTTTCTCGATCAAGGGAACCTCCTCAGCCCCGAGGGCCTCACTCCTGGCCCGGCCATGGACACTGTAATCGAGCACGCGTTTTTTTCCATTCGGAAAATCACTCCTACGCGGGACACATCATAACCGCGGAGGCCATTTTTTGGAATAGACGCCCATCAAGAAATGCGATTCTTCCTGCGCTCCCTGATGGTGATCCGCGAATCGAGCGTTTCCTTTCACGACGGGGGAGGACCCCAGGAAACCTGCGCTCCGTCTATTTCATCACTCCCATTCATCAGCGTGAGAGTCCACTTTATATAACCGAGATTCTCCACGTCCGGTGTCGCCAGAAAACCGTTCTCCTGCTGCCCCAGATGATACTCGAACTCGCTGTAATTCGTGTAAATACTCCCTTCCATCGAATAAGCCTCTATCATGACCACGAGATCGAAGGACAAATTGAGGTTATTCGATATCTCCCAGGAGATCCCGAGAGGAGGGGTTCCGTCCTGGCCATCGACGTATTCAACGCTGAGGAAACTGAGATTCTCGTCATATGCGCCATCCGCGCAGGCTATCATGCTCTTCGTCCCGTACAGGATTGTGCTGTAGTCGAATAGATCGGAGCTTGCGAACCATGGAAGCTTCACGTCTTCCAGAGGAACCTCCGCGCTGAACCCGAGATATACGTTGAATCCGCCATACAAGGACCACCAAGGCGTGGAGAAGGCGTCTGTTTCGAGCTCGCTATATCCTTCGACCATCACGTAGGGACCTACGATCGTATAGAGTTTCAGGTTCGCCTTCAGCCCTAAACCCAATCTGAAATTCCCGCCCAGGGATACGGACGGGGGAAGATATTCTATCGAGGTCGTTTCTTGCTTGATGGGAGTATGAACGCCATTGTTGTATTCAAATCCGTACTCCCCCGACGCCTTGTACTGGAGCGACGTGCTGATTCCGGCGGAGATGCTTCCGCTGCAGGAGGCGTGGAGGTCCAAGCTGAAAAAGAACATGAGGGGGATGGGTCCTACCGTCACGGTGATCGGCGGCATCAATTCGAACAGCTCTTCTAATACGCCGATATCGATTTCGCGCTCGAAGTCCACGAGGTCGAATTCCGCCGAACAGGTTACATCGGCCGTCATTTCGATCTTCGGGGAGAATTTGAAATACTGCGTACCCGGGTCGAGCACGATCCGCACAGTGGGCTTAATCGTGACCGTACCGCTCACCCTGACCTGGTCGTAGGTCGTCTGTCCGTTACCGTCAAGATCGACGAGGAGATAATCCGCGAGTTCCACATTGAATCCGTCAGCAGGGCCGAGACTCACATCCGCGTTCAGCCGCCTCAGCGATTCCTGCAACCCATGATCCCGCTTAAAGTAATCCCTATAGAATGAGGTCATATCTTGATCGATCGTCAGGCATCCCGAAAGTATCGCCTCATCGAACGCGACGCCTTCGGTCGCGAGGTCGTATCCGGACGCCGTTTGGGCGATGGAGATGATTCTCCTCATGAATCCTTTCGGCGTCTGCGCTGACAAGCCCGCCACGATAATATCGCCAGTCTGTAATCTGGAGATCTCCGTCAGGGAAGAAGCGAACCTCAATGAATAGTCTTCGTCCAAGATCTGGATCCCGGAAAGCGCTTCCGCCGAAAGCACGCGAACATTATCGGCGATGGTAAAATCGCCGAAGTCCACTGATACCGTGACGCGAAGGCCCTTGAGGTCGGCGGATTCGCTCGGTCTTAAGGAGATTTCGGATTGGATCATGGTCTCGGCGGCGTCATACGGAAGGCTGAACGAGAGCATGATCTCGTACGAGGCCCCTTCCTGGACCGAGTCGAAATGGGAAGGTTTCGCCGACACATAGGGTTTCAATGCATCAGGGATGACGACATCGACGTCCGTCAACCGCTCGTTCGGCCGAAACGTCACTGTGGTGATATTATTCGATACCGTACCGTTTCCGAGGATACGCGTGACCTCTCCAGGAGTCCAGGCGAATTCACCAGGACCTCCCGCGATGGAACAACCCGAGAGCATGACGAAGGACAATCCGATCACCACGATGCATGCGTACCATCTCGACATATTCGCCTCCCATAGCAAATCCTCGTTCCCGGAAGGGGTCGTGAAGTCCTGGCCGCTCCGGTCAACATACCCGATCCTAGCGCACGGCCCCGCATGAGGAGTCCGCCCCTATCGGCCCGGACTAAAAATTTCCCATGTAATGTCTACTGCCTCCATCGGCGCTTCGATGGTCACGACGCCGCCGTCCCGAGACCGCCCTCGCCCTGTTCTCCGACGGCTAGCCCCGGGAGAGGTCCGCGTTCTCCGGGTCCTGCGAGAGCCCGAACACGACGCTCCTACGCGCCTCCATGTCAACGGGAAGCGCGGAGCTGAGCATCGCCCGGCTCCATGCCGAAAGCCGATCCACACCGCGCCCCTGGACCGATGGTTTCTTTACAAAGGCGCTGAACCTGCTATCATTACGTCGACGGCGCCGCGTCCTCGATCCGCGGATCGACTCCGGCGCCGGACCGCCGGACGCCGCGCTGGGTCCGGGACCGAAACCGAGGAGAGGATCGTCGATGCGCCATAAGGCCGGTATCAAGCTGAGACTCATCCTCTACAGCCTCGCGCTAGCCGTCGCCGTCCTCGCGAGCCTCATCGTCGTCTCCTTCGTCTCCCTCAGGGGCTTCCTCAAGGAGAGCCTCGCGGAATCCACGAGCTACCGCCTCCGCATCGCCATGGATTACCTGGACCGGGACGTCGACCGCCTCGTCCAGATCGCCAATTGGGCCACCGTCTCGGAGGACGTGGCCGCCTTCGTCGAGGCGTCGACCGGGGATCCCTCGTCCATGAAGTCCAAGTCCCTGGACGCGTTCTATTCGCTCAGGGACGCGCTCCTCGCGAGCGGGCTCGACGCCTACGTGGACAAGTTCATCATCGCGGGCGACGACGGGAGGTCGATCCAGCTCGGCTCGGTCCAGGGGCATTTCAGCGACGTCGAGGCGGCGAGGAAGGCCGCGGCGGGGATCGCCGACCTCCCCGGCGGCCCGAGCGGCCCCATCATGGCTGAACCCTTCTTCTTCTCGGACGGCAGGGCCATGATCCCGTACTCCAGGACGATCCGGAGCGAGGCGGACTCAGGCGAGCCGAGCGGCTTCTGCTTCCTGGCGGTCAACGCCTCCATCGTCGGACGCTTCCTCCCCGGATTCGAGCTCGATCCGGGCGCGCGCCTCTTCATTACGATCGGGGGCGCGACGCACGAGATCTCGGGCGGCGTGGTCCGGCCGGATCCCGGCGCGGATTATCCGGAACGGGGCTTGATCGCGTCCGCCGGAGCCAAGACCGGCTGGATCCTCTCGCAGACCCTGCCCACGGTCCAGCTCACGCGGCAGAACCGCGTGTTCGCGCGGCTCCTCGCGATCTCCGCCGGGTCTATCGTTCTCTTCGCCGCCCTCCTCCTTCTCCTCGTGAACCGCACCGTGAACGGCCCCATCGCCTCCATCAACCGCCGCGTGGCCCTAGTCTCCACGGGCGATTTCTCGCGGGACCCCTCCATCGAGTGGGACAACGAGCTCGGGGACATCGGCAGGGCGGTGAACGGGATGTCGCGCGACATCGACGCCCTCATCAAGCGCAGGATCGAGTCCGAGAACGCGCGCAAGGACATCGAGTTCCGCATGCTGCAGAGCCAGATCAACCCCCATTTCCTCTACAACGCCCTCGGAACCGTGAAGCTGATGGCGGAGATACAGAAGGTCCCCGGCATCGCCGAGGTGGTGAACGCCCTCGCTTCCCTGCTCAGGCACGCGGCGCTCGGATCGGAGCCCTTCATCACCCTTGAGCGCGAGCTCGAGCTCGTGGGAGAGTACTGCGTCATCCAGCGCTACCGCTCCGCCAACCTCTTCAAGCTCAGGGTCTCGGTCCTGGACAGGGAGCTGAAGTCCTGCCTCGTCCCCAAGTTCATGCTCCAGCCTATCGTGGAGAACGCGATCCTCCACGGGATCGAACCCAAGATGGAACCGGGGACGGTGACGATCGAGGCGATCCCGGTCGACGGCGGCAGCATGAGGATCTCCGTGACTGACGACGGCGTGGGGATGGGCCCCGAGCGCGTCAGGGAGGCCCTGGAGGGCGGTCCGTCGGACAAGGAAGCCTTCAACCGCATCGGGCTCCGCAACGTCGACGAGCGGCTTAGGCTCGCTTTCGGCGAATCCTCGGGGATCGAGATGGAGAGCGAGCCGGGCTCATACACGCGGGTATCTATGGTCATACCGCGCAGGACGACGGTGGAATCGTGTACTCCCTGATGATCGTCGACGACGAGCCCCTCTCCCGCGTGGGCCTCGCCTCGATGCTGGACTGGCCCTCCATCGGCGTGTCCCTGGCCGGAACCTCCCCGAATGGCGAGCGGGCCTTCGAATCGATCGAGGCGCTCGAGCCCGATATCGTGATCACCGACGTCAGGATGCCCGTCATGGGCGGACTCGAACTCATCGAGCGCTGCCGCTCGCGCTTGGAGCGTCCCCCCGCCTTCATCGTCCTCACCGCTTACGCCGATTTCGAGAGCGCGCGGCGCTCGCTCAGGCTATCGGCCGTGGATTTCCTCGTGAAGATCGAGCTGGACGCGGAATCGCTCCGCGCGAGCGTCGAGCGGGCCAAGGCCGTCGTCGACCGCATGCGCGGAACGCGCGATTCCGTCGACGTGGCCGCGTCCTCGGGCGGAACCCGGACGCCCTCGCTGAGCCGCTTCCTCTCGGGGGAGTACCGCGGCGATGCGGAAGCGCGCGCGGCGTTCGAGCGCGAGGGCTTCGCCCCCTTGCCCCCGCCCCTCTGCCTCGCGTTCGCCCGGGCGGCGTTTCTCCGCCCGGACCGCCTCGCGCGGGAGGACGAGGAGCGGGCGTACCGCTGCGCCAAGGACATGGCCGTCCAGATAGCGAGGCGCGAGGCCGCCGTCATCGCGGGCGATTCCGGGGAACGCGGCTTCTCCCTGATCCTGTCCTTCGGACCCGGAGAGGCGGATTGCGAAGCCCGTTCGCGCGCGCTCCTCGAGGATGCCGCCGAGATGGTGGAAAAATTCTTCGGGCTCTCGCTCGCGGTCGGGATCTCGCCTCCCGTGGAGGGCCCGCGCGATTTGCCCGGAGCCTTCCTCGCCGCGAGGGAGGACGCCTCGCGGCCCCCTCGGATGACTTGGCGCCCCGCTATCGGCGAAGAAGCGTCCGCGGGGGCGGACGCCATAACCGGCGCCCATCCATCCGGCGCGGAATCGACGGAAGATTCCCGGGGAGGCGGGAATCGAAGCCCCCTCGCGGACGGAGTGCGCGACTATATAGAAAAGAACATCCATGGGAAATTAGCCGTGGCCGACGTGGCCCGATCCTTCAGGGTGACCCCGAACCACTTGAGCACGGTCTTCAAGCGCTCCACCGGTACGGGTTTCAACGAATACGTAGCCAGGGCGAAGGTGGAGCGCGCCAAGGATCTCCTCCGTCGCGGTAAACGCAGGCTGTTCGAGGTGGCCCTCGATCTCGGCTACGACGACGCCTTCTACTTCAGCAAGGTCTTCAAGCGCTTCGCCGGCTGCTCGCCGCGCGAATTCTGCCAGCGGATCGCGGCTGACGGCCCGTCCGCCGGGTCCGCCGACGGCCCGTAGGATATTCCATTTTCCGTAGTTTTTTCCATGCGAGGCGAGAGAACGCGCTTGCGGAATTTCGGAGATTCTTGCATGTACGGCCCGAGAATTCGGGCCTACCCTGATATCCTATTCCGAATCGAACGAGTCCAGGCAAGGAGGTCTCCATGATCAAGAAGTCGATGCTCCTCATCGCCCTGCTCCTCTCGGTAGCCGCAGGAGCCGTCTCGGAGGACGTGAAGCTCAAGATGGTCGTTTGGGACCTTTCCCAGACGACGTACATGCAGCCGATGATCGACGCCTATGTCGCCAAGCATCCGAACGTGAGCATCGAGTTCGTGAACATCCCGGCGAACGAGTACAGCCAGAAGCTGGCCATCATGCTCGCGGCCGGCGACGACAGCGACCTCATTTCCGTGAAGGACATGCCGATGTACGCGAGCATGGTGGGCAAAGGCCAGCTCGAACCGCTCGACGCCTACATCAAGAAGGACAAGATCGATCTCAAGCAGTACTCAGGCGTCACCGACCAGATCGCGGTGGATAAGAGCCTCTTCGCCCTCCCCTACCGCAGCGACATCTGGATCCTCTACTACAACAAGGACGCCTTCGACAAGGCGAAGGTCGCCTATCCGACTAATGACATGACCTGGGACCAGTACGCGGCGCTCGCCCGCAAGGTCGCCTCCGGCTCGGGCGTTGACCGCGTCTACGGCACGCACTACCACATCTGGAGATCCACCAAGCAGCTCCCCTCCGTCCAGGACGGCAAGAACTCCATCATCACGACCGACTATTCCTTCATGAAGCCCTACTACGACCTGGTCCTCGGGCTCCAGAAGGATAAGACGATCATGGACTTCGCCTCGCTCAAGGTCGGAAACATGCACTACTCCGGCCTCTGGTACAACGAGCAGATCGCCATGATGCCGATGGGATCCTGGTTCATCGGCACCCTCATAAGCAAGATCAAGGCGGGCGAGGCCGACATGAAGTGGGGAATCGCCAAGCTCCCGCATCCCAAGGGCGTCCCCGCGGGCACGACCGCCGGCACCATCACGTCGCTCGCCATCAACGCCAAGGCGCCCCACAAGGCCGCGGCCTGGGACTTCGTGAAATTCTACTGCGGGGCCGAGGGCGCCGCGATCCTGGCCAAGGTCGGCTCCCTCCCCGCCATCCGGACCCCCGCGGTGCTGGGCCAGCTCATCAAGCTCGAGGGCTTCCCGGCCGACAAGGGGAGCGCCGAGGCCCTCTCCACCGTGACGGTCAGGCTCGAACTGCCCATGCACCCCAAGGCCGCCATCATCGAAAAGATCCTCAACGAGGAGGACGAGCTCATCATGACCGAGTCAAAGACGGTGGCCGCGGGGCTCGCGGACATGAGCCGCCGCGTCAAGGAAGAACTGGACAGGAAATGAAAACCCCGAGCCGCGGGCGCCTCGGGCGGCCCGCGGCCCCCTCCCTCCGCCCGAGCTGAATGGAGCAGCCCCGCGATGCCGACTACCAAGCGAAGCTCGCTGAAAGCCGACCTCGTCGGCTACGCGTTCATCATGCCGAACCTCCTGGGATTCATCGCCTTCACCCTGGCGCCCATGGTCTTCGCCATGGCCCTTTCCTTCATGAAATGGGACGGTTCGAGCCCCATCTCCTTCGCGGGGCTGTCCAACTTCAGGCAGATGCTCCGCGATGAGACCTTCATGATCTCAACGCGCAACACCTTGGTCTTCGTCCTAGGCACCGTCCCCGCGACCCTCGCCTGCTCGCTCGGCCTGGCGGTGGCCCTCAACAGGAAGCTGAAGGGCAGGAACTTCTTCCGCGCGGCCTTCTTCTTCCCCTACGTCGCCTCGCTCGTCGCGGTGGCCGTGGTATGGAACATGATGTTTCACCCCTCCATGGGCCCGGTGAACGGCCTCCTCGCCTCCCTCGGGGTCGAAAATCCGCCGCGCTGGTCCGCGTCCACGAAGTGGGTCATGCCCACCGTCATCATGGCGAGCGTGTGGAAGAACGCGGGCTATTACATGATCATCTACCTCGCGGCCCTGCAGGAGATCCCGAAGGACCTCTACGAGGCGGCCAGGATCGACGGCGCGAGCCCCGCCCTCGCCTTCTGGCGCATCACCCTCCCCCTCCTCACGCCCGCCACCTTCTTCGTGACCATGATGCTCACCATCTCGAGCTTCAAGGTTTTCGACCTCATCTTCGTGATGACGGGGGGCGGCCCCGGCAGGGCGAGCAACGTCCTCGTCTTCACCATCTACGACAAGGCCTTCGTGAACTTCGAATTCGGCTATTCGAGCGCCATCGGCCTCGCGCTCTTCGCCATCGTCCTCGCGATCACGGTCCTCCAGTTCAGGCTGGAGAAGAAATGGGTGAGCTACCTGTGAGCGGATCCACGGCGCTCGGCCGGCGCATGGCGTGCGACGCGGCGAAGACCGTCCTCCTTTACGCGGTCCTCGGCGTCCTGACCCTGACCATGCTCCTTCCCTTCCTGTGGATGGTCTCCGCCTCGCTCCAGATGGACAAGGACGTGTTCCGCTTCCCCTTCCGCTGGATCCCGAAGGAGCCGCGCTGGAAGAACTACCGCCTCATCTGGGAGCGCGTCCCCTTCCTGACCTTCATCCTCAATACCGCCAAGCTCACCGTGATCATCACGGCGCTCCAGATCGCCACGAGCAGCCTCGCCGCCTACGCCTTCGCGCGGCTCAGCTTCAAGGGCCGCGACGTCATCTTCCTGGGCTACGTCGCCACGATCGCCATTCCCTGGCAGGTCTACATGGTCCCGCAGTTCATCATGATGCGCCGTCTCGGGCTCAACGACTCGCACGCCGCCCTCGTCCTCCTCCAGGCCTTCACCGCCTTCGGCGTCTTCCTCATGCGGCAGTTCTTCATCAGCATACCCAAGGAGCTCTCCGAAGCGGCCCGCATCGACGGGCTCAATGACCTCGGGATCTACGCGCGCATCATGATGCCCCTGGCCAAGCCCGCCCTGGCCACGCTCACGATCTTCAGCTTCGTCACCGTCTGGAACGACTTCATGGGCCCCCTCATCTACCTCTCGTCGGAAAAGCTCAAGACGATCCAGCTCGGCCTCAGGATGTTCATCGCCCAGTATTCCGCGGAATACGCGCTCATCATGGCCGCGTCCCTCGTTTCCCTCATGCCCGTCATACTGCTCTTCGTTTCCCTTCAGCGCTTCTTCGTGCAAGGGGTGGCGTCCAGTGGCGTCAAGGGCTGACCCGTTCTCGCTGAACCGCGACGCGATCTTCTCCGCCCTCTTGAAAGGCATCGCGGGGAAAAAGAGCCTATTCGCTTTCCGCGCCGGTAATCACCGGTTCAGGGACGGCATCATCGCCCGATCGAGCCTCCGTCCGTATATCGATGGGATTCACGCCGCCGCCGCCGCCGCCTATTCGGATCGCCCGGTCCCCGACCTCCCCTTCGAACTCTTCAGGCGCTTCGAGGAGACCGGGGATCGATCCGCATTCGAGGCGCCCTATTTCGAGCGGAGAACGCGCCTCGTCGCGCTCGCGCTCTCGGTCTGGCTCCGCCCCGATGAACGGCGCGCGCTCGCGCTCCGCGACGTCATCGGCGCCATCTCGGCGGAGCGGACCTGGGCCCTCCCCGCCCATCTCGGGAGCTCATGGACCGATCCGCGGCCGGACGCGCCGCACGGCAAGGCCCTGGACCTCTTCGCCTGCGAGACCGCCTTCGCCTTCGCCGAGATCCGCGCCCTCCTGGGGAAATCGCTCCATCCGGATACGAAGGCGCTGATGCGCGATGAGACCGAACGCCGCGTCCTGAGGCCCTTCTTATCGAGAGGCGCGGCATGGCCCTGGGAAGAAATGCGCAACAACTGGTGCGCCGTGTGCGCGGGCTCCATCGGCTCCGCCGCGCTCTACCTCGTCGACGACGACGGGCGCTTGGCGGATATCCTCGCGCGCGTCCTTCCGAGCCTGGGCCGTTTCCTGGAGAGCTTCCCCGAGGACGGGGCCTGCCTCGAGGGGCTCGGATACTGGACCTACGGCGTCGGATTCTTCCTCTCCTTCTCCGAGCTCCTCAGCGAAGCGACGGCGGGAGCGATCGATCCCTCGAAGGACGAAAAATTATCGCGCATCGCGGCCTTCCAGGCAAAAGCGTACTTGAACGATTCCCTCGCCGTTTCCTTCGCCGACGGAGAGGGGACCGAACCCTTCAGGATCGGCCTGGCCGAATGGATTTCCCGCGCGTACCCGGACGCGGGACGGCCTCCCGCGGATCGGGCCGGCGCCTTCTCCGATGACCGTCACGGCCGCTGGTGCCTCTCCCTCCGCGATCTCCTTTGGAGCGTTGAAACGATCGAGAGGCCGATCGTGGAAACGGCCCTGAGCGCGACCGGGGAAACAAACGCCCCCTCCGAACGGAACCACGGCTCGGGCGGCGGCAGGCCTTACCTTTCTCCACGGCGCGGGCCGTCCTGGCTCCCCGAAGCGCAATGGCTCCTCTGCCCCGCGGGCCCGGGCGACGGCCTCGCCTTCGCCGCCAAGGGCGGGCACAACGGAGAACCGCACAATCACGACGACGTCGGCTCCTTCCTCCTCGCCCGCGGCTCCGTCCAGTTCATCGCCGACATCGGACGCGGCGAGTACACGAAGGAGTATTTCGGCGAAGGACGTTACGGGGTCTTCTGCGCCTCCTCCTTCGGGCACAGCCTCCCGATCATCGGCGGGAAGGGCCAGCTCGAGGGCGAATCGCGGGCCGCCCGCGACGTCTCATGCTCATTCGGCAGAGAGGGCGCCCGCCTCACCATGGACATCGCGCGCGCGTACGATCTCCCCGCGCTCGCCGCCCTGACGCGGAGCTTCGACTTCGACGGGTTCAGGACGCTTCGCCTCCGGGACGAGTATTCCTTCACGGGCGAGGCCCCTCGCGTCATCGAGCGCTTCGTGACCGGTGTCGATGTGAACGGCATCGATGCGGATGGCTCGACGGGATCCTGCCGCCTGGCCTTTCCCGGAGGGCGCCTCGAAATCGGCTTCACCGGGCACGGGGCCGGGGCGATCCCGACCGTATCCCTGCACGCCCACCGGACGCCTGACGGGCGCGACGCCGAAATCGCCTGCGTGGATTACGCCATCAGCGCGAATTCATCGCGATTCGCGGTCGAGTTCGAGTTCGCGCTCGTCATGGACGCGGAACTCGATTCGTATCGATCCGCCTGACTCGCCCCGCGCACGATATCTCCGCGATGCCGCTATCCGCATCAATCGCGAGCGCGGGCGGGGATTCCCAGGCCGAGCGGAACGCCGCGGCGTCGCCTTCGTTCTCGATAGGTCTGGCGAGGACCGCGCAGGCGAGGAAGCCGAGGCCGGATTCGATTCTACCGGAAAGGATCGGAATGAGGACCCGCGGATAGAGGAGATTCAGATTCGGATCGGGCGCGAGAAGCCCGGCGTCCCGCCATCCGCCGGACCGACCGCCGCCTGATCGCTCCCCGCAGGGGATGTCCCGTATCCCTCCACCCGCCCAGGGATACTCCGCCGAGACGGCTCCGTCGCCCGATGAGCGGACGATCGGTTCATATGGGCCTTCGAAGCCCGTCGACTCGGGAAGGGAGAAGCCCCCCTCGACGCATTCGAACGGACGCGCGGCTTCGACGCGGTGGAGCCTGAGATGCCAGGGACCGCAGGGAAACAGCCAGGTCCGCACCTCGAGATCGTTGAATGGGTTCCATGCCGAGTACGCGAAATCCGCGCAGGCGAACCGGTCCCGGCTCTGCCGCCGTTCCCTCCAATAGCCGTCTCCCTCGGAAAAGAGAAGGCTGGAGTCGCAGCCGGTCTTGGGAAGATGGTAGGAAGAACGCGAGACGCAGAAGCCGAAACGCGACGAGTACGCGAACTTCGCGTACTTGGCCGCCGCGTTCGTCGACTCCCAGCAGGGATACTGCCCCGCGTTGAGCATGAAGACGTGATCGGCTCGATCCGCGGCCGGCGCGGCCTCAGCGGCGAACGCCGGCGACTCCGCGCCCCCGTCCCGGCAAACGATGAGGCCGGGGACGGAATTAAGCGACGTCGCGGGAAGCGGAGGGAGCGGGCGCTCGTCTGCCTTCCAGAAGGGATGCTCGCTTCCCAGGGCGAGCGGGAGAAAGGATTTCAGGGCCCAGTACGGCGAACCGGGGGAGTTATACTGCTCGGCCGCGACGAGATCCGGATAGGCGTAGCCGATCGTGAGAACGCCCTCGTGGTCCAGGATCGGCCGCCCGAGCCACCAGCGGAGGTTGCGGAGGAGGAGGCCCTTGAGTTCTCCCATGGGCGCGGCCTCCTCGCCCGAGAAGGCGCAGGCGGCGAAGAAGGACGAGGCGGCGAAACGATATCCGAGCGAACGGCCGAAGGGAACGGCCCTTCCGTCCGGCTCGAACCAGGGCAGGAACTGGCCAGCGAAGAGCGACGCGCGCTCGCGGAAGCGCTGAGCGCGGGAGCGGTCGTCGTCCCCGGCGAGCCTCGCGTAGCACAGTCCGTAGAAATGGAAGGCGAAGGGATTGTAGAGATCGTAGTTCGTCTCGTCCACGTACCATCCGTCCGCCCGGTAGAGGCTTTCGATTTTGCGGAGGCTGGATTCGAGCCGTTCGGGATCGAATGGCCTGTCGAGCGATCGAAGCGCGACGTTGACCATGACGCGGAAGAACTCCCAGTTGGTGGGCGGGAGCTCCACGGAATTGATCGCGCCGAGCCAGGAGGCGAGGTTCGCCTTGCTCTCCTCGGGAAGGGGATCCCAGAACGCCTCCCGCGCGATGAGGAGCGAGAGCGCGATGGACGCCATCTCAACGTAGCGCTGGTCCCTGTCGCCCCCGATGCCCCAGTACGAAGGGTGGGAAGGATCCGCGCCGGCGACGAGGCCGCCGCGAATGATCTCGATCGCCCGGTCCGAAGCGCCGACGGCGCGTTCCGCGGATCCGCTCGGTCGGACCGAGCCCCCGGCTCGCGTCCCGCCGGCTTCCGATAGGCCCGCCGCGTAGGGCGCGAGGCCCCAGAGGAGGCGGCTCATTCCCTCGAGGAGCGCGACCCGGTCGTCGTACAGCGCGGAGCTGTTCCCCAGGTGGAGGCCCGAGCCGCCGCGCGTGAAACGGCCGAGGAGCGGCTCGATGAGCTGGTCCAGGGCCAGGGCGAGGTCCTCGCGTGTCCGCAAGAGATTGCGCGCGATCGGCAGATCCCACGCCTTCATGGCCGCCTCACCAGTAGGGCCTCCAGGGGAGGATGAGGCGCGCGAGGAGCTCGAGGTAGAAGTAGTCTCCCCAGACGCAGCATTCGTCCACGCCCTCGCCAGCGGGCTTGTTGTAGACGGCGTGGAGGAGGAGCCCGTTCGATCCGTCCTCCGGCTTCGGGACGTAGTGGTACGAGAGCGACCGAGCGATGAGGCGGGCGGCGTTCTCGAAGGGCGTCCGCCGCTCGTCCTCGGGCGGAAGGCGGGACGCGAGCTCGAGGAGGCCGCAGGCCGCGATGGCGGCCGCGGAGGAATCGCGCTCCTCACCGCCCTCCAGGATCGAAAGGTCCCAATAGCAGACATAGTCCTCGGGCAAGCGGTTCAGGAAGTAATGCGCCAGCCGCGCCGCCGTCTCCAGCATCCAGTCCTCTCCCGCGTAGCGGTGGCAGAGCGCGAGCCCGTAGATGCCCCAGGCCTGCCCCCGCGCCCAGCAGGAATCGTCGGATTTTCCCTGGGCCGTCTTGCCGTGGAGGGGTACTCCCGTATCGACGTCGAAGAAGAAGGTGTGAAAGCTCGAAGCGTCGTCCCGGAGGAGGTTGCCCGCGGTCGCGTCGATATGGCGCATGGCAGCGTCCCGGAAGCGCCGCAGGCCCGTCTCCTCCGAAGCCCAGAAGAGGAGCGGGAGGTTCATGAGGCAATCGATGATGATCCTGCCGCGCTGGGACGGATCGCCCAGGTTCCCCCAGGCCTGGATGATGCCGGCCTTCGCGTGGTAGCGCTCCATGAGGAGGCCGGCGGCCCTGATCCCCGCCTCGCGGGCGGGACGGTGCCCGATGAGCTTATGCGCCGCCACGCAGGAGAGGCTGTAGAGGAAGCCCAGGTCGTGGGTCTCGACGGCGATGCGTTTCTCGAGCCGCCTCTCGAAATCCGGCATCTGCGCCAGGGCGGCGCCGGAGAACTCCGCGTCTCCGGAGAGCTCGAAGGCCAGCCAGAGCATGCCGGTCCAGAAGCTCGACGTCCACTCGACGTTCGGCACCGCGCGGTAGCGGTTCCCCTCGCTCGAGGGAGCGGGATACGAGCCGGGCGGGAAGGCGGCCAGGTTGTTCCTCACGGTCCTCAGGGCGATGCCCGCCGCCCGCTCCCAGTTCGTGATCCCCGCTTCCGGCGTCTCGGCGAATCGTCCAGGCGATCTCAGGCCCTCGTCCCGTATTTCCTTCACGAACTCCCCCCGACGCTGCGATCCGGCCGCGATGGCGGTCCGGCCGCGTCGTCGGCTCGCGCGCCGATGCGGTATGGTCGCGGCCCGCGCGCCATTGTGCCACAGCGGAAGCGGGAAGTCGAGCGGGAATCATCGCAAGGCCGCGGACTTCTCCGACCCGGGCCGGCCGGTTTCCCGGCCGTGCCCGGATACGGTTTTCACTTGTAGATGGCCACGTGAGGACCCGTATCCGCCGTGAACCAGCCGCCGCCGTAGATGCCGCTCGAGGTGGCCAGCATGGCGATCATGGTGATTCCGCTATCACCGCCCCTGCCGACAGGGCCGCCCGTGAGGCCGGTGGTCATCGCGGACCAGGCGCTCCCGTTCCATTTGGCGACTCCCTTCGCTTCTCTCCCGTCCGCGGTAGTGAAACTCCCGCCAGCGATCAAATTCCCCCCGCTATTGAACGCGAAAGACCGAATGGTTCCGTTCATGCCGCTTCCGATCTTCGACCAAGCGTTATTGGAATACTTCGCGACACAGGCGGCCGAGACGGTGCCGGCCTTCGAGAAACTTCCTCCGGCGTACAAGACGTTATCCCGGTAGGCCAAGGACGTCACGAAGTTGTCCATGCCCCCTCCCACCTCGGTCCATACGCTCCCGTCCCACTTGGCGATGTATCTCGCGGTCGTGTTCTTCGATTTCGTGAAAAATCCTCCGGCGTACAAGACTCCGTTGCTGCCCGCAACGAGCGCCTTCACTTCCGAACTCAGCCCGTCCCCGGCCTGTACCCAGTTCGATCCGTTCCATCGCGCGATGTTCAGAGCGGTAATGATCCCGTTCTTCGAGAAGCTTCCTCCCGCGTAGAGCTTTCCGTCAGAGGCGAAGACGAGCGCGTTCACGTATCCGTTGAAGGGCTTCCCGACATTGTACCACGTGGTCCCGCTCCACTTCCTCACCTGGTAACCCGATACGCCCTTGACCGTGATCTTGCCGCACGCGTAGACGTATCGAGAATCGCTCGCGAGGGCGTATACAGGAGATTCGAATCCCGTCTTGAGGGCGGACCAGGAGCTCCCGTTCCACTTGGCGATGTAGTTGGCCGCCACGCCGCCCGCGGTCGTGAAATCGCCGCCCGCGTAGAGCGTCCCGTCCGCTCCTTGCGCCAGCGCGCTGACGGAAGCGTTCGTCCCGCTTCCCAGACCGCTCCACTTGCCCGAGGACGCCGATCCGTCGCTCACCGTGATGTTGGAGCTTCCGCTACTGTGGTACCCCTCGCTCTCCATGATCTGGTAGTACGCGCCGACATTGTTGAGCGTCATGCCCTTCCCGGCCCAAGCCGCGATGTGGTTCGCGAAGGTGATGGTTCCGCTCGAGCGCTTCGACGTTCGCACGCTCCAGTACTGGTCGAAGGTGCCGTTGCCGCTGTTGACGATCCACGGCGCGTTCGTCCGCGTCATCTTATAGATATTGTACGTCCCTCCGTCGGAAGAGAAGGATCCCAGGGAGTTCCCTCCGGGCGGAACCCAGTCCCCGTAGCTCTCCACTACGTAATACTCGACGACGGAGTAGTTGGCGGGGGTCGCGACGTTCGTCGTAGCCCATCCGTACAGCGCGAGGTAGCCGTTGCTCCCGCCATTGAAGGAGCCCGAGAAATTCACCACCCGCGTCGCCGAGCCGTTCGACCAGCCCTTGCCCGCGGTGAAATTGCTAACGTTGTTCCACGTGGTCGAGTAGTTCCCGGCCGTGCCGGTATCGATCGTCATGGACGCCGATCCGTTGTATCCCCCTTCGTTCGCGCCCTTCCAGAAGGAATAGAAGAAACCGTCGGTATCGGTCCCGGTCGTATTCGCGGTTATCGTCCGGCTTAGGGACGGCCCCGTTCCCGGCTGAAAGCCTATTTCCGGCGGCGAGCCGTTCAGGTCGCAGCCTGAAAGCGCGAGGAGGGTCGCAACCCCGATGAGGAGAGCAGCGATACGCGAACCGAGCTTCGTTTTCATGATGACTCCTTACCCAGTGCGGTTACGAGGCCGAGAATGCCTCGTCGACGGTCGGCCGCTCCCGGCGGGCGAGGCCCCTCGTCGTTCCGGAGCATAGGCCGGAAGCCGGGATTTCCGCGTCAACAGGGGGGTGGAGAACTTCGGCCCGGCCCGTTCCCCTACTCCTTCCCGAGTTCCCGTCGAACGAGTCCTTGATCGTCCATGACGCGGCCCCGCGGGCGAACGGAACCCGCGATTCCCGGGACGCGCCCATTCGGGGCCGCCATGCGCTCCGCGCTCCCTTGATCGCGCACGTGGCGGCCGGTAGAATCTCGCAATTACTGCGCCATTCGATGGCTTTCAAGGAGGATAGATGCTTTTCCCCGGGGTGAAGAAAATCGGCAAGCGGCTCGGGCTCGAACGCACGGACTCAGTCGCGCTCGGGAAGCTCAAGAACGCGTTCGTCCGTCTCTATGACGGAAGGAACATGAAAGTCCTTGAGGCGACCTTTCCCGCGCTCTCTGAAGCGGACAAAGAACGCGTCGCCGGCGTATTGGCCAAGAGCGGAGTGAAGCGCCATGAATGGGCCGGTTCGCGGCTCATCGTCAGGTTCGTCGAGCTATTCAAGCCCTACTCCTCGAAAAAACTCCTCGCGCTCACGGAAGAGCTCGCGGAATTATCCCTCTCCGTCGGAAACGGCCAGCCCGTGAAATGCGAGAATTGCGGGGATGAGGAGAAAACCGAAGCGTACTCGGTGCCGGGCGGCTCCGCCTTCCTCTGCGAGGCCTGCCGCGCGAGCCTCGGCGGGAAAATGGAAGAAGAAAAACGGCAATACGAGTCGACTCCGCGGAATTACCTTCCGGGAGCGGTCGGCGCTTTCGCCTTCGCCCTGCCGGGCGTCATCCTCACCGCCGCCTTCTTCATATTCCTCGATCGGCTCGCGGCGATTTCTTCGGTGCTGTACGTATTCCTCGCTATAAAGGGATACGGCTTCCTCAAGGGGAGGATGGACAGGATCGGAGCCCTGATCATCAATGCGGTCGGCGTCGGGATGACCTTCATCGGCGTCTATATCTCCTATTTCCTCATGATCCTCTATAAAGTGAAGTCCTGGCCCATGACGCGGGAAATAATGGCAATGCCCGAGGTCGTCCGCGAGATGTGGGTGAACGTCGCGATCGCCCTCGCGGTTTCGCTTATTTATATCCTGTTCAACACCTACGAGATGCTGAAGAACTGGCGGCTGCCCGAGTTGAAACGCGCCGTGAAAATCGATTGAGCCGGACATGAAAAAAAAGCGACGCGGCCCTCCGCCCCCGCCAGGCAGAGGAACCGCGTCGCCGGAGGCCGATGCGGAGGCGCTCAGGGCTTGAGCGCGAAGGTCACTTCCATCCGAATCTCCTTCGCGGGCATCGCGTAGCCGAACGTCTTGAGCGCCGAGTTCCAGATATTGATGAAGTACACGATCGTGTACGAACCGTCGATCTCCGCCACGAAAACGTCGGCGCCGCCCTTGAGATTCACCTGCTTCCCGTCCAGGATGAGCTTGGCCGAGACGACGTCCACGAGCCCGTAGGGTATATCCGTCGACATCATGGCCACGTTCAGGGATTTGGGCGTCGCGCCCTTGTCCGCGAGGTCGAATCCGCTCAAGGACACGGTGACGGTCTTCCCCGCCTCGACGTCGGCTTTCGTGAAGGCCGCGTCGACGATCGTCCCCGGCGCCCGCCCGTCTTCGGATTTCCCGTTCTCCGTATCGT
>CAZIEI010000010.1:6496-14117 GCA_964538705.1 uncultured Spirochaetales bacterium | reverse complement strand
TCTCCCCTCCGTAGCTATTGGCCCCGTAGGAGTTGCGGAAGACCCAGCTGTCCGCCGCCTGGATCCCGAAGTAGGCGTGATACGTCCTGCTCGCGTCCAGGGTCGCTTTCGGCAGCTCCTTCTTCGCGGCCTTCGGGGCGCCTGAGGCCAGGGTCCGGAATTTCACGCGGACCTCGTTCTTCTCGGGATCGATTTTGAGGCCCTTCACGGCCGTGGAGATGTTGCGATGCCCAGCCGGGGGAAAACCCTCCACCATCTCGATGGCAGGGGCCCATTCGTTGATGATGGGCAGGTCCAGCGCCTTCTTCTGGTTCACGGCCTCGAGCCCCTCGTTGTTGACGAGGGGGATCGAGACGCCGTTGACGCTGAACGAATCCACCGTGATGAGACAGGAATCGATCTCCGAAGCGGGCGCATGGTTCTCCTCCACCTCCACGTCCTTGAGGTAGAGGGCGGCGATGTTGCTCAGGACGAGCTTCGAGGCGTTGAAGCGGACCTCGTACTCCTTTTCCTTTCCGCTCTCTATGACGAGGGGTTCCGACTTCACGCTGCTCCAGCCCGCGCCCTCGAAGAGGTAGACCCGCGCGAGGACGCCCCCGTCCATGCTCACCGTGAGCGCGCACTTCGCGGACTTCCCGTTCGGAAGCGTCGCGACGATGTCGCACTTTCCGCTGCCCGAGGCCTTCACTACGCCGTCCCAGGCCACGGCCACGGTCTCGTCGGAGGAGGACCATTCGGCCTTCTCCTCTCCCGTTCCCTTGCTGATCGCGGCGCTCAGGATCGCGGTCCCGCTCGGCTGCATCTTGAGCGTCGCCTGGTCAAGGCTGATCCTCGCGTTCGACGCCGCCACGGCCTTGGGCGCGTAGACGCCCATGATCGCGTCGATGATCCCCTGCTGAGAAATACTGACCGTGCCGGGAACCACGTTGCCCTCTTCGTCGGCCTTCTTCCCCCGGTTGAAGAGCGCGAAGCCGTACTTCCCGTTCCAACCGTTGTCCCAGACCACCGGCACGCAGCCGACCCGCTTCGAATTCTCGCAGACCTTCTTGGCGAAGTACGCGCGGTACGTTCCGCTGTCGGGATCGTCCTCCGTCTTGTCGATGCTCCCCCACTCGCCCAGGATGACGGGAATGCCCTTGGAGGTGAAGACGTCGCGGATCTTGTTGAACTGCTTGGCCATCGAGACCTCGGTCCCGTTGGCCTTGTCCGGCTTGGCCGCGAAGGAGCCCCACTGCGTCGCCGTGCCGTTATCGCCCCCGCAGAAGCCCCAGGGATCATAGTAGTGGAGCGACACCATGAGGCGGTCGTCCTTGGGGAGCCTGAAGCGCCCCTCGGTTCCGAAGCCGTCCGCGGTCTGGTCGATGTTGGTGTTCCATCCCGTCACGAGCAGCCATCTCCGAGCGTTGTTGCCGCCCGTCCCGCGAACGGCCTTCACGAAGGCCTCGTTGTAGGCGTTGATATTCTCGTAGAATTCGTCCTTCACGCCGTCGTACTTGCCGTCGAACTCCTCGTTCATCGACTCCATGAACACCGACTCGTCGTAGTCCTTGAGGAGCTCCGCCACCTGGCGCCATACCGCGGAGTACTTCTCCAGAATGGGCGCCTGGTCCTCGGCGGCGCAGAGGAGCCAGGAGTTCTTGACGGTGATGTAGCCGTCGCCGTGCATGTTGACCATGCAATAGAGCTTCTCGGCCACGCACATGTCCACGACTTCCTTGATCCGCGCGAGCCATTCGGGCTTCACCCGGTAGCCGTTCGCGTCGTCGATGAAGTCGAGGTAGGAGACCGGGATGCGGACGAATTTGAATCCGGCTTCCTTCACCGCGTGGATGAGTTCCCGGGTGATCTTCGTGGCCATGAATCCCGTCTCGCTCGGATAGGTCTTGGAAATCCCCGTGGCCGCGTCGGTCACGATCTTGAGTCCCTCGAGCTGGTTCCCGAGGTTCCATCCCGGCGAGAGGAGCGAAGCGATCTTGTCAGCGGGAATATCCGTGAATACGGCCGTATCATTTTCGCGAGCGGGAGTTTTCCCCGCATCGTTCGATGAAACGCAGGCAACCAGAGCGATGAGGAGTATCGATAAACTAATGACGCCACGAGTCGCCCGCTTTACACTGTGATTCCATCTCTTCATCGTTTCCCCCTTATCTCGTTCACTGTAAATTACTTACAGAATATACTCAGGTGAAAGGCAGGCTCCTGTCCCCCGACACGGCTCCTGATGCAGCCCGTATGGTAAATCGATTTACTAAAATACGCAACAGTTTTTTTTGGTAAGGCCAAAACCTTTTTCCCGGATGAATCGGCTATCCCTTGCACATCGCCCCGGCCAGTACCGCTTCCGTGCTAGGGAGCCAAGCGGGGTAAAAACCTTTTTGGAAAAGGTTTCCACCCCGCGCCCCGCCTTCCAAAAACCGGACGCCCTAAAGGCCGGCCTTCCGCATGATATGATGTGCGCCCGAGGACGGGACAGGAACCCACTCCCGTCTATCCTGTAAAATCGTCGGAGCCCGCCTGGAACCATGTGGAGGAACAACACATGAAATCGCGCCCGTATCCGTCATGGTCCGTATGCCTGCTCGTCGCACTCGCCTTTGCCCTTCTCGCGTCCTGCGGCAAGGGGGGAGGCTTCCGCTTCCCCTGGGCCAAGCGCCCCGTCGTGGGCCTCTCCTTCTCGGACTTCGCCGCCGAGCGCTGGGTCCGCGCGAACGACCGGATGACGAAGCTCCTCGAGAAGGCCGGATGCGAGGTCGTGGTCCGGGAGGCGAATAACAACGCCATGCTCCAGAACGACCATATCCTGGATTTGACGAAGCAGGGCGCGAAGGCGATCGTCATCGTCGCGGAGAACGGATACGCCGCGATCGAGGCGGTGGAAGCCGCGTCGAAGGCGGGCGTCAAGGTGATCGCCCACGTACGGCCCGTATTCAGCCCGGAGGTGGCGACCCTGGTGACCTGCAACTTCATCGAAGTCGGTCGCGAGCAAGCCAGGGGCGTTCTGAAGCGCGCCCCGAAAGGCGAATTCGTCCTCCTCGGCGGGAGCCCCACCGATGCGAACGCCGTGCGGATCCGCGCCGGACAGATGGAAATCCTGAAACCGCTCGTCGATTCCGGGGACGTATCCATCGTCGGGGATCAGTGGGTGGAGAACTGGGACGCTTCGAACGCATGGCGGCTCATGAAGAACGTCATCGCGGCGACCTCGGGGGATATAAACGCAGTCCTCGCGTCGAACGACGGGACCGCCCTCGCGGCGATCGCCGCCATGAGGCCGTGGGGGCTCGCGGGCAAGGTTCCCGTTTCGGGCTTCGACGCGACGGTCGACGGCTGCGCGTCGATCCAGGAGGGCGAGCTGTCCTTCTCCGTGCTAGTGGACGAGGGGCTCTTCGACGCCCGAGCGGTCGAGGTCGCCTTGGCGCTCATTAAGGGTAAAAAGATGAAGGGCCTGGAATCCCATGCCTTCGCCGAGCTCTATTTCAACGATTCCATCGAGGGAAGCGTGGCCTGCTCCTTCATCCCCTTGAAGTGCGTCGACGCCGCGAATCTCGAGAAGGCGATCGTCGAAGCGGGCATCCACGCTCGCGAGGACATCGAAGCGGCCGTTGTTTCGCTTCGCGATCGTAATTACGACGACGGGGGCTATTTCGAAGACCCGGAGGCCCAGTCGGGCGAAGGGCCCTATCCCGAAGATGACGAGGAGAGCTACGGCGACGAGGGCATGGAATTCGACGGCGGTCCCGGATCCGAAGGATACGACGGTCCCGGGTACGAGGAATACGACGGTCCGATGGATCTCGGCCCCCAGGCCGAGGACGCGAGCCCGGACATCGACGGCGGGCCGCAGGAGACCGAAGAAGCGAACGGCTAGCGCCTCAGCCTCCTCCCCATTCGCGCTCCGCTAGGCGGTTCAGGACATCGGCCAATTCGCGCGGCCGGCCCAGCATGGCCAGGTGGTCGCCCCGGCAGTCCAGGATCTCCTCGCACCCGTAGTTCTCCGCGAATCGCGTCATCCGGTCGGGCGACAGCGTGCGGTCGTCCATGAGCCGGAGGTAAGTCCCCGGAACGCGCCGGAGGCCCGTCCTCAGCGCGTGCTCCGTGAGCACGGAGGGCGGCTCGGGATTCATGTCATGCCCCAGCACGGATTGGATGGTTTCCTCACGAACCGGGAAGGCAAGGGCCGGGCGTCGGCCGAAGACGGAGCGATGCTCCCCAAAATCGATTGGGTATTCCTTGATTCGTTTATGGTCCGGGCCCGCCCCCGGCCGCGGGAACGCGGGAAGCCAGCGCGCTCCTCAGGGTTGCGGCGTGCCTTTCTGGCCGGAGCCGAGTTCCGCGTCATTACCCTTACCGCTCTCGCGGTCGATATCGCGATCGCTCTCGCGGTCGATGCCGTGACCGCTCTCGCGGTCGATATCGCGGAAGATCGGAAGCGCGACGCCCGATACTGTATAGACGAGGATCATCGGGCCGGCGAGGACGCCAAATATCGCCATGACGAAATTTCTAGAGAAGAGGAACAGCTCCGCCGCCAACACAAAAGCGAGGACGAGGGTCCTTAAGGGATACTGCACGCTGATCCTGAAGGAATTCCTGAGGATGCCGCCGAGCCCGTTCCGGTACCGCGCCGCCTGGGGATACGCGTATGCGAAGGTCGCGAATGCGAACGCGCTCGAAACGATGCACGCGATGAGGAGCCAGAGGGGCGGATCGGGGCTCTTGAGCGAGAACTGCCACTCGATGTACAGGCCGTAGAGAAGGACGGCGTTGAGGAGCCAGAGCGCGGTCCCTTGCAGGAAATTTTCCCTGAACCCCTTCAGGAACCGCCGCCAGACGACGCCGCCCTCCTCGTCGACCATCCCGAGGGTTACGGAGAACGCGGCGACCGTCGACGCGCCGATCGTGACGAGCGGAAGGCTGAACGCGATCCAGAGCAGGTTGAGCCAAACGACGTCGACGAGGCGATCCATGAAGCGCATGAACCGGCTGTCATGGGTGAACAGGGCCATCGGCCTCCTCCGAACGGGCGCAAGTGCGCGAGGGCGAATACGCGGGCGCGGATCCGCTCTCGCGGGGCGACGTTCTCGGAGCCGCGCCCGTAAGCGAAGGCAGTATACGCGAAGGGGCCGGCAGGCGCATAGCCGACCGGCCCCTTCGGACCGCTCATTCCCCTACGGAATGATTACTTCGCCTTGACGGCGTTCTCGGCGGCGATGCGGCGCGCCACCTGGGTCTTCGTGAAGGCAAGGCACTCGTCGAAGCCGTAGGACTTCGCTTCCTTGGCCATGTTCGCGACGATCGCGTCGAATTCCTTGTCGTTCTTCGCGTAGATGGCCTTCCAGCTGTTGTTCTTGATGCAGTCGGCGATCTGGTTCCATTTGACCTTCAAGGTCTCCGGTATGGGATCCTCGGTGAACATAGTGCCGGGCGAAAGGACGTACTTCCGCGCGCCCAAGTACTCGTCGGGAGAGGAGGCCTTGGCCCACTCGCGCCAGCGCCGCTCGATGTCGGACTTAGCCTCGGCCTTGTTGCTCGCCCACTTGTCCTTATTGTAAGTCTCGCCCTTCGTCTCGGGATTCATGGCGTCCGTAGCCCAGGTAGTGTTGTTGATCTGGTTCCGCCCGTCCTTGAAGGTCCCGGAGTACGGCGCGGGCATCGCCTGGCTGGGATCGGTGGACGTGAGCTTCCCGAGCTGCGTCAATATCGTCTTGCCGTTCTTGTCGTAGCTCCACGTCACGTCCTTGGGCCCGTAGAGGTCGGTCATCTTCCCCTCGGGAGTCGAGAGCCAGTTGATGATCGCCATGCAGAGCTCGGGGTACTTCGTGTCGGCGCCGATGGACCAGATGCGGTTGCCGCCGTAGACGTTCTGGCCGTAGCAGATGGGCGTGGCCGACTCGGGGGCCACGGGGAACATCCCCTTCCCCTCGCCTACGTGCGCATCGGAGTTATAAGTCCCGCTTCCCATCCAATTGAAAATGGTGAAGAAGGCCGCGCCGTTCTTGAAGTCTTCGGCCTGGCCGTCGTACTTCTGGGTCTGGGAATCCGGGTCCAGGAGCCCCTTCTGGAAGAGCCTGTTGAAGAACCTGAGGCTCGTGAGATAGGGGCCGCCCTTCTCGAGGCAGTCGTGGTAGGTCTGCTTGGACGGATCGTAGAGGCCGAAGTCGAACTCGTCGTAGCCGTAGTATGCCGTGGCGGTCGACTTCACGTACATGACCATGTTCCCGTCCCAATCGTTGAAGATCGACATGCCGTAGGTGGGCTTTCCCTTGTCGTCCTTGGGACAGATCTTCTTCATCTTCTCGAGGACGGTGACGAGGTCGTCCAGGGTCTTGATCTTGGGCTTCCCGATCTTCTCGTAGAGGTCGTAGCGGAGGTCCCAGGTGTAGAAGAATCCCTGGCGGTCCTTGGAGGTGGTGGAAACGTCGTAGCCGAAACCGTAGAGCTTGCCGCCGGAGATCTTCTTGTTCTTCTCGAGGGCGAAGGGCATGTTGGCCTTGATGTACGGCCCGTATTCGTCGAGGAGCCCCTCCTCGTTCCAGTCGAAGAGCATGCCCTCCTTGTAGGCGTTGACGTAGTCCTCCTGGTCGTTGCCCCAGACCACGATGTCGCCGAGGTTGCCCGAGGCCATGCGCGTCTGGAGCACGCCCGATCCCGCCGGTTGGCTCACGATGTTCAGCTTGACGTTGAATTTCTTGAGCATGAGGTCGGCGAACCATCCCGTCTGGAGGCCCGAGAAATTCGCGAGCTGCGAGAACACCTGGAGCGTCACCGTCTCCTTAGGCACCACGTCCGCCGGAATGTCCTTCGGCCCCGCGTAGGCCGTCGCCGCGGCGATCGCGCACGCGATCAACGCCAGCGCGATTCTCTTCATACGATTCATACGCCCTCCTTGCTTCGTCCCGTATCCTCTAGCCCGGGGCCCGGGGGCCCGTGGGCGCGTTCAACCCTTGATCGCCCCCAGCATGATCCCCCGCTCGAAGTACCGCTGCATGAAGGGGTAGACCATGAGGATGGGGATGGCCGTGACCATCGCTATCGTGTACTTGACGACCTTCACGTTCTGCATGCTCTCCAGGACCGCCCCCGATATCGAGCTCGTGTTCGTGGACATGAGGGCCTGGAGATTGCTCGTCGTATTGAGATAGATCCAGAGCCTGTGCTGGAGCGTGTAGAGCCCCGGTTTGGCGGACATGAGCACGAGGGAGTCCATGAAGGAATTCCAGTTCGCCACGGCGCTGAACACGGCGATGGTCGCGAGGATGGGCTTGCAGAGGGGGAAGATGATCTTCCGGAAGACCGTGATGAACGAGGCTCCGTCTATGCACGCGCTCTCCTCGAGCTCCTTGGGGATGGATTCTATGTAGGTCTTCACGAGCATGACGTTGAAGACGTTGACGATGCCCGGAAGGACGTAGGCGAGATAATTGTTCGTGAGCCCGAGCATCTGCATGTTGGTGAACCAAGGGATGAGGCCCGCGTTGAAGTACATGGTCACGACCATGAGGCGGTACCAGACCGTCCTGAGCCAGAGCTCGCGCTTGGTCACGAGGTACCCCACGAAGGCTGAGGAGAGCACCGCGAGGACCGTGCCTATGGCCGTGCGCGAAAGCGATACGAGGAAAGC
>CAZIEI010000010.1:0-6486 GCA_964538705.1 uncultured Spirochaetales bacterium | reverse complement strand
GACCTCGGAGAGCGTGAGGTAGTTCCTTAAGTGGATGCCGACGGGATAGAAGTTGATCATGCCGCGGCGCACGAGCTCATTGTCGCTTATGGTGTTGATGAAGAGGTAATAGAAGGGGAATACGCATGCGAGCGTGAACAGAATGAAAAAGGATTGGTTGACGATCTCGAATGCCAGGTCCCCGAGGGAGAATCGCTTCTTCATCCTTCCTCCTAGACCACGCTCTTGCCGCGGATAGCCTTGGATATTGCGTTGGCGCCGAAGAGAAGCGCCACGCTCACGAGGGACTTCGCCATCCCCACCACCGTCGAGAGCGGCAAGACGCCCCGGTCGATGCCGAGCTTGTAAATGTAGAGGTCGAGGACCGTGATCGGGCCGTTGTTGGTCGGGTTCTCGAAGACGAGGTACTGCTCCATACCGTTACTCAGGAAACCAGCGATCTGGAGGAGAAGGAGGACCAAGTACGTGGGGATGAGCTCCGGAATCGTGATGTGCCACATCTTCTGGAACCTTCCCGCCCCGTCCACGGTGGCCGCCTCGTAGAGCTGGGGATCGATCGAGGCTATCGCCGCGATGTACATGATGGCGCTCCATCCGAGCCCCTTCCACATGCCCCAGGCGAGCATCTTGAGCCAGACGTAATCGCCGCCCATGAGCATGTTCCGCCCCTCGGCCCAGGCGCCCAGGTTGACGAGGATGCTCGAGACGAATCCTTCCGTGGAGAAGACGCAGAAGGCGATGGCGTACACGAGGACCCAGGAGATGAAGTTCGGTATCGTCGTCAGCGTCTGTATGACCCTGCGGAGCCTCGTGCTCCGGATCTCGGTGAGGAACACGGCGAAGGCAATCGGGCACCAGCTCGTGAGGAGGCCGAGCCCGCTCATGGCCAGGGTATTCTTCATGACCCGCGCCAGGTCCGCGGCCGTGGCCGGGTTCTTGAAGAGATACGTGAACCAGAAGAACCCCGTGAATCTATCCATGGACAGCGTCTCGCCCGCGTGGTAGTTGAAGAAGGCGTAACGCCATCCCCAGAGCGGGAGGTAGCTGAACACGAACACGAGGACGAGGAAGGGGAGGAGCCAGAGGAAGAGCTCCATCTTGGGCTCCATCGCGCAGCGCTGGCCCGCGGACCGCGCGAGCGCGAACTGGGCGATGAAGAGCGCGAGGGCCGCCGCGGCCGTCGCGATGAGGACAGCGAGGCCCGCAGGCTCGATGGGCATGGCCCTTTCGACATTGGAGGAAACGAGAAGCTCCCCGTGCGCGCGGATAATCCCGAAGAGCCCCGCTCCCAACGCGAGGCTCCCTCCCATTCCGGCGAGCGCGCCCCTTCGCTTGAGCGCATCGTTCCCGAGCGACATACAGGCGGCCGCGCCGCAGGCCATGATGCCCAGGCAGGATACCATGCTCGAAACGAGAAGGAATTTCATCGTCGAGGCCTGGATCCATCCCTTGTCCAGAAGGCGCCCCATATTCGCGGTCAAGTCGCGATACGAGAATCCGCAGGTGAAAAGGGAGAGGTTGCGGTTGATCTTTTCGCTGATGCGGGCGGGATTCAAGCCGGGAATGAAGAGAAAAATGAAAAGCCACAGGACCGTGAGCCTGAGGAGGATATTTACGATGCCGCTGATACGGCCTCTGAGTGATTGAGGCGGGAGAGAGGGAAGAAGAATCTGCTGTACTTTCCCGCTTCCAACCTTCATGCAGTCAACTCCATTCTCAAAAAGAAAATAGCTTTTCTCTTCCTATAGCAGGTGTATCGATACACCTTTCGAGCCACCCCAACCCCTTCGTTTTTGGCAGGATACCCCCGTTTTCTTGAGCTGTCAAGTTCAACGATACACCAATTTCATCGAACGATACGAAATCGCAAGAGCGCGGCATCCCCGGTGAAGCCGATCCGGAGCGATCCCGGACTTTCGGGCGATCCCAGACTTTCGGGCGATCCCAGACTTTCGGGCGATCCCGAACTTTCGGGAAGGTCGATGGAAGCGGAAATGCTTTCCCACGATCTTCCTCCCAGGGCGCTCAACGTCGCAAGGTCGCGGTATCCGCCTCCCGCTCCCGCATCGAACGAGATCGAGAGCGACGCATCCGACGATCCGGACAGGATCGCCTCGAATCGCGCCTTCCCTCCGCCGCCCGCGACCACGCGATCGAAGACCAGGAACGCCCCATTCCGGTTTTCGCTCCGCGACTCGCGCTCGGCCGGTTTCGCGCAGGAAGATGCGCCATCCCCCGCGCCGAGCGCGACGCCGCTCATGTCGTCGAAGGCGTCGGCGGCTATCCAGGCGCGCGCGTCCTTCGCGGGCGGTTCGATTCCGTCCACGCCTATCCGCTCCCGGAGGCGCAGGTCCGCGCTCGAGGCCCCGACCTCGAGGACGCAAGCTCCGCGCTCGAGGAACCAGGATCCGTTCGCTTCATCCCATGCCATGAGGTCCTTGGCCCGCAGGACGAGTTCGGCCGTCGCCGTCCCTCCAGCGGGGACGTGGACGCGCGCGAAATCCGCGAGCTTCCGCGCGGGACGCCACACGCCGGAATCCGGAAGCGACGCGTAGAGCTGGACCACTTCATGCGCGTCCACCCCTCCCGCGTTCCGGAGCCGGGCCGTGATCCTGACAGATCCGCCCTCCGCGATCCTGTCCGAGGAGGTCTCCATCCCGAGGTATTCGACGGCCGAGTAGCCGAGTCCGTGCCCGAATGGATAGAGGGGCGTTCCGCGATGGTAGAGGTACGTAACGCCTCTCCGGGCGATGTCGTAGTCCATGATGTCGCCCGGCGGAGAGCCCTCGCGGTACCAGGTCATGGTGAGCCGACCCGAGGGGGCGCAGGCGCCGAAGAGGACGTCGGCGATCGCGTTCCCCGCCTCCTGCCCGCCATGGGGCGCGTAGAGGATCGCGGCCGCGCGCTCCCGCCAGGATCCGAGCGCGTAGGGATAAGACCCGACGATCACGACGACGGTCCGGCGGTTCGCCGCGGTCACCGCCTCGGCGAGCCGCTCCTGCGCGGGCGGCAGGCGGATGTCCGGCCGATCGATCTCCTCCTTGGCCACGAGGAGGGGATGGTTGCCCAGAAAGAGGAGGGCCGCGTCCGAAGCGGCCGCGGCTTCCGCCGCCTCGGCGATGCCGTCCAGCCGCCGCTCCATCGTGATCGGCCTCCACTCCCCTCCGCGCTCTGGAGACAGTGCGACGAGCCGGCCTTCGCAGTCGATCGTCACGCGTTCGCCGTTCCAAGCCCGCGCCAAGTACGCGCCTCTGGGGTCCACGGCTCCCGCCCTCCCCGTATCTCCCCCGATCCTCGCGGGCTCGAGCGAGAAGCGCTCCCGCACGTACCAACCCCAGACCTCCGCGGCGGAGGCCTTGACCATGCCCTCGTCGTCGAGAGTGAGGTAACGCCCGTTCGCGAGGGACCTGAAGGTTTCGTTTCCCCAGCCCCAGTCGCACCGCTGGAAGGGCTCTCCGGGCTCGCCGGGAGAACGGTTCGCCACCAGGCCGTGAGAGGACCAGGACTCGGCGGCTATGCCGCGCCCGTCCTCCGCGCGGAAGCCGACGACGTCGCAGCCGTCGGCGCAGCGGATCTTCGTCCCGCCCGCGCGCTCGCGGATCGCCTGGAGCGGCGTGACGCGATACGCGGAGTCGCCCGAATACCAATCCTTGTACGCGCGGTCGGCGAGCGGCCCGAGCACCGCGAGGCTCCCGAGCGAGCGGGGGTCCAGGGGAAGGCCTCGGCCCTCCTCCGCGCCCCGGTTCTCGAGGAGCACTATGGATTCCCGCGCGGCCCTGAGCGCGAGCGCGCGCGGAAAAGGACCCCAGAGGACCGACTCGTCTATGGAAGCGTAGGGATCGCGGCCAGGCGGATCGAACTGCCCGAGGCGGAAGCGCACGGAGAGGATCCGCGCGAGCGCCCGGTCTAGGTCCCCCTCCTCGATGAGCCCCCGCGCGAGCGCGCCGCGCAGAGCCGTGCTCACGACGCCCTCGTCCTCGGTGAAGCCGTCTATGCCCGCCTTCAGGGAAAGCGCCGCCGCCGTTTCGAGATCCCCGTCCTTCCGGTGGTCCTTCGCGAGGAGGGAGAGGGCGCCGCCGTCGCAGACGGCGAAGCCTTCCATGCCCCACTCTCCCTTGGCCACGCCCGCGAGGTCGGGATGGAGCATGGCGGGCACGCCGTTGATCGCGTTGTACGCCGTCATGAGGGAGGCGGCCCTCGCCTCGCGGAGGACGGGCTCGAAGGCGGCGAGGTAGTACTCCCGCCGCGTCCGGGGATCGATGGAGGAGGAGCTCGAAGTCCGGTTCAGCTCGTTGTTGTTCGCGTAGAAATGCTTGGGCGTGGCCACGGCCTTGAGGTAGAAGGGGTGGTCGCCCTGGAGGCCGCGGACGAAGGCCGAGGCGAGCCTGCCCGCGACGAGGGGGTCCTCGCCGTAGGCCTCTTCCGTGCGCCCCCAGCGCGGATCGCGCTCCATGTCCACCGTGGGCGCGAAGAGGCAGAGGCCGTGGAGGCCGAGCCGTTTGCGGTAGTAGGCCCTCGCCTCGTCGCCGACGGTCGATCCGATCCGCTCGAGGAGCTCGGGGTCCCAGCTGCAGGAGAGGCCGATGGTCTGCGGGAAGGACGTGGCGAATCCGTCCCGAGCGGCGAGCCCGTGCGCCGCCTCTCCGCCCACGTGGAATTCCTCGATTCCCAGGCGCGGGACCGCCCGCTGGCGCGAGGCCATCATGCCGAGCTTCTCCTCGAGCGTGAGGCGGGCGAGGAGATCCTCCACCCGGGAACGCAAGGGGAGATCGGGATCGCGGAACGGATGGCGAGCGGCCGATCCGTCCTGTCCGGACGTCATCTTCAATCCGCCTTCAGGAAAGCGGTGAAGCTTCCCGCCTTCGGAGCGGGCTCGATAACGCACGAGCCTCCTCCGAGGCCGACGCCGCTCGTCCGGGCGACGCGGACCGCGGCTCCCTCCGCTCGTTCCGCCCGCAGGCCGTGCAGCTCGAGTCGCCACGGCTTGCCCGCCCCCGCGGTCTTCACCTCGAGGCGCTCGCCTTTTCGTCGGATCTCGATCTCGAGCTCGAGCTTCCCTTCAGGAGAGAAGACGCGCGCCTCGGCGGATCGTCCGTCCGCGAGGCCGTAGAGGTGGAGCGTCGCGCCGTCGGCGTAGTCGTAGTCGGGACGATCGTCCGTCGCGCCCGCGGCGATGAGACTGCCTTCGCGCGTCATGAGGGGAAGGCTCAGGTAGCCGTGCGTCTCCGTCCTCCAGGCGCCGGCCGCGTGACCGTCGCCGGAAACGCGCTCGCCTCCGAGGCGCTCGCCTCCGAGGCGCTCGCCCGAGATGACGTTGAACCACGAGCCTCCGGGAAGGTAGTACGAGACCTCGCCCTCGGGGCTGAACACCGGCGCCGCCATGAGCGAATCGCCCAGGAAGTACTGCCGGTCCAGGTGGGCGCAGGCCGGATCCTCGGGGTACTCGAGGACCATCGCGCGCATCATGGGGACGCCCGTATCCGACGTGCGCTTCGCCTGCGCCCAGAGATAGGGCATGAGCGAGCACTTGAGTCGGGTGAAGAATCGGAGCACGTCGGAGGCTTCCTCGTCGAAGGCCCAGGGCACCCGGTAGGAGGCGTTTCCGTGGAGGCGGCTATGCGTCGAGAGCAGGCCGAAGGCCGCCCATCGCTTATAGAGGTCGGGCGTGGCAGTGTGCTCGAAGCCGGAGATGTCGTGGCTCCAGAACCCGAAACCGGATGCGCAGAGCGAGAGGCCGCCGCGGAGGCTCTCCGCCATCGATTCATAAGATGCAGTGCAGTCGCCGCCCCAGTGCGTCGGGAATTTCTGCCCGCCCACCGTCGCGGAGCGCGCGAAGACGATGGCCTTCCCCTTCCCCGCAACCCCCTCGATGGCCTCGAACACGCACTTATTGTAGAGGTACGTATAATAGTTGTGCATGCGGACGGGGTCGGAGCCGTCGTGGTAGACGGCCTCCGTCGGGATGCGCTCCCCGAAGTCCGTCTTGAAGACGTCCACGCCCATGTCGACGAGCCCGCGGAGCTTCGAAGCGAACCATGAGCGCGCCTCGGGATTGGTGAAGTCCACGATTCCCATCCCCGGTTGCCAGTCGTCGCATTGCCAGGTCCCGCCCTCCGCGTCCTTGAGGAGGTATCCTTTGGAGGAGGCCTCGGGGAAAAGGCTCGAGCGCTGGGCGACGTAGGGATTGATCCATACGCAGATCCTGAGGCCGCGCGCCTTGAGGCGGGAGAGGAAGCCGCGGGGATCGGGGAAGGAGCGGGGATCCCATTCGAAGTCGCACCAGCTGTACTCCCGCATCCAGAAGCAGTCGAAGTGGAAGACCGAAAGAGGGATCTTCCGCTGCTCCATCCCCTCGATGAAGCCCGTCACGGTCTTCTCGTCGTACTGGGTGATGAAGGAGGTGGAGAGCCAGAGCCCGAAGGACCAGGCCGGCGGCAACGAAGGCTTGCCCGTCAAATCCGTATAGGCCCCGACGACGCTCTTCAT
>CAZIEI010000009.1:275-42639 GCA_964538705.1 uncultured Spirochaetales bacterium | reverse complement strand
AGGAAGACGTCCCCCTCCTCGTTGAGGCCTTCGTGGAGGGCATCGGACCCTCGGCGGGAACGGCCAAGTCCTTCTCCGCGGAGGCTTTGGCCGCGCTGGCGGAGCACCCCTGGCCCGGCAACGTCAGGGAACTCAAGAATATCGTGGAGCGCGTCTGCGTGATGAGCGACGAGTCGCCCGTGTCCCGTGAGACGGTCGAGCACTTCCTCTCCCGGCCCGGGATCGGCAAGCCGCCCATCGTTGGCGACGGCCAGGAGATCCCGGGGACCTTCGCGATCCTCAAGCTCGGGGACGCGAAAGACGCCTTCGAGAAAAATTTCATCGAGCAAAAACTCCGCGAATGCGGATATAATATCTCCAGGACGGCGGAGGCCCTGGGGGTCTACCCCTCGAACCTCCACGCCAAGCTCAAGAAATACGGAATACAGATCGAGAGATGAAGAACCTGACCGAACGCCAAAAGGAAGTCCTCGAGTTCATCTCCGGATACGTCTCGAAGCGGGCCTATCCGCCGACGATCCGCGAGATCGCCGAGCGTTTCTCCATCTCCGTGAAGGGCGCCTACGACCACGTGAAGGCCCTCGAGAAGAAGGGCGCCCTCCGGGTCGAGGGGAACCGCTCCAGGGCGGTGGAGGTCCTGGGCCGCGGCGAGCGCGAGGACCAGGCGATCGACGTTCCCCTCCTCGGGGAGGTGGCGGCCGGCAAGCCCCTCTTCGCCGACGAGAACCGCGAGAAGGTGATCACCGTCCCGGCCCACATGCTCGGAAAGCGGGCCTGCTTCGCGCTCCGCGTGCGGGGCGACTCCATGAAGGACGTCGGAATCATGAACGGCGACATCGCCCTCATCGAGGAGAAGACGACGGCCGAGGACGGCGAGATCGTCGTGGCCATGGTGGACGAGTCCGTCACGCTGAAGCGCTTCTTCCGAGAGAACAACCGCATCAAGCTCCAGGCCGAGAATCCGGCCTTCCCCGCCATCTACACGCAGGAGGCCAGGATCCTCGGCCGCCTCAAAGGCCTCATCAGGACCTACGCTTGAGCCCGTCCGCCCGCGATGGCGCCCGCCATGGCGGCGAGGGCGCGGAACGCGCATACCTCCTCCTCGGCCCGGAGCTCGGCGAGAAGAACGATTTCATCCACAGGATCATCTCCATGGCCGCCGCGGAAGCGGGGTCGAAGCCCGAGGAGTACCGCCGCTACCTGCCGGAGACCAAGCCCTCCGAGCTCGTGTCCGAGATGCGCAACGGCGCGCTCTTCGCCTCCATGCGCGTCTTCATCTACCACGGGGTCGAGCAGATCGGCTCCAAGGCCGACGCGTCGGTCCTGATCGACTACCTCAAGTCTCCCTCGGACGACGCGGTCCTCATCCTCCTCTCGGACCAGGCGGGCGTGGACAAGGGGATCAAGGACGCGGCCGGCGAACGGCGCACGAAGATCTTCTGGGAGCTCTTCGAAGACAGGAAGGAGGAGTGGGTGCGCTCCTTCTTCAAGCGCAAGGGCGCGGGCGTGACCGAGGAGGCGGTCCAGGCCATCCTCGAGCTCGTCGAGAACAACACCGAAGCTCTCAAGGAGGAGTGCTCCAGGCTCGCCCTATTCATGGAACCGGGCTCGGCGCTCGACGAGGGGACGGTCGAGGCGTACCTCAGCCATAATCGCGCGGAGGACGCCTTCTCGCTCTTCGATAGGATCTGCGCAGACGGACTCGAGGAGGCGCTCGAGACCCTCGAGAAAATCCTCTACTCGAAGGAAGGGGAGCCCATCGTGCTCCTCGCGGGGCTCCAGTGGTGCTTCGCGCGGCTCGAGGGCTTTGAGACCTGCATGGCGTCGGGGCTTTCGGCTGACGAAGCCTTCCTCAGGTCCGGCCTCCGCTCCAAGAAGCAGCAGAAGCTCTACAGGCAGGGATCCGCCCGATTCCCGCGCGCCGCGTGCCGCCGCGTCCTCTCGCGGCTCACGGAGTCGGACGCAGAGCTCCGCTCGTCGCCCTCAGGGCTCGAACGGCTCATCCTCCAGGTCCTCGTCTACGAAATCATGGCCAAGGAAGGCGTCCCGATCGAAATCTGGGCCTGAACGCGGCGCGTCCGCTCGACGCATACCGGCATTTCGGTGCTCCCCGGTCGCCCTCTAGAAAATCCTTGAAACCGTGATCCCCGCCCTCAACGTATCGGGATAGACGTTCTCCGCCCACGCAACGAATGCGACGTTCTCCAGCGCCGCGCACTCCCCGTAATCGATGCTCGGGGGGAGCGCGGGCAGCTTCGCCGACTTGATGTTCCCGACGCGGTCCTCGTTCCGGAACCGGAGCGTACCATCCGGATACGCGGCGATCGCGATGCCGGAGTCGATCCAGGCCCAAGCGTCCGCCGTGAAAAGCGCCCCGGGATCGCCCGCGAGCGCATAGCAGTCGAGGCCGAAAAAGGGCTCCTTCCGTAAGTTTAGGGCCAGGAAAGCCTCGGCCTCGTCGCGGCCGTAGCGGGCCAGTATCGGCGCGGGCTCCGCGAGGCCGATGGCCGCGGCCGGAGCGCCATCGATGCTCGCCGGATTCCACGCGGACAAATACGCCGCCGATGAGATCCTCTTCCAGCCTCCCGAGCCGCGCGTTTCGACGTAAGCCTCCTCGGCGCTGTCCTCGCCCTCGGCCGGCTCGCGGATCAATTGGTAGCGAATCGACTCGGGCAGGGCCGGATGCGCCGATACGACCTTCCACGGCGGCGGGTATGCATCAGCGAAGGGGAAGGGCTCGTCGCGGAACGTCGTTTCGCCGGGCGCGATGGAAACGAGGCGGGACGAGGCGGCGGCGGGGCCGAATGCGTCGTTAGCGGCCAGGAAGGCGTAAGCCCGGACACCGTCAGTCCATACGGAGGTGATTGTCCGTCCCCCGAATGCCGCTGGGTCCCTCGCGACGAGGGCCGTCATGCCCTCATCCGCGGCGGTGGCGAACCATACGAAGCCGACTCCGTTCACGGCGCACGCGAGCCGGTCCCCGACCCGCGCGAACCCCCGCGCGTGGACGGCCGCCGTCCACGCCTCTCGGCGCGATGGCGCCTCCATCGGCGATCCCCCCGCGAGCGGCGAAAGAAGCGGCCCTCCGTCGGCGGAACCGAAGGCGAAGGCTTTCGGGCCGTCGTCGAACGGGATCCGGAAGGAATCGGCGTTCCCCGCGTCCGCGCCGCCCCTCCGGGCACATCCGGAGACCAGCATCGCAGACAGGGCGGCGAACGCCCATGCGACCCCGCCGGCCTTAACGCGCATCCTCATCGAGCGTCCCTCCCGCCGGATAAAACAAAGGGGCCGCCTCTCATTGGCGAGCCCCCGTACCAACAAATCATGCGCCCCGATCCACGCGGGGCGGAGCCATCAATCGAGCTTGACGGCCTCGACCATGTACCTGAGGGAATCGGCGTCCCTCGCGCGGACCTTCTTCTCGACGACGACGATCATGAAACGCTCATCGGGCGACAGCACGACCCTGCGGATGAGATAACCTTCGACGCCGGTCCGCTTGACCGACGGAGTGCCGCCCCGGAACGATCGCTCGGCTCCGGAAACGCCCTTGGCGACGATCTCGAGGGAGAAGGAGGAATAGACCGTCTCCCCACTCTCAACGACCTTCTGGTCGAGAGCGAGCGAATAGTCTACTCCGGTCTTGAAGTCCCTGAAGGAGAGCTCCTGACGCGGCGTCTCTCCGTCCAGGAGTATGTAGAGCAGGCGCCCCTGCCTGAGATGGTCGATGCGATATTTCCGCGCCTGCTCGGCGTTCTTGTAAAGGAGGTTGTAAAACAGCCCTGAACCGTCCTGCCCGATATCGAGGGGCGCGTCGCTCGAGGAGCGGATTAGTCCCTTGGGGACGAATTCGTTCCGGGCATTGTGGACCGTGTAGATCTCGGCGTAGGAACCCCCGGTGGCGGCGTCGATCCCGTATTGGGCGAACTGGAAATACGCCCCGTCGTCGGAGAATCCGAGATTGACGAACTCGGCCACGTCGCCGGCGAACAGAGCCGCCGACGCGATCAGGGCCATGGCCGCCAGGAGCGCGATGCGCTTTGACATTCTTCGTACTCCTCTTGACTGAATATCGGCCCCGGGAGCCGGGTCTTTAGGCATTCCTGGAGGCTCCCCGCCCCTTCCCAAAGCCCGGCGGAGCGCTTACCCTTCAGGGCGATGACGATATCGATCAGGAATCGGGTCCTCACGGCCTGCCTCGTCCTGGAGGCCGTCATGGCAGCCGCCTTCGGGATGGGCGCCTTCCTCTGCGCCGGGACGGGAGCCCTGGCTGACGGATCCCCGGCCCTCGCTCCGGATTTTTCCCTCGCAATAGTCGCGCCCCTCCCAGCCGTGAGGGTGCTGAGCTCGCTCGCGTCCGCGGGTGCCCTCGCGGCACTCGCCCTCGCGGGAGGCGCGCTCTCCCTCCGCTGGTTCCGGAAGACCGCGTCCAGCGAGATCCTCTTCTTCGGCCTCGCGCTCGCATCCCTTTCCGTAGAAGGCCTCAGGCCCTTTCTTCTACTCTCTCGAGCGTCGCCCGGCGCGGTCATCATCCCCTCGATCCTCACCCGGGCGGTCCTCACGGCGCGATGGGCAGGAACCTCCTTCCTCCTCGGAGCGAGCCTGTACGCGGGCGGTTTGGAGTACGGGAAGAGCGGGCAGGCAGCCCTCATCGCGGTATTCCTCTCGATCGTCGTGGGCGGCACCTTGCCCCTGCACACGGGACGGGCCTACGAGACGTTCCTCGTGCAGTCCGGCCTACGCGCCGCGACCAACGGAGCCATGGCGGCGATGGGCGCCATGAGCGTTGTCGGGTACGTCATCGCGTCGAAACGCCAGGGGTCGAGGGATTACGCGTGGATGGCCGTCGGCATGGGATCGGGAATCGCGGGAAGGCTCGGGCTTCTCCACGCCGCCGATCCCGTCGTCTGCGCCGCCTCCCTCGCTTCTCTGGGGGCGGGGGCCTTCCTTTACCTTAGAAAGCAGTATAAACGCGCGATGTGGGGTTGACGATTCCGCAGGACTGCATTAGGCGAAGAGCAACGTCGCGAAGGATCCCACCGATATCGGTATGAGGAGGTTGTCCAGGTCCTTCACGGGGAGCGCCTCGACGAGAGTGGCGAAAACGGCGACGGCGACCGAACGGCCGAACGAGCGGGTCAGGCCGAAGGTCGAGGAAAACACCGCGAGGAAACAGGCGAGGCTTCCTTCGACGCTTTTGCCCCTCGTGAGGGGGATGCGGATTGTGCCGAAGAGCTTTCCGACGAGGCTCGCGAGGCCGTCGCCGAACGCGAGGGCGTAAATGGCGATGGCCGCGGCGGGATCCGGGTAGAAGCTGAGGGCGGCGAGGGCGCCGAGGCCCAGGGTGACGGGGCCGAGCACGAAACGCCCATCGTCCCTGGTCCGCGAGGCGAGGGCCGTGACGCGCGAAATAAGGATGACCTCGCGCCCGCTCAGGCGCAGGATCTCCGCGAAGGAATACACCGCGACGCCGACGGCGAGCAAGGACATCGTCATGGAATGGCTCAAGGTCGCGAGGGCCGGCGTGAGACCGATGAGGAAATGGAGGGATTTCCGGATGATTTCCGTTCGAATTTCCCGTTGTCCGAGGTCGATCGGCCGAACCGCGGCTCGCGGGGCGTCTATCCTACGTACATCGCTCATAAAAACCTATTAGTCCCCTTATCGGATTCTTCTGGTATTTGTATGCAGGAATAATGCCAATATCGAGGGACTCTCTCCACTGAGTATATATCTATGGACTATAAGGACTTGTTTCCTGAACGGAAAAACCGGGCCAGATGCCGCTAAAGAATCGTACGAAATTCAATACAGGAAAAATCGAAAAAAGCTATGGCACCTCTTCATGACCGAGACAGAATCATAGCCGATGTAGACGTCGATTTTCTCTGCCCGGTCTTGGAAAACGTATGGGCGATATTGGATTTGAACCAATGACTTCTACCGTGTGAAGGTAGCACTCTCCCGCTGAGTTAATCGCCCGGGAATCCGTCAGGGCCCTAAAGTAAACCGTGACGGGGCATGAGGTCAAGGATCGCCCGGAGGGCGGGCCTACATCCCCCCGTAATAGAGCATCGCATTCACGGCGGCTTGCTCGTCGGTGTCTACGATGTCGCGGGGGATCCCCGGATAGATCTGGGGCACGAAGGACCGCGAGGGATGGAGGACGCCGTCCAGGTTGAGGTAGGCGAGGTTGGCCTGCTTGGCCCGGATCATGGTGTCCTGATCGCGGTTCATCACGTCGAAGAGGCGCGCGGACTCCGAGAGCTCGGCCATGGCCTTGGAGCGGCGCGAGGCGTCCCCGAGCCGCGAGGAGAGCCGATACAGAGAGACGCCCAGGTTGTTCCGGGCGGTCATGAGGAGGAGGACGACCCGGCGCTGCTGCGGCCTGTCCTGGGGATCCTCGAAGACGAAGCGATCGATCTCGTCCTGCATGCGGCGGGAGACGCGCTCGTAATAACCGGCTGAGGCGGCGAAATCCTCGCGGCGGAACAGGGCGTTGGCCATGGCGTAGAGGAGATTGTCCTCCTCCCGCGCCCCGACGGACGCGGAATAGAAATGCTCGAGGGCAGTCGCGAAATCCCCGCGCCGATAATCGATGTATCCGCGGCGGTAGTCCGTGTCCCTGGAGGAATAGCCGTTCCGCTCGGCCTTGTCGTAAAGCCCGTAGGCCCGCGACAGGTCCTCCTTGTCATAGTAGTGGATATCCGCAAGGCCCGCGTAGATCGCCCCGAAGCGGGCCTCGGGCCTCACGAAACGCTTGTCGAGGGCGTCCTCGTAGGCCTCGATGGCCTTCACGTAGAAGTCCGACGCCTTAGCGAAGCTGTCCTCGTCGCTGAACCGCGTCTCGCGCCAGTTCTCGAAATGCCAGCGTCCAGCCCAGTGGAGGGCGTCTATCCGCTCCGCCGCTCGCCGCTTGGTGAGCGCGGGCAGCGCGTCGTAGGAGGCGATGGCCTTCATGATCGCCTTGCGCTCTTCCTCTCTCACCCCCGTGGCACGGAAGAAGCGCGCGAGCTGGTAATGCGTCTCGGGCAGGGCCGGATCGCGCGAGGCGCCCGCCATGAGGAGCGGCTGGACTCCGTCGAGGAGCTCGCGGTCTATGAGGTAGCCGCCGAGCTCGGCGTAGACGAGGGCGTCGACCTTCGCCTTCTTCTCCGAGAGGAGGTACTCCTTGATGGGAAGGATTTCCTTCAGCTTGTCGGCGCGGATGAAGTAACGGGCCATGCGGCCCATGTAGGCGTCCTTCCGCCCCTTCATCCGGACGAGCGAGGCGTAGGCCTTGCGCGCGGACTCGAGCCGGGCGTCGCGCTCGGCGCCGGCGGGGAGGTCGTCGGCCCAGGCGAGGTAATTGTCGCCCGATAGGAGGATCGCGTCCGCGTCCTTGGGGCTCCAGTCGAGGATTGTGCGCTTGAGCACCGCTTCCGCCTTGGAGTAGTCCAGGAGGACCTCGGACTCCATGCGCGCGTATTCCATCGCGGCGCGCTTGTCCCGCGGATAGCGAGAGAGGATCTCCTCGTACTTTTTCTCGGCGAGGAAGAACTGCTTTCTGGCCGCGTAGGCGTTCGCGTAGCGGAAATGCCAGCCCTTGGAACCCTGCACGCCGTACGCCTTGTCGAAGAGGCGCTCGGAGAGGACGTAGTCCTCGTCGACGACGGCGCGGAAGCCCTCGCGGTAGATCCCTTCTGCGCGGACAGGCTTGTACACGAAGCGGTATCCCAAGAAGCCGAGGCCGGCAAGGCCGATGATGGTGGCCGCGGCCGCCCCGAGGAGAGGCAGGATGTTCTTGCGGAAGGCGTACCAGAAGCTTCCGCGCTCCGCCTCCAGCTCCTCGCCCGTGCGGCGCTCGAAGCCCTTGGGCACGGCGATCCGCTTCCCGAGCATGCGGCCGAGCTCCTCGGCGACCTTCCGCGCGGACTCCCCGTCCACGAGGAGCTTGATGACGGCCGCGGCCTGCTGGTCGTCCAGTACCTCCGACGCTATGCCCTTCTCGATCTCGAGGCGCAGATTGAGCGGATACGAGAGGAGGCTGTCCTGAAGCTTGTCGAGCTGGCGCTCGGTGAGCGCGACCCCGCCTCCGCCCTCCTCCTCGGGCTCCTCGGTTTCTTCGGCCGCGCGCTTCCGCTCCTTGCCGCGGGGGGGCTCGGGGGTGAATTCGAATTCGGCGGCCGGAGGCGGAACGGGATGCTCCTCCTCGCCCGGCATGCCCTCATCGAAGGAGGACTCGCGGGGCGGGGGCAGGTCCTCGTCGGGGATGCGGAATCCCCCGAAAGGCTCGGCGGACGCGCTCGGCGCTTCTTCCCCCTCCGCTCCGCCCGAAAGCATCCCGCCGCGGTCCTCGCCGCCGAGATCGAAGCCGCCCTCGTCCATGGGCGGAGGCGCGAACCGTTCGCCGCTCCGCTCCTCGGGCCCCTCGGCGGCCGTATCAGCCTCGGCGGCAGCGAAGGCGCTATCTTCGAAGCCGGCTCCTTCTTCGAATCCGCCGGGCTCCTCGGCCGCCCCGGCATCTTCGCGAGGCGCGGATGACGAACCGCGCCCTCCAGCGGATTCATCTTCAGCGGCCATATCGGCGAAGGCGTCTTCGAAAGAGGACATCTCCTCCTCGCGGGTTGGGGACGCCGACGCGGGCTCCTCGGCGGACTCGAGTCCCTCGAAGCCCGGTCCGAGCGGGGCTTCCGGTTCGGGTTCGGCTTCAACTGGAGGCTCGACGCCCAGGTCGGCGCCTTCCGAAGGCTCCTCGCCGAAGTCGGGCAGGGAGATATCTTCGAACCCCGCGGACGATGTCTCTTCGGAGGCGCCAGATCGGGGAGCTGGCGCTTCGCTGTCTCCCGCCCCCAGGACGAGATCGGCGAGCGCCGAGTAGTCCTCATCGCCGCCGAGCGCGGCCGGTTCTTCTGCCTCCCCCGGCTCGGGCTCAGGCTCGTTCATCATGGAGGCGGCGAAATCGCCGAGGTCGAAGGCCGAGTATTCGTCCTGGGCGGGTTCGAGCGCTTCGGCTTCCTCCGCGGCCCCTTCCTCGGGCTCCTCGACGGCCTCGACTTCCTCGGGCGGCTGGAGGTCCTTGAGGAGGTCGTCGGAGAATCCGGCGTCGCGGGTAAAATCCCCCGCGGCCTCGAACGCGTCCGGAGGCGCGGTAGTCTCAGGTCCGGCGGATTCAAGCTCAGGTTCGACGAGCTCGGCGGGTTCCTCCTCGGGAGGGGCATCCAGGTCGATTCCAGCGAGGAGGGAGGAGAAATCGGGGACCTCGGCGAAGCCGCCGCGCGGCGCGGAATCGGGCGCGGGGCCGAGAGCGGCGCCCGCCTCGGCGCCGGGGGGAAGCGGCTTCACGGGAGGAGGAGGCGGAAGGTCGACGTAGGGCTCGCCCTTCTCCTCGAGGACGGAATCCTCCTTCGCGAGGGCGCGAATGATTTTCTTGAGCCGCCCGATTTCCCGAGGATCCGGCATATGGCTATATTAACGGATATTCCAGAGCTTTGTTAACCGAAGAAACCGCGAACATGAGGGCTCAAGCAGGGCCCGCGGCGGGCCGATGATGGAAAGGGCCATGGAATCGCGTTCAATGCAGCGAATAGCCATTCCGACTCTCCTCATCTGCCTCGCTTTGACCTCGCCCCGGGCGGTCGCGGCCGAATCCCTGGACGAATCCCTCCACATCGCCGTCTCGTCCATCCAGAAGGCTTCAGGCCCCGTCGTCCTGCACGACGCGGCCATTTTCACCTCCGGATTCAGTGCCCGCTCCGTGGGAGTTGCGTTCCAGCACGAGGATTTCAGGATCGTCCATCCCATGGAGATCAACCGCTACGGGGTTTTCTTCCTGGTCTACCCGCTTCCCACGGGATCCTCCGAGCCGCTCCGTTACCGGATGGTCGTGGACGGAGCCTGGATCCGGGATCCCCTGAACGTCGAGACCGCGCGCGATCCCGATACCGGGGCGGCGCTCTCCATCCTCCGCTTCGATCGCCTAAGCGAGGATGTGCCCGGCTCATACCGGATCCTCGACGGCCGGACCGCGACGTTCACGTACCGCGGCGCCGCGGGCGATCGGGTCTACCTTTCGGGCTCGTTCAATGATTGGGATCCCTTCATGTATCCGATGATGGAGATCGAACCGGGCCTCTTCAAGCTCATCGTCGACCTCCCCCCGGGCGTCCAGCGCTACGTCTTCGTCGTCGGTGGGGAGCTCCTCGCGGATCCGTTGAATACGGCGATCGCGTACTCCCGCGACGGCCTCAGGGTTTCCGTCCTCACCGTACCCTGACAGCCTGTTACCTGACGATCGTCACCTTCATTACACGGAATCGGCGCGCGCCCAGCCTCGTCGCGGCAATCAATCGAGCTGAACGCATCGCTCCGTGCGCTGTCCACCCCGCGGTATCGGCTTATGCCCCCGCGGCCGTCGCCAGGAACGCGGGATCGTCCGTCCTAGGAGACCGAGGACGGTTCACGGGATGGCTCGGGGCCTTTCCCTTGATGGCGTCGGCGGCGTTGAGCGCCGTCAATCGCTTGAGGTCAATTACCGATTCCACGCTGTAGTAGGCGCTGTGATCAGTAAGCACTACGTTGTCCATCGCGAAGAGGGGACTGTCCTCGGGCGGCTCCCGCTCGAAGACGTCCAAGCCCGCGGCGGAAAGTTTCCCGGAGCGGAGCGCGTCCACGAGCGCCGCTTCGTCTATGACGCCGCCGCGTGCCGTGTTGATCACCACCGCTCCGTCCTTCATGCGCGCGATGGCATCGCGGTTCAGCATCTTCCTCGTCTCGTCCTTCAGGGGGACGTGGAAAGAGACCACGTCGGCTATCGAGAGAGCCTCCTCCCATGACGCCCCCCGGAGGCCGCGGGGCGGCCTCGCAGGCAGCTTCTGTTCCGCGCGTGGATCCACGACGAGCACCTCACGGAATCCCATACCCATGGCCCTCGCCTGGAGCGCCGATCCCGAGGAGCCGTAGCCCACGATGGCGAGCCTGAGTCCGGCGATGCGCCGGGCAGGGGCGCGGACGTTCCATTTCCCCGCCTTGACGGCGGCGTCAGTCATGGGGATGCGCCTCAGGCAGGAGATGATGAGGCCGAGCGCGTGCTCGGCCACCTCGTCCGCGCAGTAGCCGGGAACGTTCGCCACCCAGATTCCGCGCGCCGCGGCGGCCTCGCGGTCCACGTTGTCGTAGCCGATCCCGTAGCGGGAGATCACGAGGCACTTGTCCATCGCCTCGATCACCGAGGCGTCCACGCGGGCCTGGTTGCAGAGCACGGCAACGCAGCCGCGCACGAGCTCGGCGAGGGCCGCGGCATCGTGAGCGGGCGCCACGACGATCTCGGCGCCGAGGGGAGAGAGCACGGCGGACTCCTCTTCATGGCCGCCGAACCTGTCGTCAGTGATCAAGACCCGCACCAGGCGATCCTCCGCTCGCGGCCCGCCGATCGGGCGCGCATGTCGATTATCGGCAGACGGCGGTCCGCGGGAAAGCCCGCATTGCCCGCCGGTAGCCGGCTTTGCCGCCGCCGATCGGGTCCCGTTGCCGCGAAAAGGGCTTTTCGATACTATGGGCCATGCGGATCGAGATATTCTATAAACCGGGCGTGCCCGACGGGCGCGGCGGCGGCATCGCGGCGGCCCTACCCGAGGGACTCAAGGGCCATATATCCCGCGTCGCGGTCGCGGACGTCATCATCACCGACGCGCGGACGGAGAGCTCCGTCCTCCGTTCCCTCTTCGTGGATCCCGTGGTCCAGGATTGCGCCATCGACGAACCCTTCGCGTCCCGCCCCGAGTGGAGCGGATTCTCCCTGCTCGCGGAGGTCGCGTTCAAGCCCGGCGTAACGGACACCCTCGCGATTACCGCCCGGGAGGCAATCAGCCACGAGCTCGGCGAGGAGGCCGTGAAGGGCCAGATCGTCCAGACCGCCAAGCAGATCCTCTTCTGGATGGACCGGGCTCCCTCCGGCGAAGAAGTCGACGCCGTGCTCGCATCCCTCCATAATCCCCTCATCCAACGCGCCCAGGCCATCGTCTCGGCCGGATGGGCGGCGGGAGAGCGCCCCCCGGCCTCGTATCCGTCAGTGCACGCCGGCGCTCAGGCGGCCTGCGAGGCCTTCGATCTCGCGGCCATGGACGACTCCGCCCTCGAGCGCCTCTCGCGGGATCGGCTCCTCGCCCTCACGCTTCCGGAGATGCGCGCGATCAAGGCCCATTTTTCGGATCCCCGGACAGGAGAGGCACGGAAAGCGCGCGGGCTCCCGGCGACGGCCACCGACGTCGAGCTCGAGATGATCGCTCAGACCTGGAGCGAGCATTGCAAGCACAAGCTGTTCAACGCCCGCATCAAGTACCGCGAGGGCGACCGCGAGGAGACGATCGACTCCATCTTCAAGACCTACATCCGCTCCGTCACCGAGGAACTCGCTCCCCGCAAGCCCTTCCTCCGCTCCGTGTTCACGGACAACGCCGGCGTCATCGCCTTCGACGAGGAGACCCTCGTCTGCATCAAGGCCGAGACGCACAACTCCCCATCCGCCCTCGATCCCTACGGCGGCGCCATCACCGGCATCGTGGGCGTGAACCGCGACATCCTGGGCACGGGGATCGGGGCCAAGCCCATCTTCAACACGAACGTCCTCTGCTTCGGGCGACCGCGCGAAAACCGCGAAGCGGTCCCTAAGGGCGTCCTCCATCCCCGCGAGGTGATGCGCGGCGTCCACAAGGGGATCATCGACGGCGGCAACCAGTCGGGCATCCCCACGGCGGCGGGCGCCTTCCTCTTCGACGAGTCCTTCACCGGGAAGCCCCTCGTCTTCTGCGGGACGGGCGGCATCCTCCCCGCGAAGGTGAACGGCGAGGACGGCTGGAAAAAGCGCATCAGGCCAGGAGACCTCGCCATCATGCTCGGCGGCAGGATCGGAAAGGACGGTATCCACGGCGCGACCTTCTCGAGCCTCGAACTCTCCGAGTCCAGCCCCGTCACCGCGGTGCAGATCGGCGACCCCATCATCCAGAAGAAAATGACGGACTTCCTCCTCGAGGCCCGCGACGCGGGCCTCTACGAGGGCATTACGGACAACGGCGCGGGCGGCCTCTCGTCCTCGCTCGGCGAGATGTCCGAGACATCGGGCGGCGTCCGCATCGACCTGGACTCCTGCCCCCTCAAGTATCCCGGCCTCGCCCCCTGGGAGATCCTCGTCTCCGAATCGCAGGAGCGCATGAGCCTCGCGGTCGCTCCGGAGAAGCTCGACGCCTTCATGGCGCTCGCACGCAAGCGCGATGTGGAGGCGACCGTCGTGGGGACCTTCACCGGCGACGGAGTCATAGACATCCGCGCGGGTGGAAAGGCCGTCGGCCTCCTCCCCCTCGAGTTCCTCCATCGCGGCCTGCCACGCATCGAGCTCGAAGCTCGATGGATCCCGCCCGAGGAGCGGGCGTCGGGCGCGGAGCTCGCCTCCGTCGCCGACAGGAAGGCCGTCTTCCTCGGCATCCTCGCCGATCCGAACGTCGCATCCAAGGAAGCCCTCGTCAGGCAGTACGACCACGAGGTACAGGCCCTCACCGTGGGCAAGCCCTTCGCCGGCGAACACTACGACGCGCCCGCGGACGGGGCCGTGATCAAGCCGCGCTATTCCTCATGGAAAGGCCTCACCGTGACCCACGGCATCTGCCCGCGCTTCGGCGATTGGGACACGGAACGGATGGCCCGTTGCGCGGTCGACGAGGCCTTCCGCTCGCACGTGGCGATGGGCGGCGACCCCGAGCAAGCCTCAGCGCTGGACAACTCCTGCTGGACCGATCCCGTCGCGTCGCCCTCGAATCCGGACGGCCCCTACAAGGCGGCCCAGCTCGTGCGCGCCTGCCGCGGCCTCAAGAACGCCTGCCTCGCCTACGGCCTCCCCCTCATCTCGGGGAAGGATTCCATGAAAAACGACTCCACGCTGGGGGGGAGGCGCGTCTCCGTGCGCCCCACCCTCCTCGTGACCCTCATGGGAATCATCGGCGATGTCAGAAAGAGCCTCTCGAGCGACTTCAAGGCGCCGGGAGAACTCATCTACCTCCTCGGCTCCACGAACGGCGAGATGGGCGGGAGCGCCTATGAGCGATTCCTCCTCGACGCCGCGCGCGATCCCTCGGCCCCGACGGGCGGCTCCACCTACGGACCGAGCGCCCTGGGCGAGTGTCCCGACGTCGACCTCGAGGCCTCCATGGCGCTCTATCGGAAATTCCACGCGGCCGCGGGAGGCCGCCTCGTCAGATCGGCGCACGACCTCTCCGAGGGAGGGCTCGCGGTCGCTGTCTTCGAATCCTGCCTCGGCGGCCGCACGGGGGCGCGCATCGACGTCGGCGCCCTTCCCGGCGCGTACGAATCTAAGCGCATTCCCGCCGACGCCATCGACAGGGCGCTCTTCTCTGAAAGCCCCGGCCGGCTCCTTGTCTCAGTGCGTGCGGAGGATCGCGAGCGCTTCGAGACCACCATGGCGGGGCATCCCTGCAAACGCATCGGGGAAACGACCGCCGATCCCGTCATCGCGTTCGCCGCCGGCGGGAACACGGCGCTCTCGCTCGGTCTCGACGAGGCCGAGCGCGCGTTCAAAACGCCCATCGCCTGATCGGAGGAAGGATCGAATGAAGGCCATCGTCATCACGGGATACGGATTCAACTCCGACGCAGAGCTCGCAGAGGCGTTCTCTCTCGCGGGCGCGGACGCCCGCCGCGTCCACGTGGCGGACCTGGTCGAGCGCCCCGAGCTCATCCGCGACGCGGGCGTGCTCGGATTTCCCGGAGGCTTCTCCTTCGGTGACCACCTCGGCTCCGGCAAGGAGATCGCGAACCTCCTCAGGAAATCCGCCAAGGAGGAGCTCGAGCGCTTCGTGGGCGAAGGCAAACCCCTCATCGGAATCTGCAACGGCTTCCAGGTCATAGCCAAACTCGGGATCGTACCGAACGCCTCGGGGAACTGGGAGCCCGAGGCGTCGCTCATCCACAACGAGGGCGGCGCCTTCATCGACGACTGGATCCGCGTCGAGGCCGAGCCCGGGAGCCCCTGCGTCTGGACGGAGGGGCTCCCACCGCTCGAGCTCCCCATCCGCCACGGGGAGGGTCGGTTCGTCGCCGCGGACGAGGCCCGCCTCGACGTGCTCGAAGAGCGCGGGCTCGTGGCGCTCCGCTACGCCGGGAGAAATCCGAACGGCTCGAGCCGCGCGATCGCCGGTATCACCGATCCCTCGGGCATGGTCCTGGGCCTCATGCCCCATCCCGAGTGCTTCATCTGGCCGGAGCACCATCCGCGCTGGCGCCGGGAGCGAATTCTCGCCACGGGACTCGAGATCTTCAAGCGCGGCGTAGCGCACGCTCGACGGGGCTGATCGCCGTCCGGACCGTGCAGCCGCCGACTCGCCGGTGGCGACCGCCGCGGACCGCCCGCGGAAGGCCCAAGAACCTATGGACAGGCCGGCAGGCCGCCTCAGGCGCTCCGAATAGGGCCCGGTAATCCTCCCGGAACCGGGCATGACAGACCGCCGGGGAAGGGTTATAATGCTCCCCAGCGGAAGACGGATGGAAGAAGACAAGAAGCCCTCGGAAGAAGGCGAGCCCGTCAGCGAGGGCCTATTCGATGACGCTTCCCCGGCGGCCGTCGGTGACGAGGCTATCCAGAGCCTCTGTGACGCCTACGAGAAGCAGATATTCGACCTCAAGCAACTCCTCGAGATATCGAAGAGCCTCAACTCCACCCTGGATTACAACATTCTCATCGACTCCATCCTCTACACCATCATGGGGCAGATGAAGGTCCTCAAGGCGGGGCTCTTCGCCAAGAAGGGGCTGGATTCGCCCGTCTTCACCCTCCACCGCAATTACAAGGGCTTCGAGCTCGCGCATGACATCGAGTACCACATCGATGAGGAGCACCCTCTCATCCGCCTCTTCCAGCAGGATTACGCCTGTTACACCATGGAGGACGTCCGCTCGAAGCTCGGTTCCTTCGAGGGCCTCGACTCCCTCGCGGGACTGGAACCCACCCTGATCGTCCCGCTCAAGGCCAAGGGCGCCATCAACGGCATCATCGTCCTCGGCGAGCAGATCGAGACCGACGTCTTCACGGAGTACGAAAAGGAATACGTGCTCAACATCGCGGTGCTCGCGGCGATAGCAATAAACAACGCGTTCCTCTTCGAGATGACCACCACGGACATGATGACCAAGCTCCGCATGAAGCACTACTTCTACACGGTGCTTCTCGAACGCATGGAGCAATCCGTGGCATCGGGCCTCCCGCTCTCCGTCATCATGATGGACATCGACTACTTCAAGAAATTCAACGACACCTACGGGCATTCCTGCGGCGACGCAGTCCTCAAGCAGGTCGCCAAGATCGTCCAATCCGTCATCCGCTCCAACGACCTCGCGGCTCGGTACGGAGGAGAGGAATTCGTCGTCCTCCTCCCCGACACGAACATCGACGACGCGGGCCTCATTGCCGGGCGCATCCGCGTGGCGATCCAGGACTTCGTGCTCGAATACGAAGGCCTCTCGCTCTCCATCACAATGTCCCTCGGTGTCGCACAGTACGACGCCGCCCGGGATATCACGGGGAAATCGGTTATCGATCGGGCGGACAAAGCACTCTACATGTCCAAGTCGGCGGGGCGCAACAAGGTGAGCCTCGCGGACGAGACCTCCTACCTCCGCTCTTGAGACGGGCCCGTTCCATGGAATCTTGGACCATCCAGACGGCCGATGAAAGCCCGCGGGTCGTCGCCGCCGCCGCGTCGCTCGGGCGGGGCCTCGCCCTACTCGGCGTCCGTATCGCCGCCGTCCCCTCCGACGGCGACGATCCCGTCGCCATCCTCAATTTCGGATCGGGCCCGGACCATGCCTGGTCGTGGCGAAGGTCGCCCCATCGCATAGAGATCTTCTCGGATTCTCTCGACGCATTGCCCTGGGCGATCTACGATTTCCTCGAGGCCTCCGGCCTCGTTCTCCCCTTCGGGAACGCGGAACTCCGTACGGGCGGGCCCGCATTCGACAAGGCGAGCGCACGCAGGATAGCGGCGATCCGCGAGCGAATCGCCGTCTTCGCCTCGGACGCCGAGGGCGACCTCGTCGAGCGCGCGGAATCGCGGGCCTTCTCCGCCATCGCTACGGAGGGCTCGGAGAGCGATCGTAACGAGGACGAGGAGCCCGCCGACCTGATCAAGCGGCTTTCGGCGGAAGCCCAAAGCGGCGCGCGTCCAGGCACCGCGATCCTCTGCGATCCCGAGACGGCGGCGCGCATAGTGGACGCGGCCCGATCGGCATCCGAAGGGCCGGAAGCGGCTGCGCTCCACGGGCTCAGGCTCGTCATCGACGACAGGAGACGCTGCCGCGGCCACGCCCTCGGCGACGCGACCTGCGAACGCAACGCACCGTTCAGAAGCGCGACGCTCCGTGATGCCCTTCAGGGATGGAAGGCGGTCGGCGGCGGGAGCGCGGCGATCCTGCTCGATTACGGCGACGAACGGGCGTTCGGGATCCAGCCCCCCCTCCTGCCGTCGCTCGTAAGCGCGGACGTCGAGCATGCCGTATCGATGGGCTTCGACGGCGCGGAGCTCCGCATGCCATCGCGCTTCGTCGACCGGCCGGACGCCAACGCCTGGGCCTTCTCGCGCGCATGTTTCTCTTCCCCACGCGATCTCCGCGAATTCGTCCGATCCTCCTTCGGTCCCGCGTCCTCCGCCGATTCCGAGGAAGCGATGATCTCGTATTATCGGGACCTCGAGGAAGCCTGGCGTCTCGTCCTCGCCCGCGAAAGCGCTCCCGAGGGAGAGGAAACGCCGCGCCGAACGAGCCCGCTGGATCCGCGTGGCGACCCTAAGCCGTTCCATCGAATCGCAGCCGAACGCTACGACCGCGTGTACGCCTTCCTCGACTGCGCGAAGGCCTCGCTCGAAAAGTCCAAGACCGAATACTCGGGGAGGCGCGGTTGGGAAGCGGAGCGGTCGGCTTTCGTCCTCGCCTCCGCGGCGATAGAGGCCGCAGGAGCGCTTCGCGCGCTCTACGCGGGGATCGAATCGGACGAAGGGATCTCGAGAGACGTCTTCCTCATCGCGGAAGAGACCGAACGGAGGCTCGAAGCCGCCGTGAGGGAGGCCGGAGGCGGTAAAAAAGACCTCGACCTCGCGAGACGGACATTCCGCAATCCGCTCGAGGAAGCGCGGGAGCTCCTTCCCAAAGGCCCCTTAGGAAGGATCGCCGCGGCCCTACGCCGCGCCGCTCGCGGGTCCGAGCCCTCCTGAGAGCGGACCCTCGCCGCCCGGGTCGTTCCCCGGACTTCCCCCGAACCTGAGGATGAGCGTCAGCTTCGCGAGCGCCTTCGCCACGGCTCCGCCCAGGCCCTCGCGCCCTCCCCCCGGCGAAAGCGCCTCGACGCGCGCGCCGTAGTCCGCCATGACGGGAGGGTCGGCGATCTCGAAAAAGTCGCTATCTCCTTCTCGCCATTTCCGCGGTCCCGTGTGGTTCCGATCCATCGCGAAGCAGAGAGCGAAGCTCTTCTCCCCGTCCGCCCCGCGAAGCGCGGCGAACCCGAAGAGGCGGCATATGAGACCTCGTCCGGGATAGACCCCGCATCGCCCCGAACCGGACCGATCCCAGAAGGGGCAGCCCGTTCCATCGGGCGGTCGGTACTCGCCGTCAGCGGCGCCCCGCGGAAACGCCGCTTCCGGGTCCGCTCCCGATTCGATGATCCAAGCGGCCAGATACAGCGCCTCCGCCTCGGTCACGTCGGGTTCGAAGCCTTTGCAGCAGACGCCTCCGCAGTCGGACGAGCAGGAGATGCCGCTCATGAGCGAGAAGCGCGCGGTCGCGGCATCCGCCTCGAGGTAAATCCCGTGGAGCGCGGTGATCGTCTCGGCGACCGAGCTGCCGCCGACGCGATCGATGAGCGGGGGGCTTTTCGCTACCATGCCGTCCTCAGAACTCCGCCGAGATCCCGATGCCGACGCCGGCGCCGAAGCCGAAGGCCGAGAGGAAGGAAGCCCGCTCGTCGTCCTCCTCGAACCGCTCCTGATAGTACGCGCTGTTAAGCCCGTAGTTCACCGGGAACGCGAGGTTGAGCTTGACGTGGTTCCAGAGCGGATGGCTGAACCCGATCTGCGCGCTTCCCGAAGCCTCGGTGAAGGAATGCGCCCAGCGGAAGCCGAAATCGAGGTCGCCTAAGACGTTGGACCAGGCGAACTGGAGGCAGGCGGCGTGGTTGTATCCCGCCTTCTCGTAATTGACCGGATCGGACGTCCAGAGGACGTATCGCTCCGAATCGAAGAGGTACTCGGCGTTAAGGATGATCCCCGGGCCCTTCCACTCCTTGAAGAAGCCCGCCATGGCCGCGGGAAAATACGCTCCGCCCCCGACGTCCTTGTATCCGAGCGAGGCCTCGCCCGTAAGGTCGACGCCCAGGACCACCGTCTTGAGGCTCATGGCCGCCCTCGCGCCGAGGTTCATCTGGGCCCCGCCCATGACCGAGAGCTGCGCTCGGCCCAGCACGATGTCGAGCTTGGCGGCGGAATAGAGCGCCTCGAGGCTCGGCTCGTCATAAAGCGAAGTGTTGGCGGCGATGATCCCCGTGAGCCCGCCGAGCAGTGTGGGGAAGGCGAGCCGGGCGTTCACCGTCCCGTCCGCCCATGACGCGAGGTTGGCGGGAGAGAAGATCCTTCCGTTCCCCCACGAGACCTTGCTCTGCCCGATGCGGAGCAGGGCGATATCTCCGAGCGATACGTCCGCGAAGAGCTCCTTGAGGTAGAACTCCGTGAAGGAGAATTCCGATCCCAGGCGCGCGCCGACCTGAGTGTAGAAGCGGAAGTCCGGGTCGGGGCTCGCGTCGATGCCGAGAAGCGCCTCCATGCTCGCCCCGGGCTGGTAGAAAAATCCGTTCGAGAGGTCGTTGAAATCGGGGACGTCCGTCCATCCGCAGGTCACGCCCGCGGAAGAGTAGAACGAACCGCGGAGGTTGATCCCCTTTTTCTCCTTGAGCCGATCGAGCACGGTACCGCCCTCGCCGTCTCCCGCGGCCTGACCGTCTTCCGCTGGCTTCCCGTCCGCCGGCCCCTGGACGTCGTCGCCATCCTCGGCTGAACCCGCGGGCTCATCGAAGAGCCCGTCCAGGCCTTCCTCAGCGGAGACGGCGGGCGTTTCGTCCGCTGCCGGAGCCGGCTCCTCCGCAGGCGCACGACCCGCGACGCCCGCGATGAGCGCCGCGATGAGCGCGAGCGCCCTGGCTCGCGGGAGCCGCCCCGCCTCAACGGCGATTCCCCCGATCATCGGTTCACCTTCTCGAGATATTCCTTCGTGAACATGATGTCGGGGAGCTTCTCGAGGGAAATCTTGCTGAGGGTCACCGTCGTCCTCTCGTATTGGGTCTTCCCGTTGACGACTTTCGACTTGAGGTGATCGAGCACCACCAGAGTCGAGGGAACCTGCGTGGCGCCCTTCTTCTGATACGCCGGGATCGCCGTCGTCCTCATGAGCTTTCCGGAGAGGCTGTAGTCCTCGTATTTCCTGAGGAGACCGTCCGTAGAGACCCATACGCGCTTCTTGGGGTAGGCGACGCGGTCGTTCAGCGCCTCGAGGTCTAGCACGTCGCATTCGTAGGCGCCGAGCTTCTCGCGCTTGGAGGCCGCGACTCGGTAATCCTTCGCGAGCGTCGATCCCGAGAAATCGGAGTTGCTCGCGCCCGTTCCCTCGAAGCGTTCCTTGGCGCTCGAGAAGGTGAACCGCCTGCCCACAGGATCGTAGAGCCAGACCGAGTCGTCCATCTTGAGGTAGCCCTTGCCCTTGTCGATCTCGGGCTCGAGGACGAGGATCAGGTACTGCCCCTTCCTGTCCCGCCTGAATAGCGCGGCGACCGTCGTGGACGTTCCGCCTCCGGGGCTCGATTGCTGCACCCGGATCTCCGCCGAGAGGTCCTCGGCGTCGAAGGTGAGGAGATCGTCGACGGCCGCGAGGAGCTTCGCCGGAGCGTCTTTCCCGTTTTGCGCCGAGACCGCCGCGCTTCGCGCCGAGAGCGCCGCGCAGGCGAACGCGAACGCGGCTATTCTGATCGCTTTCATGATGCCCCCGTACCCATCGCGAGCGCCGGTTCCGTTCGAGCGGCCTTGAGCGCCGGTCCGGCCGACGCGAGGAGCGAAATCGCCGTGATGATGGCGGCGTTAAGGGCCAGGAGGCCCGTATCGAGCTGGAAGCGGACGCGGCCCTTCTCCAGGAACATCGCCGCGCCCTGCACCGACCCCAGGTCGATGGCGGAGAATCCCGCGAGCGCGAGGCATCCCAGCGCCAAACCGGTCGCGAGGCTCGCCGCCGTCAGAAAGAGCGTTTCCAAGAGGAAGAGCCCCGCCACGGCCGGCCTCGCGGCGCCGAGTGCTCGCATCGCGCCTATCTCCCTTGTCCGTTCCCGCACGAGGATCCTGATAGTATTGGAAATGCCCACGGCTATGATGACCAGAAACACCACGAGGACGACGTACGTTACCGCGAGGAAGGCCCCGATTATGTCGCGCACTTGCTTCAAGTGAGCGTCCACCGCGATGACCGGAAGGTGGTACCCGACGTTCGCGCGTATCGAGTTCGAGAGCTCGTCCTTCGAACGGATCGGGTCCATGAGAGGGAGCCAGGACGCCGCGCGCTTCCGCACCGCCGATTCGGCGGCGCCCGAATCCACGCCGGTCCGCGCGAAGAGCGCGAGCTCCGTGACGAGGTCCGGGTCCGTTCCCATGGCCTCGTTGAGCGCCCTCCTGTCGACGTAAGACGCGTAGCCGAAGATTGCCGATTCGTCGAATACGCCTGAGACGACGAAGACGGCCAGGTTGTTCTGCCCTGACTTCGTCGTGATGAAGAGCGTCACGTCGTCGCCCGGCCCCGCCTTGAGCACCCGGGCGGCCTCCGCGCTGATGAGGATGCCATCTGCGCGGGCGAGCCCCGAAGCGTCGCCCGCTAGGAAGCGCATGCGCTCGAATTCCGACTTCTCGAACGAGTAGTCCACCCCGATGAGCCGCCGCTGGCGCATCGAATTGCCGTTGAAGTAGAGCTTCGCTTCCGTCTCGTACGAGACCGACCGCGGCGCGGCTCCCCGGAGCGCTCCTCCCGCGCTGCCGAGTCGCGCGATGACGGCGAGAGGATCGCGGAGCCCTACCTCCCAACCGTCGTACCCGAGGAGGGTCACGTGGCCGGAGAAGTAGCGCGCCGCCTTGTCGCTCATCGCCCCGATCATGGAACTCGCCGCGCCCGTGATGAGCGTCATGATCGCCATGGCTATTACCATCGCGGCGGCGATGAACGAGTACTTCTTCCTCTGGGCGACGACGTTGCGCGCCGCGATCATCGCGTAGGCCCTCATTCCTCTCTCATCGCCCTTCCGGGCTCGATGCCCGACGCGAGCCTCACGGGCACGATCCACGAGAGCGCCGCCACGGCGGCCACGAGCCCTGCCGAGAGCGCCGCCGAGACAGGGCCGATCGCGGGCATCAAACGGCGACTGCCGAACAGGGTCGCGAGGAGCTCGTTGTCGAGCGCGATTCCGCCCGATGCCCTGATCGCGAGCATGATCGCCAGTCCGATGGCAGCGCCCGCGAGGCCTGAGGCGACGGCGAGGAGCCCGGCTTCCGCGGCGAACTCGAGGGCCACGAAGGAACGCAAGGCGCCGAGGGCGCGCATCGTCCCGATCTCCTTGGTACGCTCGATGACGGCGATGAAGAGGCTGTTCATGAGGATGAGGGCCACGCCCGCCATGACGAAGGCGAGCCCGCCCGAAAGGAACGCCTGGAGGATGAAGACCGTCTGAGCGGACATACCGGCCGCCTTCTTCCAACCGAGGAGACGGTACCCGGCGCTGAATCCCGAGAGCGCGGTCCTGAGCGCCGACCGGAGCTCGCGCCTCGATACCCCTGCCTTCGCGCGGAGGATGACGTAGTTCCACGCGGAATCGTCCGTCAGGGTCAGCTCCTCCCGCGCTTCGGAATCGGCGAGCCGCGCCTCTACGTCGGCCAGGACGCTCCCCGCGCCGCCTCCCGCTTCGGAGCCGCCCGATCGGACAGGCGCCGCATCGGAGAATAAATCATCAAGATCATCCGCGCTCATTCCGCCAGGATTCTCATCTGACGCCGCTTCTCCAGCGGCCGATTCCTCGATATCGGCCCTCGAATATCCGAGAGTGAAACCCGAGAGCGAACGGGCCGTCGTGGGATCGCAGAGAACCACCTTCTCGAAAACAGAAGACGGAGCCTCGTACTCGAATACCCCTGCGAACCGCACCGGCCTGAGCTTGAAGCCCGTGTTTGAGAAGACGCTCAGCTGGAGGGTCTCGCCTATCACGAGATCGCGGCCGAGGGCTCCGTTTGCTTCCCTCCACTTCGCCGCGTTCAGGAGCACCCAGCGCTCGTCGACTCCGGGGAGGGCGCCCGAGACGAGGCTGATCCCGCGAAGCGCCCGGAAATAGTCCCGCGCCTCGGCTCCGAACGCGAAGACCTGGCTGTTGAATCCTTCTGCCTGGAGCACCGCCTGGGTGCCGAGGGCGGGGACGCGATCGGCGAGCCCGTCAATGGTCGACAGGGCGGCATTCAGCTCCCGATATCCCGCCAGGGCGGGCATGACGGCGTAGTCGCTCACGATGGGCGTCTCGTCGCCGAACAGCCCCGATCCCGCACCGGTTGCGGGAAGGACGGCGAAATCGCCCGTGAGCCCTCCCGCGTAGGCGGCCTCGAGCCGTTCGCCCGACGTCTCCATCAGTCCCGCGGAGAGGACGACGACCGCGGTCCCGGCGGCCATGATGGTCCCGATGAGGAAGCTCCGCGCCTTGTTACGCCCCAGGTTGAGCAGGGCGAACCTGAGTATCCTCACGAAGCTCCCTTGCCTCGCTTGCGGCCGAGCGCTTCCCTGAGCTTCCTCACGTTGTCCTCGTTCTTCACGAAGGCCTGCAGCCAAGTCACGATGAAGGCGGCGAAAATCGAGAGGCAAAAGACGGCGGCGACGATGGTTACGAGGGTGCGGGGTTTTGGGAGATCGACAGGCACTGGGGCAACGGCGATTTCCGATTCCTTGAAAGGCATGACGATTATCTGCTGTTGCGCTAAGAACAACGCATAGGCTTCGACGGCCGCCTTTTCGGATTCGTCGTATTTGACCTGCTCGAGATACCGTATCTGTATCTTCTCGTTGTAATCTTGAATATATCGGTCCAGGGATGAGTTTATTAGCTCGACCGCCAAGAGGAGCGCCGCCTCGCTCTCAGCCGACAGGTTGAACAATACATTCCGTCGGTTGATGATGACTGGCTGCGACCGAACGATCACAGACCGGTTCTCGCTCAAGGATCTTTTTTTCGTTTCCCAATCCACTCTGACGATGGGATACTTGGCATCGAACCCATCAGCTGAATCCGGATTCTCTGAATCGATAAAAACTCTAGAGAGAAGATCGGGAGATGAGAGGTACGATGCGACGAAATCCGAATAATCATTGTATACGGTGAATTCCATCTTCTTCTCGAAAATATTCATCGGGCTTTTCGAGCGCTTCTCTATCAAACCCGCCGCGTACATCCCCCCGACGGCGAGAATGCTCACGATAGTCGGGATAATGATGAGCCAGCGCTTCTTAATAAAGATGGCGAGCAGATCGGCAAGACCTACCGTCGTCTCATCCCGTGATTCCCGGTTCTTATCATTTTGCGTCATGGCTCGCCTCTCCTTTGATCGCCGATTCATATACTTTCAAATACCCGTCTACCATGGAATCCAGAGCGAAACGCCGCTCCCATGTCGTTCGGGCGGCCAATCTGATTTTCCCCCTCGACGCATCATCCTTCATCAGCATCGCCAAGCGATCCGCGAATGCATTGATGGCATTTTCGCAAGCGAACCCATTACATCCATCCAGGATATCCGGGATGGCTCCGACCGAGGACGCGACTACGGGAACGCTGCACGAGAGTGCCTCGAGGATGGATATGGGCAACCCCTCGTAATTGCTCGGTAACAGGAACGCGTCCGCGTAATGTATCAATTCACCGGCGTTATCTCTTTCCCCAAGGAAAAAGCAATTGGGAGGGGCGTCATCGACCGGGAGCTTGTTCCCAATCCATACGAAACCCGCCCCCTCGCGCGCGAGAGCCGAAGCGATCCCCTTGAATAAATCGTCCCTTTTCTGAGGACCGACTCTCGCGACACACATTACGATGAACGCGAATCGCCGCCTTATGCTCTCGAGCTCGACGTCCCGCCTCCTCGATCCACCCATGTCGAGCGAAGCGTTTTCCACGACGATAGTATTCTTGAATCCCTGTGCAGCCATATTTCTCTGGTCGTACGCGCTCACCGGCACGATCTTCCCGGCCATTGTCCTCAGGATTTTTTCGATAAATAGGAATTTCTTGTTCGCCTTTAGAATACTATCGAATCCATGGACCGTATAGACAATCCGGCTCCCATGAGGGATGAGCGCGAGCCGTCCCAGCGCGCCAGCCTTTGAGGAGTGTAAATGGATGATATCCGGCGTTTCGGCCTTGATGATCTCCCTGATAGCGCGCAACGCCCGGAAATCATGGACGGGATCCACCTCCCTCTTGAAATCCGCGCAAGGAACTCGGTCTACCCGTTGGTCGAGTGCAGTCCACATCCTGCCGCCGACATCCGACATGACCGTCACCCGATGACCGAGCTTGACCAGCGCGTTCGAGAGGCTCGAGACGACGGTCTGGGCGCCGCCGAGCTCAGACAGGGTTATGATCTGGAGTATTCTCATTGTAATTCCATGGAGCGCCGAGCCCGATGAATGCTAAGGGGAAGAATCGCGAGTTCATGATATCGGGGATGAAGAACGAACCCGCGACGAAACACAGGATGGTTGCCAATTCCGGCAGGAGATCCTTCTGACGCCAAGCCTTTCGGATAAGCACGATTATGAGCGCGACGAAGGGCGCAGTCCCGGTGATGCCGGTCTGGGCCAGGAGCTGCAGGAGCGTGAAGTGGGGGAATTCGCTTTGTGTATACAGTGATGACCCGTAATTGGTGATTCCCAGGCCCGTCCCGAATAGCGGGTAATGTATGAAATTCTGTATCCCGCTTCTATATGTCGCGAAGCGTCCGTTGTCGGCGAATAGCGATTGCGTTCCGCGCGATCGCGCGATCCAAATGATCGCGATCGCGGCTCCGGAAATCGCCACTCCGAATGCAAGTAGGCTCGCCGTTTTTCTGGTTTTTATCGTGTTACCGAGCATTATGACGAGAACGATGCCTAAAAACGAGAATAACCCCGTCCTCGCGGTAGTCAACGCCGATGCGGCAAGAAGCAACCCTGCCGCTCCCAGGCCCCACAACCTTCCCGCGAATAGCGCCATGGTGGCCGCTCCGGCGAAATACAACGAGAGAAAGCTAAAATCGGTAAAAATTGAAGCGTATGCGGTTCTTTCAAAGAACGCCGTCATATACCCGACCGATCGCCCGGTCAACTTATACCAAAGGATTTGCGCGAATAACGTAGTCGAGGCGACGCATGCTGATGCGATCCAGGATCGCCGGAACTCCTCCCTATCGATATCCCATGCAAAACCCACCACGGCGATCACAAGGAAAATCAAGACATTCAAGTAATCCTTCATTCCATCCATCACGAATCTCGAAAGGATGGTGGATATGAACATTGTGATCGATACGAAAGCCGCCAGCATGACCGCGACGATCAAGCGTTTATCGAAGGTAGCCCCGTTCCTCAACGATGACACTGCGCAGATCGTTAAAAAGACGAGAAAACAGATATTGAACCATGAAATGGGCAGCTCCCCGTACGACCCTCCCAGGACGTTCTTGAAAGAGGCCGGAATCGACCAGAGCATGAGATGGATCAAGGAATTACGTTGATCCAAACCGCGCCCTCGGAGCCATAAGAGCAAGAAGCTCGCGGCGGTCAGGAACGCCATCGGTGCGATAGGATTCCCGAACAGGTAAAGGATGTAACTCAGGCCGAATATGACGGAAATCCCTCCGTATGAGAGTTCCTTCTTGCTCACGAGCCCTCCCGCTGGTTTCCATAGATCTTCAGCCATTCATCGGCGATCCGATCGGCGTCGAAGCGTCCTCTACTATATTCTCGACCCGGCTCCGGGGACAAGCGCCCTTCCTTGACGCATTCCGCCATTGCTCTCGCCAGGGCCGCCGGGGCCTCCCTGGGAACGATGCGCCCGTACCGCCCGTCCATGAGTATTTCCCGCGGGCCCGCGCAATCGGTCGCGACGATGCTCAACCCGACCGCCATGGCCTCGACGATGGACAGACCGAAACCCTCGTGCCGCGACGGCATGACGAGGCAATCGGCCGCGCGGAGATACCGTTCAGGGCGATCGGTCGATCCGGCCCAGAGGACTCTCGGATCGGAGACGCCTCCCCTAAGGGAAGCCCCCAGGGAGCCGTCGCCGACCATGAGGAGGTGAACGCCCGGACGGGCCCCGGTGAGCGAACGGAACGCCTCGATGGCGATATCCGGCCCCTTGATGGGTTCGAGCCTGCCGACGAACGCGAACACGTACGCGTCGTCGGGGATGCCGAACTCCTTCCGGACCGCCTTTCGATCAACGCTCCCGGGGGAGGCGAAACGTTCCCACTCGATCCCGTTATGGACGGGGACGATACCATCGGGTCCGCGGATGCCCAAACCGGCATACCGCTCGGCGGCCGCTCGGCTCACGTGGGTAAAGATGTCGCAGCGCCTGGAGAGGCGCTTGTACGCCCAGAGCATTAATCGGCTGGAAGTCTCGGAATCGCTATGCGCCGTACAGACAAGACGTTTCATCCGACATACCGAACGAGTCGCGCAAGCGAGCATGTTCGCGTGAATCATGTGGGAATGGACCACGTCGGGGCGAAATTCGCCGATGGCGCCTGCGAGCCTGAATATCGCCTCGATCCCCGGCCGTCCCTTCCGCATCCCGAGATCCGACGCGCCGATCCGCTGATCGAGCGCGACGCCGCCCTCCCGCGGCGCGGGCAGCATGCTCACGACCCTCACCTCGTGCCCGCGCCCAGCCATGATGCCGGACATGAGCGCGAGCTGTCGTTCCGCTCCGCCGAGAGACAGCCCTGTCGTCAGGTAGAGGATCCTCATCGCGCCATCAGCCTCTTCGCTAGATCTTTGAGCCGTTTATAGGCGGCGAAGGCGCCCAAGGAGTTCTGGAAAATGAACCAGGCGCCGTCCGTCGGCCTCATCCTGCGGAGTTCCCTCGACGCCTCCATGAAAGCCGCGGCCTTTTCGCGTTTCCCCGCCCTCCGCGCGTTCAGGGCGGCCGTCAGGAACGCTTTCGCCTTTAGCCTACGGTAACCTTCCATGAGGCCGGGGTCCACGTCGGATCCGGGCACGACCTCCCGGTCCAGGAGGTCGAAATAGACGGGCAGCTCGTCGCGGCGGTCCCAATACGCGGATCCCTGGCCCGCGCTCCTCCGATAGAGGAATAGACGGTCCTTGACGATGGCGAGCTTATGTCCGGCCTTGAGGTACTTGATCCAGAGGTCGAGATCCTCGTTCGAGGGATATCGGTCCGTGAACGAACCGAGCCCGAGGAGGATGCTCCTGTACGTGAGGAGCGTGGGGCAGGCGAAGGGATTGCCGCAGGACATCAGTACCGGCAGATAACCATCGAGCCCCGCTGCGTACCAAGCGGCGCCCGGGCCGAAATCGGGCCCGACCGGATAGGCCGCCGTCTTCCCGGGATTGCCGAAAAACTGCCGGTATGAGGAAAACGCCGCCGCCGATCCGCTCTCCTTCAACGCGCGGTATTCGGCGTCGAGTAGCCCCGGTAGATAGAGATCGTCTCCGTGAAACACCGCTACTACGTCAGTATCCGCCCGTTCCACGACAGTCCGGATATTCGCGCAATACCCGAGGTTCGTTGGATTCACGCGGAGCTCGATCCTGCCGTCGCGGGCCGCCATTCCCCGAACGATATCCGCCGTCCCGTCAGTGGACGCGTTGTCCTGCACGAGGACGCGGAAACCCCGCCGGTCCTGGGCCAGGATAGATTCGAGAGTCGCCTCGATGAAGGGCGCGCAGTTGTAGACGGGTACGCATACGGATATGTCTTCCATCGGATCCTCGGGCACCTGTTCCTGCTTCGGATAGCTTGCGTATAATGTATCGTAGATCATCGAAAGCATCAATAAACGGCGTTCGCCGCCGAGGACGTTGAGCAGCCCGGATATCCAATCCCCACCCTCGAGATCGGCCTTTTAGGTGTCCAGGTCCGAATCCACGGATCAAATCGGCGTTTCGTTATCCAATCCTCGTAGCGGGTCGAGCTCGCGACTCCGCGATTGATTTCCTACCTGCACTTAGCTATAATGGCGTTGCGACCGAAACCGGCGCGCCGGTCAATCGGCCTCGGGCTTTGAAGTCGAGGGATCGACTATCGTCGAGCTCCGATTTCCATACGACCGTTCCTGAAAAGGAAGGGAGCCCGAGCATGTCTCCAGGAATCCATTTCGCTTCCGAACCATGGATGAAGGTTAATGAAGGCCGATAGAATTTTTTATAACACCCTCTTCTTCGACGAGAACGTCATCGCCATGATAGCGATCAACGAGGCCGCATCCTGGATAGACGAATTGCACATAACCGAAGCAAACATGACATTTAAAGGAACGCAGAAGGATTATTGCTTCGATGAAACGCTCGCATCGCGATCCATCGTCCGCTATCATCCCATGGACGCGGGGAAGGCGTTCGTCCGGAACGATTTTTTCGGCAAGGTCCTCCTAGCCCGCAACAGGCTCTCGAGGAACGAATATGTCCGGACGACCCTTACTACACCGCCGTGGCATAATGACGCTGTCCAGCGGAATGCCGCTTCCTCGTTTATAAAGCCGAACGATGACGATATCGTCGTCGTTTCCGACATCGACGAGATCCTCGACCCCCGGCGCGTTCAGGAGATGATCCAAGAGACAAGGAAGCGGGGCATCGTCACTTGCAAACTGAGGCTCACCCTGTTCTATTTCAACCTTTTCTCCAAGAACTGGGCGGGCGCGCCCGATTACAGTTACCGCCTCTTCATGATGACCGGGAAGCGCTTTAATACCCTCGGGATGCCCATCGACGAACTCAGGAAGCGCGGCGAGCGCGGCTGGCTTCTGAACGATGTCCACTGCATCGACGACTTCCTCGGCTTCCACCACTCCTGGCTGGGCGACGCCGCGTCCGCCAGGAAAAAGCTCCTCGCGTACGCACACGAAGTAGAGCACAAAGGCCATGATAGCGAGGAATACATCGCAAAGTGCATAAGGGAGAAAAAATCCATATTCCCCGGACACGAACTCTATTGCGATGACACCATCCGGCTACTCCCATCAGTAGAAGCGAGACGCCAGACCCTGAAGAATTATTTCATCAGCCAGACGTGATAAAGCCCGAGTCACGGGCAGTTATCATGTTGTATCTACCGCGGTTCCTGAAGGAGGTGAAATCATGACGAAAACGCATATCGTTTTTATATTCTCCATCCTCGCATTTTCGGGTTGCGGGTTGTCCGAAACAGCATCTCCGGACATCTCGTACACGAGGCTTCCGGTAACCCTCTACAACGCGATGGAAAATTCATTGCTGGATTTCAACGGCGAGGTTTATTTATTTTCATATTCGCGGCAGGACACTCATGGGAGCGGCTTTACAATTTTTCGCCTATCCGAGGACGAATCCGCGCTGCAGGAAATCAGGACAGTCGCGGTTGATGACATGGGCTTATGCTCCAGCATCATATTCAACGGGCGATGCTATGTATTCGGTACCTCGGATTGGGCTAGTCCGGGCAATTCGATTTCTATGATATCGAGCGAAGACCTCATTAACTGGACGTCGAAAACCACCATCTTTACAGCCGATTCATCGATTAAACTCTTTAATACCAGCGTAACCTACAATCCAACTACCGAGGAATTCGTCCTTGCATATGAGTATGCGACTCCGGGGGAAGTTCCTTTCTCCGAAAGATTTCTTTTCTCATCTGATTTGGATACGTGGAGCATGTCAGGAACGGCCTTGAATCCCGACGAGTACTCGGCCTGTCCATGTATCCGATATTTCGAGGGCTATTATTATATTTTTTGGCTAGAAAGCGCACCAGGATATTGGAGAAAACGAGTGTCGAGAACCGTAAATTTCACCGAGTTCGAAAAATCCCCCCTTATCGTCTTAGATCCAAAGTACCTGGAGACGGATATAAACACAAGCGATATGGATATGATCGATAGAGGCGACCATCTCGTGATTTCATACGCGGTTGGCAATCAGATGTCTGGGCCAACGGGATATGCCAATATCAGGCTTATCCGGTATGAAGGGAGCATGGCCGAATTCACAGATGCTTTATTCTAAGTCAATCGACGATTTCCTGCTAGTTTCTTTGCCATCTCTCGCAACGCCAACGATATTTCGTTTTTAACCTCTTTGGGCGAGATGATCCAAGACAACGTTAGGTACGCCAGAGTCAGAGCAATTCCGATCAGCAGATTCGCGATCCCGTTGTCCACATGAACCTTCATGATTACCGAAACCGCCATGAGCGGCAATAGAACGGCGCAGAAATGCAACGCGCTTCCTTTCCAGTGGATTTTTAGTCTGCCCTCGCTCCTTCTTTTTGCGAGGAAGGGATACATCCAGAAAGGCCCCGCCAATGATCCCAACAAGGTCCCGGCCGCGATCCCGCCTAGTCCCAATATCCTTCCCAGAATCACCGACGACGCTACGCGTACTATGACTTCGACTAATATGACGCTCCATAGCCATTTAGTATAATTGAACGCTCCGAGCGTTTGTTGGCAAAAATGCGAAGTCGATATCGAATATGAATAGGCCCCAAGTAAAATCTGTACCAATAATCCCGCATAACCGGTTTTACCCGTCCATATCATGATGAATTCTTCACCGAAGAGAATGCCGCCCATGGCGGCGAGCCCTCCGAGGAAGCCGCTCAATACGGTAAAACTCCTATACCTTTTACTTATCCAAGTCCAGTTATTAGCGCCGAATTCCTTGGAAAATATTGGTTGCATCGAATTATTGAAAATAAATATGCAAGAAAACAATAAATTATAAAATTTGAAGGTCAGTGAATAAGAAGCGACCTCCTTCAAGCCGATGAGGTTGGATATGATGAAATTATCGGAATTCCATAATATATTATTCACCAACCATATTAAAAAGAACCTAAGGCTCGCGCTAAGGATATTTTTATATTTCACGTCTTCGTTTTCTCCAGTCAACGGGGCGACAGTACTGGCACCGCCTAACAACTCTCCTCTCTCCGAACCGGAATAAGCAACGGCTGTTTTAACCAAATTCACGATCAAGATGAAGCAGCCATTCAAGATCGCCATCCATGGCATTGTCAATTTGCACAAGATCACCGAGACTAATCCTATGAAATTGCATACTGTCGTCATTATTTGGAAAACGTTATCTATGTATGCCCGCTGTGTTCCGACGAGAAGACTCGACATTAAGGAAAACGGTAGATTAAGGAAATAAAACAATACAATAAAAATACATGTCGTGCGCGCTTCCGACTCCAGGTCGACGGGGATCTTCCCCAACAAGCGTATCCACTGGGGCGTGAACGTCGCAATAATTATCACGATTACCGCGACAGTCGCCATCGATATCAGCATCAATGAAAAACTTTTCCGTAATATGGTTTTTTTATCTTTTAAATCGCAATTCTTCGCCATCAATACGGCGGCGGCTTGCCCGATCCCGAAATTCGAAACATGGAGGTAAGTCAGGACGGATAAGATCAAGGCCCATAATCCATATCGCTCTTCTTTCCAATACGATAACGCGAGCGGTGCGGAAACCAAGCCTAATGTCGTAGATATGACGGCTCCGCCAATGCCACTGATGAAATTTCTTATGTATTGGCTCTTGCTCGTCAATCCCATGCTCACTCCTGAAATGTTCATTCAACGGAGATTAAATCGTTTATTCAGCGATGCTCCGGGAATTCCGCCATACCGCTAATTGTTGTCATTCCCGGGGGTTTATACCTTTTCAATGATCCCGCCTCGCCCCCTTATGATATTGAGGGCTCCTGATAGGAGCGTTGAGAATGTCTTCTTGATGTCCATAGGCCAAGTGAAAAAAGTCCCCAGACAGTAAATGAACACTAGGACAATGCCAAGCAGAATCCGGATAACCGTTGATTTGATGTTTACATTAATTAAAGCGGCGAGTAGTCCGCAAGGCGCTACGCATCCAATAAAATGCAAAATCATTCTCTTCCACTGGAAACGCAATCGTTTTTGGCTTCTTAAGTAGATGATAATAGGGCAGATCCAAGCGGGCGCAAGGAACGAACCGAGCATCGTGCCCGCGGCGATCCCGGGGAGCCCGAATCTCCTGCCCAGCAGTATGGACGCCCCTATCTTCGTCCCGCCTTCGGCGAAGGCGATGAGCCATGTCCCCTTCGTGTAATTGAAGGTGTTGATGATGCCTGAATTGAAATTCACCATCGAAAGCAGGTACGAATAGAGCCCGAGGAAGACGAGGACGCCCGTTCCGGCGTATCCCTTGGGGCCGGTCCACAGCAGCACGAAATCGTGGCCGAACGAGAGGCCGCCGACGAGTGCCAATCCCCCGAGGGACGACCCGATCACCGTGAAGCTTCTATAGTATTTCGATATCCATTCCCAGTTACCCGCTCCGTATTCCTTCGCCATGAGGGGGAGGAGCGAATTATTGACGATGAAAATGCAGGTGAATATGAGGTTGTAGAATTTGAACGTGATGGAATAGGGCGTGACCTCCTTGAGCCCTATGACGTTCGATACGACGAAATTGTCGGTATTCCATACCAGGGTCGCCGCGAGCCATATCAGGAAGAAGCGCGCGCTCGTCCGCAGGAGCGTGCGATACCCGGCATCAGGAGACGCGGGCATCGGCGCGTCCGAGGTACGATCGCCGGCGCTCCGCAAGGACGCGCCCTTTCCCGTGAACGCGACGACCGCCTTCGCGGCATTCAGCGCGAGCGAGAATAATCCGTTCATGACCGCGTACCACGGCAATGACAGCCTGAGGAGGATGACCGAAACGAGGCCGAGGAAATTCGCGACCGTACCGCCTATCTGGAATACGTTCTCGAGATAGGCCCTCTGCGTCCCGACGAGGGCGCTGGAGACGAGCGTGAAGGGCAGGTTGGCGAAGAAGAACGCCATGATGAGGACGCTCGTCCGTTTCGCTTCGGCTTCGAGGTTCGCGGGGATCTTTCCGAGCAGCCTATGCCATCCGGGATAGAAGGCGCTGATCGTCACGAGGATGGCCACGCTGGCGGCTATCGATACCGCCAGGGCTATCGCGGAACGTCCCAGGATCCTCCGCTTATCCGAGTACTCGTTGTTCTTCCCGATCAGGGTCGTGGCCGCCTGCCCGATCCCGAAATTCGACACGCTGAGGTACGAGAGGACGGAGAGCAGGATGGCCCATAGCCCGAAACGCTCCTCGCCCCAATAGGAGAGCGAAAGCGGCGCCGATACCAAGCCGAGGCCCGTCGAGACGACCGCTCCTCCGAACCCGCTCAGGAAGGTCATCAGGTAGTTCTTCCTTGCGTTCACTTCGGCCACCCCAGGAGCGACTCGCTGCTACGCTTTATGAGCCTCGCGAGCGGTAATGCGAGGCCCCTCATCCTGTTATACACCCGGAAGAAGAAATTGACGCCTATCGCGGGAGGGGAGTATTCCAAAGCCTTCGAGAGCGCGACGACGTAATTGACGATTTTTTTCTCTATGTTCTGCGGCTCGACTTCGAATGGCGCCCGCACTTTCCGAAGATCGAATGCCGCCTTATTCTTGGAGAGCACCACGATCCGGTTCGACCTCTCCCTCAGCATATCCATCATCGCGTACATGTGGCCGTAATTCGTATGGCGCATACCCCTCGCGACATCGCATCGGAAACCGTCCTTCAGGAACACGTTGGAGGTTATGAGCGTATGATTCCACGGGAAAACGAGGCTCCGGCGGAGGAAATGCCCCAGGACGCTCCTATATGAAGGGAAAATAGCGGAGCGCGGCGAATTGCTCGCGCAGATGACCAGCGCGGGGGAATAACGGCTCAACGCGCGTATAATCCTGGCGATGCCGTCCTCCAGGAGAATGTCGTCGTCGCCGAAAAGCCAGACGTAATCTCCTTCCGCTCGCTCTACGCAGAGGATGAAATTCTCGTCTCCGCCCACGTTCCGGTCGTTACGGTAGAGCGATACCCAGGGCTTGCCCCGGAGCTTGCTTTCAATGACCTCCGGCGTTCCATCGCTCGAGCAATTATCGCTTATGAGGAGCTGAACGGCCGCAAATTCCCGGTTCGCGCGCGCGACTTGCGGAATCATACTGTCGAGCAATTCCGAAAGATATTCAGCTCGATTGAATGTCGGGATGGCTATCGTGAGGAGGTATTTGCGGTGTCCCCGACCGGACTCGCGCTCCCGCACCATTCCCGTCATCTCGTCGACGAAGCCCTCGGTTTTAAACGGTCGCGCCGCCTCGCTTTTAAGGAACGCGGACATCCTCTCACGATACGAACGATGCTCGCGTTCCTTCATCCCGGAAAGGAAGCGATAGAGGCTCTCCTCATCCTTGAAATTCCGCCTGTCGATGAAGCAATCCGATGGTACGAAGTCCGAGACGTTCGGCGCGCCCCAATAAATCGGCACGCATCCGGAGAGCATGGCGTCGAGCAGCTTTTCCGTAATGTACCCCGGGATATCGCGGATATTCTCATAACAGAGCGCGAATCGGTACCGTCCGAATACGCTTCTTTTATCATCGGCCTTGCCCCGATAGCTCGGCCGCTTGTCCCTCACGAACGCCTTTCTAGCCAAACCTATCCTGTTCAAGGCCCGCACGATCTTGGGCCCCCGGAAAACGCGCTCGTTCCACCCGAATCCGTAGAGATCCAGTTCTCCCGGATGGTTCTCCTCATACCATTTGATTGTCCTGAGCCGTTCGGAGTAGAGCTCGAGCGGATGCGCGCTCCTCTTATTGCCCGCGATGACGCACATGAATCCTTCCGGCATGGATTTCAGATGGAAATCGAGCGATTCGGGGAATCGCTGCGAGTAGAAGAGCTTGCGGTATTTCTTTCCGTCCACGAGGCGGTCGTCGTAGGTATATACCCTCTCGAAACGCTCGTGCGAAACGCGATCGAAGTTTTGCGGCTTGACGAGCGGGCTCTCCCAAGCCAGCAACACGGATTTTAGCGCGTCTGCCGGGTCGGGCAACGTCGCGGGCATGTCGTTGTAGAGGACGAGGCATGACTCCGATGGCGTATTGATGTCGTTCGTCGAGAGGTCATATCCCATTTCGGCGCACCTGCGCTTGAGCGCGTAGAAGGGATACATGCAATCGTCGCGGTTGACCTTCGGATCGGAGAGGTCGAAGAGCCGATTCTTCTGGTAGTACTTGTCGACGACTATGGATATTTTTTTCATGCCAAGCCCAGCTCCTCGAATACGGCCTTGAAACGATCCGCGTAGGAGTACTTCTCCGATCGCGCATACCCGCCTCGGCAAATCGCGATCCGCTCATCCTCATGCTTGAGGTAGTACTTCGCCTGCGCGATGAGCTCGTCGATCGTCGCGAACAAGGCGATCTCCTTCCCCGGGACGAAGTAATCGTCGATCTCGAGGGCGAATTGGCTGAGCTGGAATCCGCCCGCGGCGGGTATCTCGAAATTACGGGCTTTGATGGACTCGCGCCGTTTCTTGCTGAATGCCATCGAGTACAAGTTCCCTAAGGCTTTTCTGATACTTTTCGCCCACGAACCGTAGCGCCGGGCGTTCATACCGAGAAAAGCTCTCAGCGTGTCCCCGAATACGAAACGCCTGAATGAAGGCAGCGAGGGGATGGAATTCGACAAGTTCAGATTGATTTTCGACCTGTAAAATATCTCTTCCATCTTCGGGATATCCACGCGCCCGTTCGGCCATCCATGCCCGAAGCAGGCTACCTGGATGCCGGCTTTGGCCAATGCCCTGACGGTCCATTCGCGGGTCGCGTTCCTGCCCCCGATGAAGCTGACGTCGTAGAGGTAATCCGCCTTGGACGGATCGAGGCCCCTGACGTACCGCGGGCTTCCCCATTGCGATCTCAGGACGCGGCAGCCGAGATCCCTATACCCGTCGACCTTGAACTTGTCCACGGTGATCGACGCGCCGAGATGCGGCGCCACGAACCGGGAGTAATCCTCGAACCGCCATTGATCGTCGCAGAACAAATTCACGGTGAGCCATTTCGACTTCAATGCGTCGAGCGTCTCGTTCCGCACCTCGTTCCGCATGAGCTGGAAATAGATGAGGTCCGGCTTCACCCGATCCGCCTCTCGGATGATCTTGGCCTGCAGCCCGTCCATGTCTCCGGGATAGCCATTCTCTTCGAGCCAGAACGTTGCGACCTCGGCGCCGGCGGTCTCCATCGCGGGCGCCATCACGAGCTTCTCCCCGGATTCGCCGCGCGCGGGAACGCCATAGTCGTATTTGAGGAGGCAGGCCAGGACCTTCATGCCGCCCATCCGTTTATGAGGGACGCGCGCCTTATCGAAGCGCGCGCCTTTCGCGCCAAATGCATCGAATCACCGCTCCTCGATCGGAGGCACGATCATATTGGAAAGGAATTCTTCCCGATCCATGAACGGGTACATGTCCTCGAGCGGCTTGGAGACCATCCTGCCGTCGGGCTTCTTCTCGGAAGACAGCTTGGGTGAATAGACGTAGTCATGGGGCAGCATGACTTCACAGAAGATCGGTCCATCGCTCCGCAGGACCTTCCGTATTCCGGCCTCGACGGCCCGGCCGTTCCGGATCGACATGCGGGGAATGCCGTACGCGGCCGCTATCCTCTGCATGTCGGGGAAACCGACGCCGGACTCGGGCCCGATTCCCACCCTTCTTCCGGGGAAAAAGCTGTCCTGGGTCTGCTTGATCGATATATAGCCGCCGTTATTGAAGCAGATGATCTTGATCGGGAGACGCCGATAGGCGATCGTCGCCAATTCCTGGATGTTCATCTGTATGCTTCCGTCGCCGGTAATGCAGATCACGTCCTTCTTACCGGATCCGACGCATGCGCCTATCGCCGCGGGAAGATCGTACCCCATGGCGGCGCAGCCCGAATTCCAGATCACATGCTGCCTCGGCTTGCATTTTCCGGATTGTAGGTAAGCGATGCTCGGGGTCGCGTTTCCCGATACCAGTATCGCGCCTTCGGGCAGGGCGTCGCTCAACGCCCTGCAGAACGCGTATGGATCGATATCCCTTGCGACAGCCTTGTCGGCGGGCCACGTCGGATTCTTCGCGCGCCGTTCCCTCGCCCACTCCATCCACTTCATGCGCTTTTCCGGAACGGTACCGTCCATGAGCTTAAGGAGCTCCGGAATTAACCCGCGGAGGTCGGCCGCGAATCCGACGTCCGGTCGGATAGTCGGTTTCTCGAGTTCGGCGGCGTCGATATCGATAACGACTTTTTTCGCGGATCGCGCGAAATTTTCCCAGTTATAGCTGATCTGCCGTATATTGTTCCGCGTCCCAAGGCACACGACGAGATCGGCGTTCTGGAGCACGAAATTGCCCGCTCTATTGCCGATAGTCCCGATCCTCCCGATGAAGCACGGGTCGTCGTCCTCCACCGCGTCGAAGCCGTTGAACGTCGTCAGGACCGGCAAGCAGGCGCCGTTCGTCCATTTCTTTAGATTATCGATCTGCCCGGACAATCGCACGCCGTGGCCGGCGATCACGGCCGGCCGCTCGGCCGCGTTCAGCATCGAATATATCCTCCTGGCCGCCTCGGCCGGATCGTCGAGCCGGGCCTCGCCGTCATCTCGCGTCTCGCCTTCGAGGGAATCCGGATCTATCCGGGCCGACTGCACGTTCATGGGCACGTCGATCCATACCGGGCCGGGCCGGCCTTCGGTCGCCAACCGGAGGGCCGTATCCATGACCTTCCTGGAATCCTTCGCGTCCTTGAGCACGACCGCGTATTTGACCATCGGCCTCACTATATCGACGATCGGCAATTCCTGATCCCCGACCTGTCTGATGCCCTTCCCGGAATTCGCGTAAACGGTCGTGTCGTAACGAACCTGCCCGGAGAGGTACACGGCGGGCACGGAGTCCGTCCATTGCCCCATGACTCCGGTGAGGGCGTTGAGGCCGCCCGGCCCCGTCGTCACGTTCACCGCCGCGAGCCTTCCACTCGCCCGGGCGTATCCCTCCGCGGCGATAGCGCAGGCCTGCTCATGGTGGCAGAACGTCACGTTGAGGCCCGGGGCGTTTCCGAGCGCGTCGTTCAAGTGCATCGCGCCGCCGCCCGTCAGCATGAAAACGTCGATGATCCCCGCTTCGCGCAGGCGCGACGCGATGTAGTCGGAAACGCGTACCATGTTGCTCACAGGCCCCTTTCGAATATGTGCATCTTAAGCGCGTCATTGTACGCGTACGGGCTATCGATGATGTCGATCATGATCGGATCGTCCTTCTTCACCGGCTTGAGGAGCACCTCGCCCCTCATGAGCTCGCGGCACGATATCTGCCCCTTCTGCAGGGGTATCGCGAGGTACACGTCCTTATCGCTCAGGACGAATCCGGCGGGCAGATCCCTCGCCGCGTAGACACCCCTGACGAGGGCTTCAAGGTACCGAGTTTCCTTCTCTGGAGGAATCCGTATCTGGGTGCCCGGCGCGCCGCACATCTCGGCGGCCTTCCGGTAGCTCTTGAACCATTGGTCGATCTGTTCCGGCAACGAGCAGTACTTGGAGACCTCGTACCCCTCCTCCGCGATGTCGATGTGGCGCTCGAAAGTCCTGGCGCCCTTCGCGTAGGCGATCGTGATTGACGTGGTCCAATCGTGGTACTCGTGCGTCGAGTATCCGATAGTGTGGTTCGGATACCTGTTCTTGAGGAAATCGATCTGGTTCATCTCGAGTTCGTTGTCCTCGGCGGGATAGATCGATACGCAATGGTTTATCGCCATCGGTATGTTCCTGTTCTCGAAGAAGGTCACGAGATCGTCGAGGTCCTTGACCGATACCCCGCCCGTCGAGACGATCACCGGCTTCCTCGTGGATGCGATTTTCTCTATCAAGACCCAGTCGTTGAGATCCGAGCTCGCGAGCTTGATGATCTGGACCCCGAGCTCCACGCACGTTTCGACCGACGCCTCGTCGAACGGCGTGGCCATAGTTATGCAGCCGCCCTTCCTGATCGCGTCGAGGAGCGCGGCGTAATCCTGCTTGGATATCTGCGTTTCTAGGGTCTTCTTGATGTACCGTATATCGCTCCGGTCTTTGAAGTCCTTGTGGATGAAATTGTCGACGTCCCGGATCTGCAGCTTTATGGCCGCGCGGACGTTATTGAACCTGACTACTTTTGAATAGTCCTGGATGATCTTGAGGCCGCGCGAGACCTTTCCCCAATGGTTGTTGGCCAGTTCCAAGACGAATAAATCCTCGAAGTATTCTCTATTCATATTCGATTCCCCCTAAAGCCCTTATAATGCGAAAATCCGTGCTATATCCGACGCGTTCCTGGCCATTCCGGAGCATGAGGCGAGCGAAGGGTTCCGTTCATCCTTGAAGCCGAATCCGTACAATGCAGCGAAAAAATCCAATCCCAGCTCAGCCGCGCTCGACGCGTCCGATTCCGCATCCCCGACATAAGCGATCCCGCCGGTACCGGTCCGCGAGATTTCCGGCACGGCCAACATGATGATGTCGGTCTTGCTCATTTTGTTCTCCGCGTCCGCGCCCCGGATCGATTCGAAGAGTCCGCTCATGCCGAACCTCTCCAGGATCGCGATCGCCATGTCTTCGCGCTTGTATGTCGCCACCCTGAGGCTGATGCCCTTCGCACGGAGCCGGCCGAGAGCGTCGACTATGCCGGGGTACGGCGCCGCCTTGTACATCTCCCCTCCGAGATAATGGCTCCGGAAAACCTCCACCGCCTTCGTCGCCGCCTCCGCATCGAGCCGGAACTCATCCATGAAAGACATACGGATAGGGGGCCCGATGAAACGGCGCAGTGAATCCGACCCCGGCCGCGGCAATCCGAGCTCCGCGGCAGCGGCGATCGCCGCGGAAAAGATCCCCTCGGAGGTGTCCATGAGGGTCCCGTCGAGGTCGAACGCTACGATCCGGTATGCGCTCATGCGGCCGCTCCGTTGATAAATCGCGCCATCTCAATGATGTCCAACGTGTCGTTCCTCCACGTGATAATCCCTCGTTCGCGCGATCGCTTCGGACAGGGGCCTATTTCTCATTTCAGGGAATTCCGCCTCGATCTTCGAGATATCTGGCAGGTAATCCTGGTTCCTGTCCGTCGGCCTCGACTGCCCGAGGACTTCCACGGGAGCCGCTCCGAACGCGCTCGATACCGCGTCGCCGAGCTCGGCTATGGAGACGGCTTCGCCGGAACCGACGTTGTACGCATCGCCGGGCTTCCCGTCGATTAGCAGAAGCAATAACGCCTTGGCCATGTCCGCGGCGTACATATAACTCCGCTTCGGTTTCCCGTCCCCGTTGATCCTGATCGTCTTTCCGGAAAGCCCGTCCCGGATGAAATTCCCGATGGCGAAATGCGCGTCGAGCGGCAAGTACGGGCCGACGAAGGCGAAGCAGCGCGTTATTACGGCATCGCAGCCGTTCTTCTTAGCGGCGCATACGGTATAGAGCTCGGCGAGGCGTTTCGCGACGCCGTAAGCCTGCGCCGGATCGAGTGAAGACGGAGCGCCCTCGTAGTCCTCGCGGAATACCCTCAAACCCGCTGGCGGCTTCCCGTACACTGCGCCGGAACTCAGGAAGAGCGTCCTTCCAGCCTTGATCTCCGAGACGCGCCGCGCGCCCTCCACGATGGTGTCCATCATGAGGAGCGGCGCCTCGGCGTTGAGCGTCGCGCTCGCTTCCGTGGCGCCGTTCACCACGAGGTCCGCCTCAATTTCCGCGGGATCGAAAGTCCTGACGTCGCCCTTCACGAATTCGATCTCACCGAGCGAGGCGATCTCGGGCCGCTTCTGCTTGAAGGCTTCGGGATCGCGGCTCAAGAGGGTCAACCGCATTCCGAGGCGCGCTTCCCGATTGGCCCACAGCAAAGCCCCCGTGAGCCAAGAGCCGATGAAGCCCGTGCCCCCGGTCATGAAGACGCGCTTTCCGCGGAACGCGTCCGAGCGCCCTTCGAGGGAGGCGAAGATATCCTGGAAGTCCTCTCGCAGGATCCGGTTCATTCCTTTTCTCCGGCCTCCGCGTACTCGCCGATCTGCCTCGCGCATACGCTCGCGGGAGATTCTCCGGACAACCGCGCTTTTTCCCAAGCGACGCTCTTTTCGAGGGCGATCGCGAGGTCCCATCGAGGCTTCCA
>CAZIEI010000009.1:0-265 GCA_964538705.1 uncultured Spirochaetales bacterium | reverse complement strand
TGATCTTCGAGCAATCGAGCTTGAGGTAATTCGCCTCGTGCGGGTGGGGCCCCTTATCGATCTCGTATTCCGCGCCTTCGCCCCAGAGATCCTTGAGCCTCTGTACGATCCATCCGACGGGCCTCGCGTCCTCGTCGTTCGGTCCTACGTTCCACCCCTCGGCGCAGTCGTTGCTCCCGTACAAGCGCTCCGCGAGCTCGATATACGCGGAGAGCGGCTCGAGGACGTGCTGACGTACCGCTACGACCCGGGCTCGGACGCCTGG
>CAZIEI010000008.1:34950-43036 GCA_964538705.1 uncultured Spirochaetales bacterium | reverse complement strand
GCGGCCCGTCCGCTCAGGACGTACGAAACCCAAGCCTCGGGATTTCCGGCTTCCTGTTCAATTCGAACCTTGTCCGCGCGGTGCGCTCCAGCGTAACGCCTCCCCGCGAAAGCGATCCTCGATACCCACGCGAGGTCCCGGACCCTGAGAGGATTCGTGAGGGCGGAGGCAGCGAGAAAGGCGTAATCGGAATCCCCGCCCTCAGTCTCGGCGATGAATTTTTCGAGGGCGAGCGAGCCCGGGTACTTCGCCTTGAACGCGCGGACCGCTTCGGTTCCCGTCCATCCCGACGACGCCGCGCCGCGCGGTGCTTCCGTCGCCGCGAGGGCCGCGGATAGGAGGGCGCGGGAGAAGCCGTTCCGGGCGCGCGCGGGAAAAGCCTCGATCGCTTCGCGCCCGCCGCTCACGCTCCCCATCCGGAGCGCGTCTAGCCCGTTTTCGCGGAGGAAGGGCGGGAAGCCCGTCTTGCCGCGCGCGCGCGCCGCCGCGAGCGATCGAGCCTCCGCGGTACGCCCCGCGGCTTCGAGGCAGCGCGCCCGGGCCCATACGTAGTAATCCGGAATCCGCTTCAATTGACGCTCGGCCGCGTCCAGGACCTCGATACCAGCCCAGGGCTCACCGCCCCGCGCGAGGGCGAGCGCGAGCCAGAAGACGCGTTCTCCGGCGTTCTCAGGCTCCAAGCCCGCGGCGATCCTCCCCGCCACGGGGTCAGCGGACGGACCATCCAGCGCCGCGAGGGCGCCCAGGTGGATCCTCAGGGCCGCGTCGCTCCCTGCGCCACGGTCCGCCCTCATGAGCGATATCCTGAACCAGGACGAACCGTCCCGGTCCGCGAGCTTGACGAGGACCGTCGCCTTTCCGCGCGGGAGCGTCACGCGCTCCCAGTGCATGTCCGTTCCGGCGCGGTTCGCGGGGTCATCGAGGACGAGAACTCCGCTAACCCAGGCCTTCATTCCGCAATCGCGGTCGACGATCATCCAGTAGTCGCCCGCTTCGTCGATATCGACCCGCGCGCGCGCGTAGTACGCGGAGTCCTTCCCGCCCGAGTGCGCGGCCGGCCTCGCCCGCCCTCCTCTGTCGGCGAGAGACGGCGCTATCCAGTCGACTCGCCGACCTCGGGAATCCTTCACGCCACGCGTCTCCGCGCCCTTCGACGCCGCCGCTTCATCGATGAAGGACCGCGCCATGCCGCGTCCGCCCTCTCCGGGGAAGGGCCCGATGAATTCCCATCCTTTCACGGCGCCCAACGCGCCGAGGAGGATTCCCGTCTCCCCTTCCTCAGTCCCGTTCTTCGAGGATATCGGGTCTATCCTCGGCTTGAGCCCAGAAAATCGCCCAGTCCGCGTTTTCGCCGCCTGAGCATCGATTGATGGATCGAATTCGAGCGCATCGAGCGCGTCTCGGGCGCCTGAGCGCCTCGACCACGGCGACGCCGACGCGATGAGGGCAGCGTCCATCCGGGCGAAGGCCGCCCTCGAGGCTTCGTAATCGTCGATGAGGAGGCGCATCGCGTCTCTTATCGCCGCGGAATGGACCGAGCCGCTCTCCGCCTCGATTGAGCGCGCGGCCGCGTCCAGGGCCTCATCCTCCTCGTCGAGGGCGGCGCAGGCGAGCGCGAGGCCCCTCAGCGCTCGATGGGCGAGCGCGGGAGAGCGGGATGAGGAGGTGAATTTCGCCTTGGCGCCCTCGTAGTCGTCGGCCCAGAGCCGTTTCCAGCCGTCGGCGAGGGCGGCTTCGGCCTCCGCGTCCGCCACAGCGGCTGGCGCGGTCTCCACGGTCGGCGCCTTGGTGGCGCAGGAGGAGAGGACCGCGAGGGCGGCGACGAGGAAGAGAACGATGTACCAGGGCCTAGCCATGCGCTTGCTCCGCTCAGCGCCCGCGCGCGAGTTGCCAACGCGCCCGGACCGCTCTATACTCGGACGTGTCGCCGGGAATTGTACCCCCGCTCCGGCGTATCCGCAACGGAATCTCGGGTTTTTTCGCGATCGGAGGACGGATGATGAGCGTGCGCGCGTTTTCCCTCGCCGCGGCCCTCTTCCTCGCCGCGGTTTCCGCGCCCGCGGCGGCGCAGGGCGCGAAGCTCAAGGCGGGCCCCCTCGTGTACGTGGTGTGCCAGGTTCCCGCTCGCGTCGAGCTCGACGGCCAGACCGTAGGCGATGCGCCTATCCTCTTAAACCTCTCAGGGCTCAAGCAGGCCCAGGTCCTCATCACGACCGATTCCGGCGAGGACGGCTTCACCCTCGAGGTCGATCCCGCTCAGGGAGCTATCGCGTACTACCGCCCCGTCTTCCGCCCCTTCACGGGCTTCCTCGTCGTGCGCGGCGCCGCGCCCGCCTCGACGATCTCCGTTGACGGCGCTAAGGCGGTCCCGCTCGGTGCCGAGCCCTTGAGGCTGAGGACCGGAACGCATTCCTTCAGGATCGATTGCCCCGGCAAGGCGTCCATCGTCGACGCGGTGAAGATAGAGAAGCGCGCCATGGCCGCGTTCCAGGCCAAGCAGGTCCAGGGCTTCGCCCTCGCGCTCACTCCCCCGCCGCCTGCGCTCTCCCGCGTTTCCGCGCTCGGCCCCGGCGGTTCCGTCATAGCGTCTTTCGCTTACGGTGAAGGCTTTCTCCTCCCGAGCGGCCCCGCGTCCTTCTCCTTGTCCGTGCCCGGATTCCCAAGGGAGTTCGCGTTCAAGGCCGATCCCGCCAAGGGCGCCGTCCCATCGCCCCTCGGGAGCGGAAAGGGCCTCGTCGCGATCCAGGGGCTCCCCGCGGGCGCGAAGGTCCTCGTCGACGGAAAACCCGCGGCGGTCGAGGGCGGGAAGCTCTCCCTCGACCCGGGCCTGCGCAGGATCGACATCGAGGTAGGCGGTCTCATCGTCTACTCAGAAGCCGTGTACGCGGAGAGCGGCCATACGGCTTCCATCCCGTACGCCAGCCGCTGATCCGATCGTTTCCGCGGCCGCCGGGCTGGCCCGTCTCATCCGATAATCCGATTCGAAGGCGCGCGATCTCGCGATCGTGCGCCCTTTTTTTTTAGAAGATGAAGTCCGTGGAGAGGAAGTTCGACTTTCGCTCCCGCACGATCCTCGTCACGATCTCCTCGTTGAGGGGGTTGGACTTCGCCGCGGCTAAAGTGCGGATGGAGAAGACCCTGAGCGCGTCGCTCACGGAGAGAGTCCCCTCCGCGGAATCCTTCCTCCCCGTGAACGGCAGGGCGTCCGGTCCGCGCTGGCACTGGCTGTTGATGTTGATCCTGGACACCTGGTTAGCGAGGATGTCCACCATCCGCGCGATCGCGTCAGGGTCCTTCCCGAAGATAGCGGCCTGCTGGCCGTAGTTCGATGAAATCACGTATTCCAGGGGCTCCGAGACATCGTCGAAAGCGGCGACGGGTACGACGGGACCGAATTGCTCTTCCGTCCAGATCTTCATCCCCGGGCCCGCGGGATAGAGCACCGCCGGCCTGAAGAGCGTCCCGTAGCTTTCGCCGCCCCCCTCGTTCACCACCCGAGCGCCCTTGGCCTTCGCGTCCTCTACGAAGCCCGAGAGCCATTCCGTCTTGCCCGCCTCCGGAAGCGGCGTGATGGAGACCCCGGGCTCCCAGGGCATCCCGATCTTGAGCGCCGAAACCGCGGCCGAGAATTTCACGAGGAATTCGTCTACCCTCGAGCGGTGCACGAAGATGACCTTGAGCGCGGTGCAGCGCTGACCGTTGTAAGAGAGCGATCCCAGCGCGCATTCCTTTACCGCCGCGTCCAGGTCCGCGTCCTTGAGGATGATGGCCGGGTTCTTGGCCTCGAGGCCAAGTACGGTCTTCAGCCTGTTGGGCTTGGGGTGCTGCTTCTCGATGATGTTCGCAACCTTGGACGATCCGATGAAGGCGAGGGCGTCCACCTTCCCGCTCGCCATGAGGGGCCCGATCACGACCTTCCCCTCCCCGTATACGGAATTGACCGCGCCCGCGGGGAAGGAGTCCCTAAAGGCCTCGAGGAGGGGCCTGAGGAGGAGGACGCCGTACTTGGCCGGCTTGAATACGATGGTGTTGCCCATGAGGAGGGCGGGGATGAGGGTGGTGAAGGTCTCGTTCAAGGGATAATTGAAGGGGCCCATGCAGAGCACCGCTCCCAGCGGCGAGCGCCGCACCTGCGCGATGACGCCCTCCTCCACGGAGAAGCGGGAGCAGGCGCGGTCCAGGTCCTTGCAGGAGGCGATCGTGTCCTCGATGTACGCGACGGTGCGGTCGAATTCCTTCTCCGCGTCCGCGAGGGTCTTCCCGATCTCCCACATGAGGAGCTTCACGGTCTCCGCGCGCTTCTCCTTCATGCGGACCACGAAGCCCGCCATCCGATCGATCCTTTCCTCGACCCGCATGTTGGGCCACTCGCCGCGTCCGCAGTCGTAGGCGCGCGACGCCGCCTCGAGGGCTTCCAGGGCTTCCTTCTCGCCGCAGAGCGGGTAGGAGCCCAGACGCACCTGGACGGGCTTGCCGCCCTCCGTCACGCAGACGGGGGAGAGGACTTCTTGGACGGGGCCGTCCCAGGTCCGGAGCTTCCCGTCCACGAGGTAGTCGCGCTGGTCGAGCCGCGGGGGAGCGTGCTCCGCGGGAATGGAAGCGAGCGCGGGAAAGGCCGTCTTGAGGTCGTGCATGGGGATTTCTCCTTATCGCTTTCGTGAACGCCGTACGGGACGAGTATGGACCTCCCGCCCCCCTCGCCGCAAGCGCTCGGATTCCGGTCCTGGCCGACGCGACCGGACCGCCAGGGGAAGGGGGAGCCCTACGCGGACTTCGCCGTCGATTGCCGGGAACGCGTGAATTCGAGGACGCTCGCGCCGATCGAGGCGAAGACGTAGGGGAGGACGACTTCGTTGAAGTAGGCGTCCCGTTCTCGCTTGGCCCTGCCCGCGCGGAAGCGCTTCTCTGCGGCGGCCACGAACTCCTCGAGGTGTCCCGCGCGCCCGGCTTCGTCGATCCCGCGGGCCCCGTCCCCGTCCGGGGAATCGGCCTTGATCCTGTCCTGGTAACGGCCCACGACGCTGAGGAGCTCGTAGAGGCCGACCATTTCCTGGATCTCCGCCCGGAGCGATCCCTCGTTGCCTTTCCGCGCCTTGAGGAGGGCCGAGTAGCGCCGCGGGAGGAGCCGGCGGTACAGGTCGGTCTTCCTGATCCGGACGCCCTCCGAGCGGAAAAGCTCCTCGAGGGCCTGCACGACGAGGCGGTTCCCCCGGTAGTACTTCACGAGCTCGACGATGCTCTCGGGCCCACCCTCGTCGCGATAGAGCGCGGACGAGGCGAGCCGCGCCACGTCCTCAGGCAGGGAGGGGTTGGCCTGCACGGCCCAGGAATCGAAGACGGCGCTCTTCTTGTCCTTTAGAATGACCGAGGCCGGCCGGAAGAGCTCCTCCATCTCGATGCCGCGGTAGAGGCCCTTGGCCTTCGAGCGGAATTCGGCGAGGTAGGCCGCCGCCATTCCGTCCGACTCGAGCGTCTCGTAGAGCTCGCGGCCCAGGCGTATGCCGTCCACGGGCGCCGTCGCCTCCATCCTCCGCGCCTCGATGACGGGGTTGCCGATGACGTCCCACTGGCGCGCGCCCTCAGGGCCGAAGTTGCCGATGCAGACCTGCCCCATGCTCGCGCCGATCCTGATCCGCACCTGGAACATGGCGTCGATGCTCGAGACCATGGCCAGGTTCTCTCTGAGGGAGCGGATGATCCCGAAGGCGCTCGTCATGGCCGTCTTGGACGCCGCGTCGGCTTCCGCGGGGATGAAGTGCTCGTCAGCGCGGTTAAAGAACCTGCAGCACTCCTGGATGTCAACGCAGGTCCTGAAGAGCGACTGCGCGATGAGCGACTTGGCCGCGTCTCCCGGGAGGGAACGGACCGCGGGATCGATCGTTCCGCCGAAGTGGAACATCATGGAGTCGCCCGAGATCTTGTTGAGGTAGCCGCCCGTCCGCTTGAGGACGAGGTGGAAGGCCGTGTAGAGCCCGTTGAGGAACACCTGGTTCTCGCGCGGGCTCAGCCATGAGGAGATGTAGGAGTAGTCCACGATGTCGATGAAGCCGATGCCGATCGTCGTCTCGGTCGAGGATTCGGGAATTTTCCCGTAAGCGACGAGGGATTGCTCGAGCTGCTTGTTGAGGTAGTATTCGGCGATCCGGTTCTTGAGCTCCCCGGATTCCGCCTCGCGGGACGCCCCGTCGGGGAGGAACGCCGCGTCCTCGCTCCGTCCCGCTTCGGACGATTCCTCGTCGAGAAAGCCCTCCACGCCGACGTCCTCGAATCCGGCCTGTCCCTCTCCCAGGAATTCGCCCAGGTCCACGGTTTCGGTCCTTAGGCTCTTCTTCATAGTTTTTCTTAGCACGATGGCTCTTCCGGGTCAAGGCGCGCGATGAATTCTACGTCGAAAACTGCCCCTTTTCTCCATTGAACCGCCGCGTTAGAATCCATGGATGCGATTACGCCCCCGCGCCGCCCTCCGCGTCCTCGCCGCGACCCTCGCGGCCCTCGCCCTCCACCGTCTCCCCGCGGCCCCGGGCGGCAAGAGCGTCTCCATCGGTCCCGCGCCCTCCTGGATAGCCCGCGTGGACTACGACCCCACAGCCGAGCCGCCCGCCGGTTCCGCCTCAAGCGGGGTCTACTACCTCCTCTCCGACGCGCAGGAGCGCATCACCTCGGCGGAGTCCTTCAGGCACATCGCCGTCAGGGTGCTCTCCGAGGCGGGCGTCCAGACGGCTTCCGATATCTCGGTCGACTGGGATCCCCAGTACCAAGACATAGTGTTCCATTCACTCAGGATCCTACGCGGGGGCTCGGCCCGCGACGCCCTCTCCCCAGCCGCCTTCCGCGTTGCCCAGCGGGAGACCGAGTTCGAGCGTTCCATGTACGACGGCCGCCTTTCCGCGCTTGTCTCCCTGGGCGACGTCCGCTCGGGCGACGTCATCGAATATTCGTACACCGTGAGGGGCGTCAATCCGGTCTTTGGCGGAAAATTCTCCACGACCTACGACCTCGCCTTCTCCGCTCCCGTCTCCCGCCTCTACTGCTCCGTGATCCACCCCGTAAGCCGGCCGCTCAGAATCGCCCGCTTAGGCGGTGCCGTCGAGCCCGCTTACGGGACCTCGGGCGGGGAGTCGACTTTCGCGTGGGACCTCTCCTCCGTGGACGCGGTCGACGACGAGGACGGAACGCCCCCCTGGTTCGATTCATATCCCTGGGTCCAGATAACGGAATGGAAGGATTGGTCCGAGGTGGCCGCTTGGGCGACGAAGCTCTACTCCGTCAGCGCTCCCCGCGGCGGAGCCGTGAAGGCAGAGGCCGCTCGCATCGCCGCTGCGCATCCGGACGCCGCCTCGCGCGCCCTCGCCGCGGCCCGCTTCGTGCAGGACCAGGTGCGCTACCTCGGCATCGAGGCCGGCGAGTACTCCCACCGCCCCGAGCCCCCCGAGGCCGTCCTCGCGCGGAGATCCGGCGACTGCAAGGGGAAGGCCCGCCTCCTCTCCGCCATCCTCGCGGAACTGGGCATCCGTTCCTGGCCCGCGCTCACCGATTCCGGCTACGGCCGCGGCCTCGACGGCCTCCTCGCCTCACCCGTCGTCTTCGACCACGTCATCCTCGCCGTCGAGGGGCCCGAAGGGCTCCTCTGGATCGATCCGACCGTCTCCCACCAGCGGGGTGCCCTCGGCTCCAACGCCATCCCCGGCTGCGAGCGCGCCCTCCTCGCCCGCGACGGCGAGAACGCCCTTCTCCCGATCCCCTCCGCCTCGGGCCTCCTCGACACGGCGGAATTTTTCACCTTCCCCGCGGACGAGTCCGGCGTCGCGACGCTCGTCGTCACGACGCGGTACGAGGGCGTCAAGGCGGACCAGATCCGCTATACCCTCGCCACCTCGAGCCGCAAGGACCTCGAAGAGGACTACCTCCAGTACTACGCGCGGACCTACGAGGGGATCTCGCTCGCCGATCCCCTCTCCTTCGTGGACGACGAGGCGGCTAACGTCGTCGTCATGACCGAGCGCTATTCCATGCCGGCCGCGTTCATGGGAAAGGACAGCGGCGAATCCATCGGCTTCAAGGCGGGTACTATTTCCGGGATACTCTC
>CAZIEI010000008.1:0-34940 GCA_964538705.1 uncultured Spirochaetales bacterium | reverse complement strand
GCGCGGGACGGCGACCGCTGGACGCCCTACGCCGTGCCCTTTCCCGTCAGGATACGCCACGTCGCTTCGAGCCCCTCGCTCGCGGGCGGCAATTTCAAGGACGAGTCCTCGGAAATCCGCGATCCCGCGTTCCAGTTCGATTACGACGTCGTGAAGGATAGCACCGGCCTCGTCGTGTCCTGGGAGCTCTCCACCCTCAAGGACGCGCTCGCCCCTGAGGAATACGCGGCCTACGCCAAAAACCTCGACAAGGCCGAGGACCTCATGACCTACGAGATCAGCTGGGCGGACGGCGCGAACGCCGGCATTGCGCCAGGAAGCGGATACCGCGCCGTCATAGTGCTCCTCGTCTTCGTGATCGCCATCCTGGCCGCGGGCGTGATCGCGCTCTCGCTGAGAATCCGTGGGAAGCTCCCCGCCGCCTCCGCCAATCCGAAGCCGCGTGCGGGCGATTATTTCGACGTCCCTTCGGGCGAAGCCTACACCCTCTTCAATCCCGGCGGCCTCGTCCTCGTATGCACCAAGTCCGAGGTCGGCCGCTACGACGCCATCCCCGTCGCGTGGAGCTGCCCCTTGGATTACGGCGAGCGGACCAAGGTCATCATCGTGCTGGACACCGGCCACGCGAGCTACGACAACATCAAGGCCTCATCCTCGTTCATCGTCGCCGTCCCCGATATCCGTCAGCGCGCCCTCGCCGAGCGCCTCGGGTCGGTTTCAGGGAGGACCGCGGACAAGTTCGCGGATTTCGGCATTTCGTCCTTCCCGGGCGTATCGGTCGACGCGCGCGTTCCCGAGGGGGTCCGCGCCTGGGCCGAGTGCCGCCTCGTGCGCGTCGAGCTCGAGGGGACCTCGGCCATCGTCATCGGCGAGGTGATCGCGGCGAGGGCGGTGAGCCTGTTCTGGAAGGACCGCCTCCACTACGTCAAGACGGGGATCTGGTACGCTCCCGGGAATTACGTCGAGAGCTGAGAGGGGCGCCTCCCGCAGGTGCCGCCCCTCGCTTTCATACATTCTCTCCGCGCGGTCCCTCGTGCCTCGCCGCCTCAGTGGTAATAGATGTCCCCGAGGCCCGTCACCGTCGCGTCGACGTCGGCGGGACCGTAGACGTCCAGGTCGCCCGTTCCCGTGAGGATCGCCGTCACCGATTCGTTCGCGTACACGACGCCGTCTCCCGTGCCCGCGATCGAGACGTCGGCGTAGTCGACGAAAAACGCGTACGCGTCGACGTCTCCCGTGCCCGCTATAGAGACGTTCAGGAAGACCGCTTCGCCTTCAAGGAGTATCGACCCCGTCCCCTCGACGATCGCGCTGAGCTCGTAGGCGGTCCCCGAATAGGAGACGTCGCCCGTTCCGGTCGTCCTGAGTTTGATCGCGTTCGCATCGAAGTCCTGGACCCTGAGATCCCCCGTCCCGACCGTGGCCGCCTCTTCCAATGCGGGCATGACGATACGCACGATCGCGCGCGTCGCGCTGAACATGACCGCCTCCGGGTTCGTCACGTGGAGCGTGTTCCCGCCCAGCTCGAGTTCGACGTAGCGTTGCAGGTTGGAATCGATCTCGACCGTCGCGGAATACGACGAGCCGCGGACGATGACGACGTCCACCGTCGAGTCGGCCGAAACTTCCGTGAACGCGCCCGGCAGCGACCGCGACTCCGTCGTCACGTTCCCGTTCCCCTGTACGATGATGAGGGCGCAGCCCGAGAGCGAGACGGCCACGAGGGCGATGGATACTGCGGAGAACACGGTGAGGATGAACCCGATTCCGATCTTTTCAAAAACCTTCTTCATGGAAAGCCATTCCTTCCCCGGGAACCTTTCGCGGACCCGGAAGCGGTATCGCGGAGGAGAAATCGCCGGAGGCGCATCTCTCGGAGTCCGCCAATGCTTCGCAGTATATCGCGAATGGAGGAAAAATCAAGTGGAATTCGTTACATTATATAGAGATATCTGCTAGGATAGAAGTGCTATCCCTGCTGATCTTTTTACCCTCGTTTTCTATCATCGAAGATAGCCTAAGCTCGATTCCGAAGCCCGGGCTATCCCCGCGCTCACTCAGCCCTTCTCACCCGCGACCCCCTCGGGGAGGTCGTTGATGAGCTTCATGAGCTCGTCGAAGCGGAAGTCGATGTCGATGACGCCCCGTACTTTCCCGTCCTGAGCCTTGATGGGCATCCCCGCGGTGAGAATGAGGCGCTCGGTGTAGATGGAGAAGAAGAGATGGCTGAAGTACGGTTCTCCCGTCCGGAGAACTTCGCGGAACCATTCCTTCTCGCTGAAGTCCTTCGTGAGGAGGTTGCGGAAAAGCGCCTTCTCCCCGTGCTGGGCGTAGATCTGGCTCACCCGCTTCCCCTCGGTGTTCGTGATGGCGAGAAGCTGTATGGAACCCTCGCGCTTCACGATCTCCTGGAGATAGGCGTCCATCGCCGCGGGATCCAGGCGCTTGAGCTCGTCCGCTCCCGTCACCTCCTCCGCGATCGCCCGCGCGATCCTGACCGCCTCGTCCCGGGCCCGGTCGAAGCTCGATTCGAAGAGCCCCGGGAGGAACCGCCGCGCCCGTACCATGAGCTCCTCGGAGGATATCGCCGTCGTTCGCCCGTGGGCGTACTCCTCCTCCACCCAGGAGGCGATGTGCTTGATGCCCGGATGGCGCTTGGTGACCTCCTCGTGCCGGCCCTCCTTCACGGAGGGGACGTTCTCGTTGAGCCATCGCGCGATGCCCGCGAAGCCGGACTTGTCCGTCACCATGGTGCGGATCGGCCGCTTGAGGATGGCTTCCGTGTCGAAGATGTTGTAGATCTCCGGGTTCTTGAGGATCCCGTCCGCGTGGATCCCCGCCCGCGTCGTGTTGAATTCCGCGCCCACGAAGGGGTAGTTGGCCGGGATGTCCGCACCCACCTCCTTCCTGAAGTACTCGGCTATCTCCGTGATGACGGAGGCGTCCACCGAATCGTCCCCCGTGAGCGACATGTACTCGATCACCGCGCCCTCGAGGGGAGGGTTCCCCGTGCGCTCCCCGTAGCCCAAGAGGCTCGCGTTGTTGGCGGCGCAGCCATAGAGCCAGGCGGTGGCCGCGTTCACGTGCACCTTGTGGAAGTCGTTGTGCCCATGCCACTCGAGCCACTCCGCGGGATACCCCAATCCTTGCCTGAAGGCCCGCACCAGGCGGGGCACCGATCTCGGGAGCGCCGCGCCGGGGTACGTCACCCCGTAACCCATCGTGTCGCAGAGGCGCACCTTCACCGGGATCTTCGCCTGCCGGGACATCTCGAGGAGTTTCTCCGCGAGCGGGAGGCAGAAGCCCTCGATGTCCGCCCTCGTGATGTCCTCGAAGTGGCAGCGCGGGACGATCCCCTCGGCCAGGCACTCAGCCACGATCCCGACGTAGGCGTCCATCGTCTTTTTCCGGTCCGACTTGAGCTTGAGGAATATATGATAGTCCGACACCGATGTGAGGATTCCCGTCTCCTTGAGCCCCAGGGCCTTCACGAGCTTGAAGTCGCCAGAATCCGCGCGGATCCAGCTCGTGATCTCCGGGAAGCGGTGGCCCTTGGCCTGGCAGAGCTCCAGCGCCTTCCGGTCCTTCTCGCTGTAAATGAAGAACTCCGTCTGCCTGATGAGGCCCTTCTTCCCGCCCAGCTTGTGGAGGAGCTCGTAGATGTCCGCGATCTGCTCAGGCGTGTACGGCGGCCGCGACTGCTGGCCGTCCCGGAAGGTCGTGTCCGTGATCCAGATATCCGGGGGAAGGTCCATCGGAACGTCGATCCCGTCAAAGCGGATCCGCGGCACAGCGCTGTACGGGAATTGATCGCGGTACAGCTCCGGCTCATCGCGCTCGACGAGGGGGAATCTGAGTTTTTCAGCCGTAAGCAAGTTCATGAACGCTCCTAATGATCTGCCTGGACATGGTTTTTACATTTTTCATCGATATTTGTCAATTACATGTACGTTATTTCCTTTGTTCTTTTACTCCGTCGTTTGTAGACTCGGACATGAAAAAGGGGGAAAGAGCTCCCGCCCTTTCCCCCTCCTCTGCGCCCTCATCGCTCCGCGCCCAGGCGCGCCCTCGGCATACCCCCTATCCCGGAAGCGATGCGGCGGGTTTTCCCGGATTCATCGTTTCCAGAAATGCCGCGTGAAGAGCACGAGGACGGTGTAAATCTCGAGCCTGCCGAGCAGCATGACGAAGGAGAGCCAGGCCGCGATCCAGGGCGGGAAGAAACCGTACGTGAACGACGGCCCCACGAGCGAGAATCCCGGCCCGATGTTCCCGAGCGTCGCGAGCGTCGCGGTGATGCTCGTAATAATGTCGTAGCCTCCCGCCGCCACCACGAGGGTCGATACGAGGATAGACGCGCTGTAGAGGAAAACCATCCCCGCGATATCGTAGACGACGTTCTTCTTCAAATAGGTATTGTTCACGTAGACGCCATGGATGCCCTTGGGATTGAGGAGATAGCGCATCTCGGAAAACCCCATCTTGAACATCGTGAGGATCCTGCCCACCTTCATCCCTCCGCCCGTGGACCCCGAGCAGCCTCCCACGAACATGAGGATGAAGAGGACCGTCTGCGAGAGCCCCGGCCACTTGAGGTAGTCCGCGGTCGCCGAGCCCGTGGTCGTGAGAATCGACGCGGCCTGGAAGCTCGCGAAGCGGAAGGCGTTTCCGAAGGAGGGGAATCCCCCGCGGAAGAAGAGGTCGAGCGCTATGAAGAGGCTCGCGGAGAAAAAAATGAAGAGGTAGAGGCGGAGCTCCGAATCCTTGAAGACGGTCTTGACGTCTCCCCTGAGGAGGCGCCAATGGAGGGAAAAGTTCATCCCCGCGAGCACCATGAAGGTCGTAATGACCGCGTCTATATAGGCCGACTTGAAAGCGCCCACGCTCGCGTTCCGCGTGGAGAATCCCCCCGTGGCCATCGTCGAGAAGGCGTGGTTGACCGCGTCGAACCAGCTCATGCCCCCGAGGACGAGGAGGACGGTCTCGATGAACGTGAGCCCCGCGTAGATGAGCCAGAGGATCTTGGCCGTGTCGGAGAGCCGGGGGTGGAATTTCTCCACCTGCGGGCCGGGAGCCTCGGCTTCCATCAGGGACCGCGCGTTGAGGCCCAGGAGCGGGAGGACGGCCACCGTGAGCACGACGATCCCCATGCCTCCGATCCAGTGCGTGGTGGAGCGCCAGAGGAGGATGGAGCGGGGCAATACTCCGAGGTCCTTTATCACCGTCGCTCCCGTCGTCGTGAAGCCGGACATGGTTTCGAAGTAGGCCCGCGCGTAGTTCGGGATCGCCCCCGAGAGGACGAAGGGCAGCGCCCCCAGGGCCGAGGAGAGGATCCAGCTCAGCGCCACGAAGAGGTAGCCCGCCTTGTGCGAAAGGAGGGTCCGCGACCGCTTTTTACCCGAGGCCACGGCGATGAGGAGCGCCGCGACTCCCGAGCCAGCGGGGCCGGCGAAGGCCTTGACCGCCGCCATCCCGTCGCCCATGAGGAGTCCGACGGCCATGCAGGCCGCCATGAAGGCCGCTATGATCGCGAGGATGGCGCAGAGGGAGCGGAGCAGGGATCTAGCGTCCACCTTCCCTCCCGAAGGCTTCCTCGATCCGGCCTATGGCATCCTTCCGAACGATGAATCCGAGGGCGTCCCCCCCTTCCACCACCGTGGCGCCCGAGGGCACCGTGACGCTCCCGCCCTTGATGGCGAAGGCCACGAGGACGCCGCGGCTCAAGGCGAGGTCCTTGATGGCCTTCCCCGCCGCCCGGGAGTCCTGGCCTACCGTGAGCTCTACGATCTCGACGTCGTCCTCGAAGAAGCTATGGATGGTCCGGATATGCGCTTTCCGCACCAGCTCCAGGACGCTCGCGGCCGTAACGTTCTTCACGTTTACCAAAGCGTCCACGTCCAATGCCGAGGAGACCCCGCTGAAGCGCTCGTTGAGGGTAATGGCGATGGCCTTGCCGGCGCCGAGGGTCTTGGATACGTGGGCGGTGAGTATGTTGAAGGTCTGGGAGGGCGTCGCCGAGACGAAGAGGTCCGCCCTCGCGACGCCCGCGGACTCCAAAACCCCCTCCTCCGAGCTGTCCGCCACGGTCACGTCGATGCCGGGGAAGGACCGGCTCAGACGCTTAGCCGCCTCGCGCGAGTTCTCTATCACGTGTATCGAGATCCGCCGCTTGAACAGGCGGGCCAGTTTCTTCCGCTCGGCCCTGTTCCGCTCGGACAGGCGTTCGATGAGGCGCTCCGCCGGCCCCGTCGCGCCCACGATGAGCACCTTCTTGGCGCTTAGCTCGAGTTCGGCTATGGGACCCAGGATGGAATCCAGGTCTCCGGGCTTCCCGAGGACGTAGAGGAGGTCTCCCTCCTTGATGACCGTGTCCCCCGAAGGGATGGCGAAACGCCCCTCCGACACCACCGCGCCGACGAGGAAGGCCTTCCCCGCCCCGGCCTTGATGTCCTTGAGCGCGCGCCCGATGAATCCCGGCGGAGCGTCCACGCTCCTCAGCTGGAGCTTCCCCTCGTGGAGCGGCAGGGCTTGCTCGGAGAAGCCCGCGTCCATGATTCGCGCCACCGTGTCCGCCACTTCGTAATCCGGATTGAGGATGACGTCTAAGCCCAGGGCCTCGCGCTGGGGCCGCGAGAGGCTGTAATAGAACGGATTCTCGACGCGCGCCACCGTGCGCGCTCCGGAGCGCATGGACGCTACCATGCCGCAGGATACGATGTTCACCTCGTCAGAGCCCGTCAGCGCCAGGAACCATGAGGCGGAGTCGGCGCCGGCGTCCTTCAGGACCTCCGGCCTCGTCCCGTCCTCGTTCATGACGAGGCAGTCGAGCTCGTTCGCGGCGACGCGCGCGAGCTCGGGATCCTTTTCGATGAGGACCACGTCCCGCTTTTCGTCCACCATCTCATGCGCGATGTGCACGCCGATCATGCCGGCGCCCAGGATGACTACCTTCATTACGCCGATTCTACTTTAAAACGGGACTTCGTGGGAATGACGTGACTCGTTTTCATCATTTGGAACGGCCATTGATCGCGCCTTGAGGAAGAAGGCCGGAACGAACCATTGCCTTCCCTATCCTTCCCGTCATCCGCTCTATCCGTCCGTATACAGAGGACATGACCGCGTACAGGAGCAGTCCCGCCGCCACTCCCGCGAGCACGTCCACCGCGTAATGCGCGTAGAGAAATACCGTCGACGCGAAGAGGAGCAGCGTGAGCGGCACGAAGACCGGGAGAATGAAGCGGTTGTGCTTCGCGTTCAGGATGATCGCTACCGTGGCGATGGCCACGTGCGACGAGGGGAAGGCCGCGCCCGCGAGGTTCATGCCGCTGAACGCCCCCTTCATGAACCACGTGAAGAAATATCCCTTGAAATTCGAGTACCAGGAGGAGTGGAGCTCCGGAAAGAAGTACTTCGGCCCCTGAACGGGGAAGAAGACGTACCAGGCCAGGAGGAGGCCGAAGGATGCCGTCACGATGAAGAGCGAACGGATCGCCTCTCCGTCTTTCTTCCGGAAGAAAAGGATCCACCAGCCCAGGATGATAAGCGGATAATACGAAAAATAGCCCGAGAAGAAGATTTCCGTCCATAACGGTCCGTTGAGGGCCTTGTGGAAAACGATGGCCGGATCGAAACCGAAGATGAGCCTATCGAGCGCCGCGATGGCCGCGTCATGGCTCGTTCCTCCAGCGACCATCTGAGAGAGGATGATCGATTCCCCGAACCAGGAGAACAAGAACGCTTGCGGGTAGAAGAAACGGAAGAAGCGAGGAACCCATGCCTTCATAGGCCCCAGGAACCTGATAAGGATGAACTGCAGGGTGATGAACGAGAGGAAGACACAGCCCATCGCCGCCCCTCGGTCCAGCGTCATCCCCAAGATCCGCCACGGCAGCTTCCCGGCGTTGAGGAAACACGTGGTCGCGAAAAAGACGTTGATCGCCAACGCGGCGAGATCCGTGGGGAGAAGGGGGGGGTGTAAGCGTGCCTCCGGGGCTCCGTGCTGCTCGGGCATGGTGGTGTGGAAAGGAGTATCGCACGGTTTCAGTAGAAACGCCAGGTAAATATATGAGTTTTCCCTTCGGGCGCGAGAGGGTAAATTTAATAAATCGCTCCTTATAACGACTTCACGTAATGTTATTTGCTTTTTTCCCTGCAAATAGTGAATTGCGTATCTCATAGCAGTATGGTATAAGAACAATTAATCATATTCGGGCCTAAAGGATCGGAGTAATTTGGATGAAAAAGCCCCCCGTCGTTTTCCTAGTTATGTTTTCTGTCGTCATCTCCTTCTCGCTCTTCGCGCAAGACGGAACAGAAATGGGTTCTTTCGCCGGGAGCTCCGACCTGACTCCGGATATACTGGCTAAAGAGGTAGTAAGTCAAAGCGCCGTCGGCTCCTTTTCAACTGGTGCTCCCGGTTCTATTAGCGCAAATGCCACTACTCATAAAGTCCCCGCTCAGGACGAGATCAATAAGGGTGAAGTAAGCTATTCAGGCACATTCAGCTATAGATATCCGATCCAGGCCCCTTCCGGAACGAACGGCATGGCGCCGTCGATCGCCCTCGCCTATAACTCCGCCTCCGGGAACGGCCTTGCGGGCGTGGGCTTCGTCCTAAGCGGTCTCAGCGTTATCGAGCGCGATGCGTCGTACCCAGTTTTACTGAATGCTAGTGATCACTATATTCTCGACGGAGAGAAGCTCTTTAAAAACGCGGACTCCTCATACCATACGGAACGTGAAGATTTTTCCAGGATTTTCACCTATTCATCAACCGGACAGAAAATCGACGATCCAAATTCCTCAGGCGCGTATTGGGTAGTTGAGAAGAAGGACGGCACGAAGTGGTTTTACGGTTCCACGCCAGATAGCCGGATAATAGCACTAAAGAAAAAAAACGGTCCGCAGTATAATTATGCCCGTCTGTGGGCGCTGTCTAAAGTCGAAGACTCCCTAGGGAATTACTTCTCGGTTTCCTATGAGGAAGATGCCACTAATGGCGATTATTACCCTTCTAGAATTGTATACACGAAAAATGACGTTCAAACGCTCAATGCGTACAACGTCATTGAATTCTCATATGAACCCCGTCCGGATGTGTATCCTCGTTACGCGCCTACGTTCCTAGAAGAGAACCTCCGCCTCAAATGGATTACGGTCAGGGTCGGCGCTTCCGCGGACGGCTCCGGCGGCGCGCTTCTTCGGAAATAGGGCATCGATTATGAATCCGAACAATGCACGGATAGAAGCCTTCTTAAGAGTATCACCGAATACGGCATGGGCGGAGATTATCCATCAGCGCCGCTCTGCGGAAACTATGCCGCCACCGGATCAGCCCTCCCCCCAGTTGAGTTTACATGGAATAATTATGTTCTCGCGTACTCGGACTGGATGAAAAGCGCGTCTCCCGCCCTCGCGGACCACGTTTTTCAGCCTGCAACCATGAATCAGGATCAGTACTGGACTCTCGCCGATATAACCGGAGATGGCAAGGAAGACCTCATATCCATCGGGAAGGTCGGAGCCGAGGATCAGGGCGTCATTTACGTATCATACGCGACTGACAAGGGTTTCGGCGCTTGGAATTGGAATAGCTCGATCAACAGCGTCGTCCTTCCGCTTGAAACCCTTAACGTCAAGAGTTTCAAATTCGCAGATGTCTCAGGCGATAAAAAAGCCGACCTCGTCTACATGAATGGCCCCGGCGCCGCGTCGCAAGGGATGGTCAACGTCTTCCTCGGCAACGGGATCGGCTTTGATTCCGTCAGCTGGACCAGCGCCGGGAAAAACATAGGTTTCACCGTTCAAACTATGAACGCCGGCTGTTGGGATCTCGCGGATATCAGCGGTGACGGCAAAGCGGATCTATTCGCTATCGGCGGTCCTGGAGCGGGAGATCAAGGGCGCACGTATATTTCCTTCAGCACTGGCGCCGGCTTCGGCAATTGGGATTGGAGCAGCCTCGGTAAAAATACGAACATCTCCAACTCCGCGATAGAGCATCATGCCTGGGAGCTTGCTGATGTGGACGGTGATGGGAAGAAAGATCTCATCGCTATCGGAGGCATCGGCGCTGCCGACCAGGGCCGAGTTTATATCACCTTTAGCACGGGAACAGGATTCGGTAATTGGAACTGGACGAGCAGCGGGAGGAATACGCAATTATCATCCCAAACGATTACCGCTAAATCATGGACCGTTGCGGACGTTACGGGCGACGGGAAAGCGGACCTCATCGGCATTGGCGGTCCCGGACAAGCGGAAGAAGGCCGTATCTATATTTCCTATGCATATTCCAATTCCATAGTTAAGGGAGGATTTGGTGATTGGAACTTCGATAGCTACGGGAAACCTACTATATTAGCGCGCGAGACGCTCGGAAACAGATGCTGGGCCGTCGCCGACGTAACCGGGGATAAAAAAGCCGACTTCATTTCCATAGGCGCTCCGGGAACCGAAAACGAGGGTGTCGTTTCCATCTCTTTTAGCACAGGCACAGGCTATGTTAAATGGGATTGGGAGAGCGCATCTGCGGGAATTTCGCTACCTCCTGAAACCTTGAACCAGAAAACATGGGCATTATCCAATGTTGCCGGTAATTAAAACGCGGATCTTCTTGCCATTATTCCTTCGAGTAATCCTGGCCAATTGAGCGTGAAGGTCGCCATCGGGAATCCTAAAGGAATAGGGGCTTTTGTCGATTCCGGGATGGGCCAAAATAATGTCATATCTCCTCCGCAGGTTGAGTTCGATCAATACTGGACTCTCGCGGACGTAACGGGTGACGGCAGGAATGATCTCATCGCCATTGGAAAGGTCGGTGCGATCGACCAGGGCGTCCTCTCCGTTTCATATGCTACTGACCAGGGGTTCGGCGACTGGGATTGGATCAGTTCAGTAAACAATATTGTCCTACCTCTTGAAGTATTGATTGCGAAGAGCTTCAAATTTGCCGACGTCTCGGGCGATGGAAAGGTCGACCTCGTCCTGATCAGCGGACCCGGCGCCGCGGATCAAGGAAAAGTAAAAGTCGCCCTCGGGAACGGGATCGGATTCGATCCGATAAGCTGGCAAAGCGATGGTAAGAATATCGGGTTCACGGTCCAGACGTTGAATGCCGGAAGCTGGGATCTCGCCGATATCAGCGGTGACGGCAAGGCGGATCTTTTCGCTATATCCGGTCCCGGAGCCCCCAATCAAGGGAGAATCCATGTCTCATTCAGCACAGGTGCAGGGTTCGGCAACTGGGATTGGAACAGCTCAGGCAAGAACACCAATTTTTCAATATACACCCTGAATTCAAAATGCTGGACTCTCGCCGATGTCAACGGGGACGGGAAAAAGGATCTTGTAGCGGTTGGCGGGATAGGAGCCGCTGATCAAGGACGTGTCTATATCACCTTCAGTACGGGAACAGGATTTGGGAATTGGGATTGGACGAGCAACGGGAAAAACACGCAATTATCATCCCAAACGATTTCCTCCAATTCATGGACCGTATCGGACGTTACGGGCGACGGGAAAGCCGACCTGATCGGCATAGGCGGTCCCGGACAGGCGGAGCAAGGCCGTATCGTTATTTCCTATGCATATTCTAATTCTTTGGTTCAGGGAGGATTTGGCGATTGGAACTTCGATAGTTACGGGAAACCAACAATAATAGCGCGCGAGACGCTCGAAAACGGATGTTGGGCCGTCGCTGACGTAACCGGAGATAATAAAGCCGATTTCATTTCCATAGGCGCCCCCGGAACTGAAAACGAGGGCGTGATCTCCATCTCTCACAGCACGGGTTCCGGTTACGACACATGGGACTGGAACAGCGCCGCTGATGGAATCACTCTTCCGGCTGATACCATTACCGCACGGGCTTGGGCTTTCTCAAGAATATCCGGCGAGAATTCATCCGATCTCTTCGCTATCATGCCTTCGGACGTCCCGAATGCAGGCAGTGCGCTCGTTTCAAAGTCAGAACATAAAGTCTTGTATGACTGGAGCTCTGAACAGGATCTTGATGGTCCAGTTTTCTCAAAAGAAACAACGGGTAAGAAAGCCTGGACTCTCGCCGATGCGAACGGCGACGGTAGGGATGATCTCATTTATATCGGGGGTGCGGATTCTCTCTATCAAGGCGTCATCTTCATTTCTTATGGAACCCCTGACGGCTTCCGGGATTGGGATTGGAATAGCGCCAAGCATAATTTCCTCTTAGCGCCTGATAAATCCGATCCTCTTTATTGGTCCTTCGCAGATATCACCGGTGACGGCAAAGCCGACCTCATGGCAGTGAGCGGTCCGACAGCTCCGGATCAAGGACGCATCTACGTCTCCCATGGCACGGAAGACGGATATAAGAGCTGGAACTGGATCAGTTATGGCAAGGATATTAACTTCACGCCTGAGACGATCCAAGCCCATACTTGGTCATTAGCGGACATAAATGGCGATGGAAGGGCGGACCTCTTCGCCATCACCGGTCCAGGAGCTCTTGCTCAGGGGAGAGTGCATGTTTCCTTCAGCACGGGGATTGGATTCGGCAATTGGGATTGGAAAAGTATCGGATACAATACGAATTTTAGGGTAGAATCTCTATATGCGGGCGCATGGTCCTTGGCTGACGTATCGGGCGACGGAAAAGCCGATCTCATTGGAATCGGTGGAGTCAAAACGAGCGATCAAGGCGTCGTTTACGTATCTTTCAGCACTGGAAATGGATTCGGCAATTGGGATTGGAACAACGCCGGGCTCGGTAGCGTCTTTACCAAGGAAACCATAGAAGCCCATTCTTGGTCCCTCGCCGACGTCAATGGTGACGGAAAAACGGATCTCATCGGGATTGGCGGACCGAAAGCCGGCGACCAGGGGCGGGTCTACGTCTCCTTCAGCACCGGGCATGGCTTCGGTTCCTGGGACTGGTTCGATTCCGCCGCCAATTCCAATTATACCCTGGAAACAGTCAACGCCGACAGTTGGTCCTTTGCCGACGTCAATGGCGACGGCATGGCGGACATGATTGCCATTGGCGGACCCGATACAGAGGATGAAGGCGTCGTAAATGTAGCATATAGCACCGGACGCGGATTCCAGAATTGGAACAGGAACAATTCATCAAAAGATTCCCGTTTAAATAAGCTTACGGTCACGGAAAGGAACTGGTCCCTCGCCGATGTAAACGGGGACGGGAATGCGGACCTAGTCGCCATCATTAGGTACACCGCCAATGATCCCGGGCGCTTATACTTCACCCCTTCCCTCTCCCAACCCGCCGTCATCACCCAAGTCAAGAATCCCTCAGGCGGCACTACGTCCATCGCTTACGTACCCGCATCAGTCGTTCCCGATGCGATCGATCCCTCCCAATCGCTCTATCCTAAAGTGGCAAATACTTCTCCTCGCAGTCTCGCGGTTGAGATCACCCAGGATGACGGTTTTGGCAGCGTGATCAGAACGCAGTACGGCTACCAGAACGCGCTCCGCATATCCGGCATTCTTCCGGACCATAAGGATCTCGGCTTCCAGAAGGTCGTGAAGACGACGTTGATAGCGGATACCCAAGGCGAAAAGACCGTTACGACCTATCTCCAGGATCCTCCTCTTAACGGCCTCGTTTCAAACGTGGTCACATACGGCCATTCAGACGAGAAGTTGCTTGAGGCGGTCAATCAATACGGTATTTCTACCTCAAATCTTCCCTCAGGCGTCTCCTTCATCTATCCCACCGAAGTGCTTTCCAAGCGCTGGGACGGTCAATCTACGAGCTACGATACCAAAACCACCTATGACTCGTATGATGCCTATGGCAACTGCACGAGTGAAACGTATTTAGGCAGGGTGAACGATGCAGGAGAGGACATAGCCCAAACTGACAATTCCACCAAAGCTACCATTTTCTCCACGATAGTTTCGCCTCGCTATTTAAGCCAAGCTCAATCTTCTCAAGAATCTCGCGCGGACGCGAATGGCCAGATGGGCATCGCCTCCTCGACGCGGTACTATTACGATGGTTTCGTTAGCCTTGGTACCATTGACAAAGGCCTCGTCACTCGCATCGAACGCGACATCACCTCTACATCCTTCGTCGTCGAACACTTCGAATACGATGCCTATGGCAATCAGGTTCGGTACAAGAGCCCCCGCGCATTCGTAAAGGGTTGGAACTGGACGAAGCAAACCGTTTACGACGATGATTACCACAAGTACGTCATATCCACGACCAACATCAATGGCGATGTCGATTCCCGCATCAATTACGACGCCCTCATGCGCCCGACGGAGACGATCGATATCAATGGGTTCTCCACGCGAATGGCCTATGATGAATTCGGCCGCCTAACCGCGCTCGCTTCTCCCACGGAGACCCTCGCCGATCCGACGCAGATCCTCGAATATCAGGACACTGCCTTCCCGCGCAGCACGCGCCTCAAGCTCAAGGACGGCTCATCGAGCTATCTCGAGTCGATTTCGTACTTCGACGGCCTGAACCGAACTCTCCAGACCAAGGCTGAAAACAGAGCCGGGCAATGGACGACCGTCGATCAATATTATGACGAATCGGGACGCTCCCTGAAAACCTCTATCCCTTACCTGACGGGTACGAGCGAGTTCACGCCTCTTTCGGACTCCGTGCCGTACACGAAAGTTGAATATGATGGCCTCGGCCGCCTCATCAAGAAAACCAACACCGACACCTCCTTCAGCGAAGTCGTCTACAAAGGCGCCGAGACCTTCTCCATCGATGAAAACCGTCACGTCACGTCGGTAGAAACCCAAGAAAACGTCAGCTACTCAAAACGCTACTCCGGCACCTATCCTTATATCAGCCTGTATTCGACCGCGACCACCAAGACCTTCCGCGGCTCCACGGTAATCCTGGATAATGACGGCAATCCCCTCGTCTCGGAATATGACATGCTCGGCAGGCGTACAGCGCTCGAAAGCCTGGATATGGGCAGGTGGACCTTCACCTACGATGCCGACGGCAACATCGAAACCCAGATTGACGCCAAGAACATCCTGACCCGGTATGAGTATGACAAGCTCAATCGCATCACCAAGATCGACTACCCGAATGACGCGGATACGGTCTATGTGTACGACCAGGCCCTCGGGCAAGGCGAACAGGCCTATAAGGGCAAGCTCACGAGCCTGACCTACGCGCGCGGCTCCGAGCAATACGTCTATGACAAGAAAGGCCGCCTCAATTCCACATCCAAGACCCTGGATGGGATCACCCGCGCCATTTCCCAGACCTATGATTCGATGGATCGATTACAAAGCATGATATATCCCGACAATGAAACCCTTACGTATGATTACGGCGTCGACGGCCAGCTCGCGCGCTTGTCAGGCGCCATCGTCCTTCTCGACTCCATTTCCTACGCTCCCGATGCCAAGATCCTTTCCATGGTATTAGGCAACGGCGTTACGACTTCGTACGATTATTACGACACCGCCTCTGAAGTAGATCCCGTCTCAGGCCTGCATAACAGCAACCGCCTCAAGTCGATCATCGCCAATCCCCTCACCGGACCCGCGATCCTCGATCTCTCATACGGATATGATCTCAGAGACAACATCAAGGTCAGAACCGACAACGTCCTCTCCGTATATTCGGAGACTTACTCCTATGACGACCATGACCGCCTGATCAATGCTTCTTCCTTCGCTCTGGGATCCTTGACGTATGGTTACGACGATATCGACAATATCCTCATGAAGGAAGGAACGTCGTATTCCTATAATCCCTCACGACCCCATGCCGTCTCATCCTTCGGGGCCATCACGTACGCGTATGACGCCAACGGCAGCATGACCTCGAGCAGCGATGGCAGAACGGTGGCGTATGATGAAGCCAACCGCGTCCGCGCCATGAATGATGAAACTTATTCGTATGATTCCGCCTTCCAAAGGACAATCAAGGAATCAGGGACCAAGAAGACCCTCTACTTCTTCCCCGGCTACGTCGAGGAATACGATAACGGAACGCTCATAGATTCCGTTACGTATTATTCCGCGAACAACCAGCGCATCGCGCAGAAATCCAGCACGGAAGGCCTCGCCTTCATCCACACGGACCACCTCGGGAGCTCCTCCGTCCTCAGCGACGAGACGGGGACCGTGGTGCGGCGACAGGGATATAAGCCTTACGGCGGAGATTCCTACGTTTCTGGGTCTGAGAAGGCACGATACCAATACACTGGTCAGGAAAAGGATGGGACAGGGGTCTATTACTACAACGCACGGTATTATGATCAGGAGATTGGAAGGTTTATCAGCGTTGATCCGGGGATTAGGAGGGGAATCTCCTTGAGAATTATAGAATTAACTAACGCTTTCTCATATTGTCAAAACAATCCTGTACTTTTTTTAGACCCCACTGGAATGATTCCTAAAATTCAATACGATAATTGCGTTGCTAGTGGAATCCCAGTTTATTTATTGGATTCATATGCAGGGAAAATTGAACCTATAAAACAAACCGAAATGCCTGGCGGCCAAGCTGCCTGCGCATATAGGGCATCTCAGAATGTTTCAGAAAATTTTGTTGATGAGTGCCTAAGTCTTGATCAGATTGAAGGATCTCGGGATGATTTGGTAGGACAAAACTTAGTCAATGAGCAATACGGTACATTTGGCAATTATCTTTCTATTGTCGATAATGCTTTTGACGTGCTCAATCAGCCTGAATATTTTGGGGTAAGGGTGGCTACAGCAGAAAACGCCGATGCTTCAATTCGTTTAGTAAATGATAGTTCCGGTGATCCTACTGGACATACTCAAAGAGGCGGTGGCGATGGTGGCTTTGGGTGGGATCCATATTTTGGCGGGAATGACCCTAATCGCAATGTTGCTGAAGATGGTACTATCTATATCGATATCAGGAAAGAAGTAACAAGAGAGGTAATGGTATATGGTCCTAACGGTCCACATGATGAGGTTAGGACATATGATGTTGATGTTGATGTTTGTAATTCATCGGAGGAATAATGAGAAATAAACATTATATCTTTCTTTTTTTCTTATCTATATCATCATTATGTAAATCAATGATTGCTGATCAAGCACAAACAATACAACCACTGTTAGGGGCATGGAATATTGGCCAGAATACTACATTCTATATAATCCAAGATCCGTTCGGAAAAGAGTATCTCGGAAATAATTCTACTAGATTCATCTATAAAAAAAGAAATGGTTATTATTTAAATGAGATATTTATACAAGAAACAACTGGTGTATTCCCAGACATTAGAATAAAATGTATATTGCCTCTAGATTCTAAAGGCACTTATAATATTCCTTTTACTTGTATTGCACATTTCATTAATCCTGACTCCTTATGGTTTGAAATCCTTATGATAGATATTGAGGAAAAAGAGTATTTAATGATATCTACAAGTATCCCAAATGGGAGGAAAAAAATCTATCATCGTGCAAAAGAAATCTCACTAACTAATAAGTAAATGTAATAATATACGGTGCTGTTATTTATTTCTGAAGTAAATACATTAATGAAATTGCTGTATTTCGTTGTAGACAAAGGCAAAAGGTGCAACTGATCCTGTAACATTTCGTTTTCACACAACCAAATCAAAACGGCACACAGCAACATTAGATAATCGCGAATTGTTTCACTTCGGGGTAGTGTACAATATCTTTCTCACATTCTAGGTCATTGAAAAAGGCGGCGTCATCTGGCTTAGTCTAGTTGAGAGATAAAACCAGCCAGATAGGGGTTTGGAGCTTTGCTCCAAAATGAGCGAAGGACGCTCACAGAGAAGGATCATAAACATCGATGAGGGGCTCGTAAAGAGCCAGCTCGGAGAAGTCGTCCGGGAGATTGTCGGCATCGGTGCAATAGTTCATAAATTCACCGACGAAATGGTTCCGCTTTTTGTGGCACAAAAAGGGCGGAACATCCTAGGGTTAGGTCACTACAACCGACCAAAGGAGTCCGCCTGTGAAATACAAGGAAGCGAGAATGCACCAATCAAAGATTTTTTCGGACCAGGGCTACAGCCAGAAGGAAATCGCGTCGGCGCTCGGGGTTTCGGACCGGATGGTTCGCAAGTACCTTCGGGAGTATTCCCCCTTCACCACCAGGTCGGGTTCGCGTCCATCCAGGCCATGACGGCATCGTATTTCGGGGACGTCGAATTCAAGTCGAGGGTCAGCCCCCAGTATCCGTACTGCCCCCAATTCCCGACCGAGTCGAAGAGCATGAAGAGTTGCCCGCCCGAGGCCCGCCAATGGTTCAAGTACTGCGTATAGAGCGTCCCCATGCGTGCGTCCGTCTGCGCGGCGTAGTAGAGGGCGTCCTTTACAGAATCGTATGTCCAGACGTCCGGAGCCGTTTGGGTGAGCGGCACGATGTGCTGACCGCCCTCGTACGCGATCATAACGAGGTTCGGGTTCTCGACGATGAATTGGTCGTGGTTCTCCTCCATGCTGCGGAGCGATGTATGGTCGCCCAAGGGCCACGAATCGTCGTTCACGTCCTGATTAAGGTGTTCGAAGAGGGCTTCAGCGTCAGGGAGGTCTTGAGCGTTCGCCCCTACCCCGAAATACGGCGCTATAGCGAGGGCGTCGGCGTGGAGTGCCGCGCGTTCACCGTCCACCACGTAGTTGAGCATCCGTCCAGTCACGTCGTACCAGGCGCCCTGGCTCCCAAGTACGCGCACGAGCCTTCCCCGCTGGCCCGTGAAGACGGATTCGAATATGTGGAACATCCTGACGCTCTTGAGCGCGTAGAAGGCCCGCCAGGCCGTCCATTCATCGGGATCAAGGCTGAGCGCCACTCCCTGTTCATGACAATAAGTGCATTGCTCGAACTGCCAGTTCCAGCACTCGTTCGAATATTCGATATAGACCCTGAGCCCATCGTCCATATTGTCCCGGATGTATTCCGCGAAGCGCCGGATGTAGTCGTCGTCAGCGAGGTGCGGTATGCAGAACCATCCGTCGGAATGGGTCCTGTTGCAGAGGTCGACCAGGTATTCCACGGCGACTGCCGGCGAAACCTCGGTCGTGGTGCATGATTGCGTGTAATACCCCGCCGTTTTCCTCTGGCTCCATGAGGTCGTGGGCGAGTTGTTCGTCGTCTGCCAATCCATGAAGCGAAGCGTGCTGAAGCGATCCACGATCTTGGAAAGAAAGTCAGGATTCCAGGGGTCGGAGCGGTAACTCTCCTCGTGCTCCCGCTTCACCACGCGAATGTTCCGGACGTAATCCTCAGGATCGACGTTCGAGACCTCGATGACCCAGATCCCCGGCGTCCTATCCTCCGCCATGCGGAACTCGAACCGCCCGTGCGTCCTCGTCCCCGCGATCTCCTCGGTTCCGACCCACGGATTCACTTCGACTGTTCCAGTCCCCTCGTATAAACAGACGAATTCCTCGCCCGCGAGAGCGTCCGGATTATCCCAGATTAGGGACGCCCGTCCGACGGCGGGGTCGATGGCCCTGACCCATCCGTTCGCGTCGAGGGTGAGGCCGGTATAATCACCGCCGTTCCAGGGCCGCGCTATTTTCACGAAGTCCTTGAACGGGAATTCCGTCGTCCAGTCGTACATGCCCTCGAGGTTGATGCCGCAGGGGCGATTTGCCTTCGATGATGCGGGGGTGAACGGCTCTTCGCGTATCGGCCCGGTCGCATCCGCCCCCCAGTCTATCCAGTCGCACGACGTCGAGCAAATCGCGATCAATACGAAGACGCTCGTTAAATAGAGTTTCCGAAGCATCTATTCACCTTTCGACTTTCGTGGTATGGGTCAACGCGGGACCTTTTCCAGCCCGCCCGCCGTTTCGATGATTATACCCTCACCCATCAACAAAAACAGAATATTTTACGGTACAATTACGGCATGTGCGATAAAAATACATAAAAAGGGGCCGCCCCGCTCATCGCGGAACGGCCCGTCTCCTCGGAGCGCCTACCCGTCCGTCAGGCTATCTCGATCCTCCGCGGCTTGGCGGCTTCCTTGACCCGGAGCTTGAGCGTGAGGATTCCGTCCTTGAGCTCGGCCTCGATCTTGTCGCGGTCGATGGAGTCGTCGAGCGTGAGGAGCTTGCGGTAGGGCTCCGCGGAGCGCTCGCGCATGAGGTAGGTTCCCGGGAACTCCTCCTCGTTCCGTCTTCCCGCTATGGCGAGCTCGTTCCCGTCTACCCTGATCTCGAGCCCGTCCTTGGGGACGCCGGGCATCTCCACCTTCACCGTCGCCACGTCCTCGTCCACGGAGATCGCGGTGGCGGGAATCCGGTAGCGGGCATCCGCGTCTTGTTTCCTGTAGTCCATGGCCTTCCTCCTCACTTCACGGCTACGTCGATGAGCTTGGGCTTGGCCTCCTCGCGCTTGGGAACGCGTATCGCGAGGACGCCGTCCTTGAGCTCGGCTTGGATCTTTCCGGTCTCCGCCATGGCGGGGAGATCGATGGTCCGCTTGAAAGAGCCCGTCCAGCTCTCCTTCCGGAAGACCTTCCGCTTCTCTTCTTCCTTCTCCGCCTTGACCTCGCCCTTGACGCAGAGGAGCGTTCCGGTGACGCTCAGGTCCAGGTCCTCCTTCTTTATCCCGGGCAGGTCCGCGCGGATCAGGTACTCGTCCTTCCCTTCGATGAGATCGATGGCGGGTGCCGCGGAGTGGTCGAAGAGCCCTGCCGCGAGGGGGGGCCTAAAGACGTCCAGCGCGTCGAAGAGGTCGCCGCCCAGGCCGTCGAAGGCGTCCCAGAGGTCCATCGGGACGGGTCTTTGGCGCTTCATGAGATCCATACCATGCCTCCTTGCTTAAAAGCATTCACGGCCACAAGGCCGAAAACTTTTTAGCAAGAAATGTGCCAGCAGGATCTTCACGGGAGCTGTGGGGGAAATCCATTACTTGTAAGTAAAAAAACGGTGCCGGAGCGAATGCCGCGGACCGTATCGCTGAAGGGGTGTTTCAAAAAGAAATACTCTCTAAGCAAGCATATTCCGGAGTATTTCGAAATGATACAGGGGCCTTGATTTTTCGCCCCGTGCGTTTCTAAAAGAAACCCGCTTGTCCCTCGGCCGCGAGGCGTTGGGCGTCCGCGGCACGCCTCCCGCGGGCGATCGCCGGCCCTCCCCTTCCGGTTCGGGCCGGCCTTGATCCCCTAGCCTTTGAGCGCTCCGCCGGTCAGCCCCGCAACAATGTACTTCTGCGCCAGGATGAAGAGCGCCACCGCCGGAACCATCGCCAGGGTCAGATAGGCGAGGATGAGGTTCCATTGCGAGGCGTGCTGGCCCTGGAAGTACATGACGCCCATGGGCAGGGTATAGAGATTCTGGTTATTGAACGCGATGAGGGGCAGGAAGAAGTTGTTCCAGCTCGACACGAGGGTGAGGATGGCCGTGGTGGCCAGGATGGGAGTGGAGAGCGGAAGGACGATGTACCAAAGGAAACCGAGCGGACCATAGCCGTCGATGGTGCACGCGTCCTCGATCTCGAGCGGGATGCTCTTGAAGAATCCCCTGAGGAGAAGAACCTGGGAGGGGATCTGGAAAGCCGTCTGGGGCAGGATGACTCCCAGGAAGCTGTCGATCAGCTTTAAGTTCCTGATTTGCACGTATATGGGTAAAATGGCGATCGAAAGCGGGAAGAGGAGACCGAGGAGGAAATAGCCGTACACGAGTTTCCCGATCTTGAAGCGCATCCGCGCGATGGCGAAAGCCGATGTGCAGCAGAGGAAAAGGGTGAGGGCGACAGTGCAGGCCGCTACGAGGATGGAATTCCCCATGAGTTGCCAGAGGACGCCCGTCTTCCCCGTGAGCATGTCCCCGTACTGGCTCGGGAGCCAGGGATTCGGGAGGTGTAACGGTTCCACCATGAGTTGGCCCATCGTCTTGAACCCGCCCATGACCGCTATGTAGAGCGGCACGAGGACGACGAGGGCCATGCAGGCGCAGACGAGATAGGCGAAAACGTACCAGAGGACGCGCTTCACGGCGTGCTTGGAGATGGCCATCCTATTTATCCTCCTTCGCGACGGATTTCATGTATACGGCCGTGAATCCCAAGCAAATGAAGAAGATCACGACGGCTACCGCGCCGCCGTACCCTATCTGGAATCGCTGGAGCCCGAATTTGTACATGTACGTCACCATCGTCTCGGCCGAGTTCACGGGATCGCCCTTTCCCATCGCCCAGACGACGTCGAATATCTGGATCGATCCGAGCACGGAATAGAGCACGGATATCGAGATAATCGGCCGGAGGAGGGGGAAGGTCACGTGCTTGAAGACCTGCCACGCGTTGGCGCCGTCTATGCGTGCCGCCTCCTTGAGCTCGAGGGGTATGTCCTGGATGCCCGCTATGTAAAGGGTCATGTGGAGCCCGAAGTATTTCCAGATGATGACGCCCATGATCGCCCAGAGCACGGTGTCGGGATTCGCGAGAATCGCCGGGGCCGCGGCCTCTGGATTGAACATCGCGACGATCGATTTTACGAGTCCATACTGCGGATGATAGATGAATTGCCAGAGGATGCCCGTGATGATCTCCGAGATCACGTAGGGAAGGAAGAACACTGTGCGGAAGAACACGGCACCCTTGAATTTGTTCTCGCCCACGATGAGGGCGAAGCCGAGCGCTATGGGCAGCTCAACCGCCAGGGACACGACCACGACAAGAAAGGTGTGGTACATGGCCTTGAGGAAGATCGGGTTCTTGAATAGGAGCTTGAAATTACCGATCCCGCGGAAATCGCTCAGAGGCCCCAGACCGGACCACTTGTAGAGACTGAACAGGCCCGATTGGAAAACGGGAACCACGATGAACGCGGTGAACAGGATGAGCGCGGGAACGATTAGGAATAGGAAGCTCCCTATCGGCTTCCTCATTGCGCCCCTCGTTGCGGCCTTGGCCATTTTATTCCTCTCGATGTCGGATTGGTCGAGCCTCGCGGGACGGCGATCCCTCGAGGATCGCCGTCCCGCGCCCTACGGATGTGTCCGACTCGATCGTAGCGCGAAACCGGGTTTCGCGTCTCCTCTCCGGCGAACATCTCCGCAAGGCGCGGCGCGCGCGGCCGGACGATCCATTGGGGGCCGTCCGGCCTTCGTACGCTACTTGCTCGCCTCGTAGGCGGCCTGGATGGCCGCGCAGGCCTCGGCCGGAGTGGCCGTTCCCGCGAGCATCGTCTGGACGTTGTCGTTCACTGCGCCGCCCGCGGAGGGGGCGAGGAACTGGTCAAGGTAGAGCTGATAGAAGGTGCACTTGTCGACGATCGCCTTCACGAGCTTGGCGTTGGGATCGGTGATTCCCTTCTCGGCGCCCTTCACGGTGGGGATGATCCCGACCGCGGTGGCGAAGCGGGCATTCACTTCCACGCTGTTGAGGTACCTGAGGAAGTCGACCGCGGCGTCTGACGCGTTCTTGCCCACGGCCATGCCGTTGCCGCCGCCGATCACGTCGGTGACCTTGCCCTTGCCGCCCTTGATGGCGGGGAAGGGAGCGGCGGCGAGCTTGTCGCCGATGCCCTTCTTAGTCGTGGAGGAGTCCTTCTGGACGTTGGGAGCCCACTGGCCCATCAGTTCCATGGCGGCGGCGCCGTTGCCGACGAGGGCGGCCTCGTCAGGATACGTGGCGCCGAGGAAGCCGTCCTGGAAGGCGCCCATCTTGGCGAGGTCGGCCATGATCTGCGCGGCCTGCACGAAGACCGGGTCGTTGAATCCCTTGCCCTTGCCAGCGAAGACGTTCTCGAAGGCCTGCTGGCCGCCGATCCTGAGGGCGATGTAGGACCACATGTGCATGGCGGGCCACTTGTCGCCGCCGCCCAGGGCGATGGGGGTGATCCCCGCGGCCTTGAGCTTCTTCACGAGGTTCTTGAAGTCGTCGAAGTCAGTCGGGAAGCTCTTGTAGCCCACCTTGGCGAGGAGGTCCTTGTTGTACCAGAAGGTTACCGCGCCCATGTCGTGGGGAGCGCCGTACTGCTTGCCGTCGGCGGCGTAAACGCCCCAGACGCCCTGGGCCATCGACTTGCCCCAAGCGGTGCCCTTGGTTTCCTTGGTGATATCGCGGAGGAGGCCGGCCCTCGCGTACTCGGCGAGTACGCCGCCGCCCCAGCTGTGGAAGAGGTCGGGGGGGGTGCCGGACTGCATGACGGTGGTGAGCTTCGTCTTGAACGCCTCGTTCTCGAGGATGGTGATCTCGATAGTGACGTTCGGATGGGCCTTCACGTACTCGTCCACGACGGCCTGGTAGAGGGCCTTGTCGGTGTCCGCGGTGCCGATGTGCCAGAAGTTGATCTTCTCCTTCTTCTGCGCGCCGAGCGACGCCGCGACGCCCGCGATGAGGACGAGGATGCTGATGACGCGAAACGCTTTTCTCATCTCATGTTCCTTTCCGCTGCCTCGAGGCAGCATTTTCGTGCTCTCAGGATGCCGGAGCTCCGGTCGGGAGCGGCATCTTCGGGTCATGAGTGTGGATCGATTATGGTGAAGTGTCAAGGAAATACAATACGTATCTGTTTTTCCGATATGTAAATAGTTGCTGAAACCATTTATCACCACAGTAAATCCATACAATAATCGAGCTAATTCATTTCCTATCAGTAATTTTCCCTACCAGGTCAGCATTTATATTATTATTCTTGATACGAATATCCATAATACCCTATACTAACCGCGATTCCGAGGAGATATTCATGCCCAATCAAGAAATACGGATCGTCGACGCGATTCAGGACTTGGATATCATCAAAGCCCTCGCCTCCGAGCAACGCGCCCGCATCCTCCACCTCCTCCGCGATGGGGCAGCCGCAATCGACCGTCGCGACGAACGTCCTCCTCCTCGAGAAGTGCGGCCTCATCGGGACCGAGCTCGTGAGCGCGAAAAAGGGAATCCAGAAGATCTGCCGCGGCATCCTCCAGGAGATCGTCGTCCGCATCCCGCCCTCGAAACAGAAAAAGTCGGACATCATCCAGGTCGAGATGCCGATCGGCCTCTACGCGTCCTTCGACGTGTCGCCTCCCTGCGGGCTCTGTTCGCCGGAAAGCATCATCGGCTACCTGGACGCGCACGACAGCTTCCTCGATCCCAACCGCATGAAGGCGGGCCTCCTTTGGTTCGGCAAGGGTTTCGTCGAATATAAGTTCCCGAACAACGCCATGTACCGGGAGAATCCGGCCACCAAGCTCGAGGTGGCCGCGGAGCTCTCCTCCGAAACGCCCGGGACCGATCCGCACTGCCTCTCCGACATCACGCTCTGGATCAACGGCGTCGAGATCGGATCCTGGACCTCCCCCGGCGATTTCGGCGACAAGCGCGGGAGGCTCACGCCGGCCTGGTGGAAGCTCGAGGGCTCGCAGTACGGACTCATGAAGCAGTGGAGCGTCACGCCCTCGGGATCCTTCGTGGACGGCGTCAGGGTTTCCGACGTCCGGCTCGAGGACCTCGACCTCAAAGCCCACCATTCCATACGAGTGCGGCTCGGGGTCAAGGACGACGCCGTCCACATGGGCGGCATGAATATATTCGGGCGCGGTTTCGGGAACTACGATTCCGATATCGTCATGCGGCTCCATTTCAAGTGATGGGGCAGCTCGCCGCGCACTATCACGTATGAAAAAAGCCCCTCGCCTGAGGGCGAGGGGCTTCGCATCTAATCCGATCCAATCCGATATCAGTTTTTGCCGCGGAGGATCTCTTCCTTCTTCTCGAGCATGTGGGCCTGGCCGGAAACGGCCATCTCCCGCATCTTCTTGCACTCGGGAAGCGCGTACTCGAAGAAATACTTGGCCACGTCCTTCTTGCGCTCGGATCGTGTGGCGTCGCGGCACATGAGGAATCCAATGATTCCGTACATGGCGATCTCGACGAGCCTCCTCGAGTGGAAATCGCGGTAGCGGAGATCCTGATTCGCGAGCATGTACTTCACGCACTCGTCGGTCATGTCTCGGATCTGCTTGGCCGGTCCTTCCAGGTGTTCAATGCCGGCGAAGTTGATGGACGAAGCGAGCTCGTTCATGTACTCAACCGCCGTTCCCTTGATGACGCCGCCGATGGCCGCGACCACCTGGAGCTGCGTGGTGCCCTCGTAGATATTGGTGATGCGCACGTCGCGCGCGTGCCGCTCGACGTTGAATTCCTGCATGAAGCCCGTGCCGCCGTGGATCTGGATGGCGTCGTAGCAGACCTGGTTGCACATCTCGGTGTTGTAGGCCTTGGCCATCGGCGTGAGGAGGGCGGCGAGGCCCGAGTACTTCTTGTACTCGTCCCGGATGCCCTTCGCGCGTTCCGGATCGTTGTCGTAGATGTGCTCGAGGTTGTTCTTGATGTCGACGATGATGCTGGTGGCGTAGAGGAGTGTCCTCCCCGCCTCGATCTTCACGCGCATGTTGACGAGCATCTCCGCCACGGGGACCATCTCGCCGATGGCCTTCTTGAACTGCACGCGCTCCTTCGAGTACTTCTCCGCCTCCGCGTAGGCGGCCTCCGCGATGCCGAGGCCCTGGGAGGCGATCCCGAGGCGGGCGCCGTTCATGAGGGACATCACGTACTTGAAGAGTCCCATCCTCCGCTGGCCGCAGAGCTCGGCAGGGGCGTCGTTGAACTGGAGCTCGCAGGTCGGGGAGCCGTGGATGCCGAGCTTGTGCTCGATGCGGCGGATCCTCATGCCCTTCTCGCGCTCGTAGATGAACATGGAGAGGCCGCGGGCGTCCGTGGTCCCCTCCTCCGTCCTCGCGAGGACGAGGGAGATCTCGGCGCAGCCGTTCGTGATGAAGCGCTTCACGCCCCGGAGCCGCCACTGGCCCTTATCGTCCTGGTAGGCCTTGAGCATGACGGCCTGGAGGTCGGAGCCGGCGTCCGGCTCGGTGAGGGCCATGGAGCCCGTGACCTCGCCCGAGGCGAAGCGCGGGAGGTAACGTTTCCGCTGGTCCTCGTCGGCGAAGCGGTAGATCGTCTCCGCTATGTCCTGGAGCCCGAAGAGGTTCATGAGGGCGCCGTCCGCGCGGGAAACCATCTCCACGGCGATCATGTAGATCGTGACGGGGCAGTTGAGGCCGCCGTAGCGCCTGGGGAGGGTGAAGCCCATGAGGTCGGCCTTCTTGAGCATCTCCATGGCCTCGGCGGTGCCCTTGGCGTAAGTCACCTTCCCGTCCTCGTAGTGGGCGCTCTCCTTGTCAACCTCCGGCGCGCGGGGAGCGATGAAGTCGCCGCAGATACCGCCCACGATGTCGAGGACGCGGTCGTAGGAATCGCGGGCGTCGCCGTGCGAGGCGGGGGCGTAGTCGTAGACGCCCTTGTCCTTGAAGCCCTCCTCCACCAGGTCGATCGCCCGGCCTAAGTCCAGGTGCTTCATGTGGAACTGTATGTCGTCGTTGTCCTTGTAAAAGTTCGGCATGCCCTTCTCCCTATTTCTGCGCGGACTTGTAGGCTTCGATGAAGCGCGGGACCACCTCGTTGAGGTCGCCCACGATCCCGTAGTGCGCCGCGTTGAAGATGGGCGCCTGGGGGTCGGAGTTGATGGCGATGATGCGGTTGGACTCGTGCATGCCCGCGAGGTGCTGGATCTGCCCGGAGATGCCCACGGCGATGTAGAGCTTGGGGCGCACGGTGGTGCCCGTCTGCCCGACCTGGTGGTCCTTGCCGATGAAACCCGCGTCCACGGCGGCGCGCGAGCCGCCCACGGTGGCTCCCAGCGCGTGCGCGAGGTCCTTCACGAGCTTGAAATTCTCCTTGGAGCCCAGGCCCATGCCGCCCGCCACGATGATCTGGGCGCCCTTGAGGTCCACGCTCTTCTCCTCCTGCATGCGCTTCAGCACGCGCGCCGCCAGGACCTCCTTCGGAAGCTCGGCCTTGACCTCGATGATCTCGCCCTTGCGCGCGGCGTCGGCGCTCATCATCTTCATGACGCCCTCGCGCACCGTGGCCATCTGGGGCCGGTGATCGGGCGATACGATCGTGGCGATGATGTTCCCGCCGAAGGCGGGCCTGATCTGGTAGAGGATGTCCTTGTAGGACGCGTCCTTCTTCTCGTAGTCACCGATCTTGAGGTTGGTGCAGTCGGCGGTGAGTCCCACCTTGAGCTCGCTCGCCACGCGGGGAGCCATGTCCCGCCCGGTGGTGGTCGCGCCGAAGAGCACGATCTGCGGTTCCTTCTCCTTGATGAGCTTCGAGACCGCGTGGGCGTAGGGGAGCGAGCGGAAATCCTTGAATTCCGCCGACTCCGAGAGGTAGACCTTATCCGCCCCGTGGTGGAAGAGCTTGTCGCAGAGGCCCTTCACGCCGTCGCCGAGGAGGATCGCCCCCACGGGAACCTTGAGCTTGCCCGCGAGGTCCCTCGCCTTCCCGAGGAGCTCGAGGCTCACGTCCGCGGGCTTGCCGCCCGTCTGCTCTATGAAAACCCAGACTTCGTTCGTCTTCATGCTTCCGCCTTTATCCGATGATGTGCTCGGCCACGAGTTCCCTGACGAGGCCCTCGATCCCGTCCTTGCTGCCCTCGACCTTTTTGAGGTCGCGTGCGCCCAGGACGACGCTCTCGATCTCCTTGACCTTGGTAGGCGATCCCGCGAGCCCGCACTGCGCGGGGTTCGCGTCGATGTCCGCCGCGGTCCAGAGCTTGATGACGGGCCGGTACTCGCAGGCGCCGTCGCCGCAGAGGTACTGCTCACCGGGATTCTCCATCTCGAGGGGGGTCAGGGCCCGCTTATAGGCGAGCACCCGCTTGGCCGCGAACGACCGCGGGGCGTTGGCCTCGGCGGTGATGGTGAGGAGGACGGGGAGCGCGGCCTTCACGACCTCGAAACCGCCCTCGATCGAACGCCTCGCCGTGACCGAAGACTGGTCCAGCTCCATGACCTCGGTGACGCAGGTGATCTGGTCGATCCCGAGCTTCTCGGCCGTCTGCGGCCCCACCTGGGCGGTGTCGCCGTCGATGGCCTGGCGCCCGCAGACCACGAGGTCGACCTTCCCGACCTTCTTGATAGCCATCGAGAGGGCGTAGGAGGTCGCGAGGGTATCCGCTCCCGCGAAGATCCGGTCCGTGACCAGGACCACGTCGTCCGCGCCCATGAAGAGGGATTCGCGCAGGATCTGCGCGGCGTTGGGCGGTCCCATCGTGATGACGGTGATCTTGCCGCCCTTGGATTCCTTGATCCTGAGCGCGGCCTCGAGGGCGTTCAGGTCCTCCGGATTGAAAATGGCGGGAAGCGCGGCCCGGTTGACGGTGCCGTCCTCCTTCATCGCCTGTCCCGTGATGTTGTGCGTGTCGGGAACCTGTTTGGCTAGAACGACGATCTGGAAACTCACTCTTACCCCCTCTGCCAGCTCTCTCGGTTCTATCGATTCTGTGGATCTCTCGCTGTTGCCAAAATGAGGGTTACCCCAATTCTGACAAATTGGAGGTATTTGTAACATCTCTGCCGGATCATGTCAAGATTGCATTATTTGTCAAAATAGATTTCTTCCCTTTTCTTTCTATGAAAACGTTCTACATTTCAGTCATGAAGAAAGGGGTTCCGCAGGCTCAACCCACACAGACCGTCGCCCGTCGATTCCTCGCCCTCGCTTGCCTCGCCTCGGCCTCCCTCATAATGACGGCTCTCTCCTCTTGCATGAACGCCGACGCCACGAAGGACGCCTCTCCCTGGGTCCGGAGATCCAATCCCGCCTTCGCGGGCTTTTACGGCGCGTTCGCGGCCGACGCCTCCGTGCTGGCCGAGGACGATGAATACCTCATGTACTACACGGAGTTCGATCCAAACGGCGATGGAAAAGAAGACGACGGATCGGGGATCTGCGTCGCCGGTTCCGCGGACGGTTCCTCGTGGACGACCCTGTGGCGATCCGGCCCGACGCCCCCTTTCATCTTGGAGGGCGGGGAGGAAGAGGACCTTGAGACCTGCTTCTGCCTCCGGTATGGCGGCACGTACTACCTCTATTACGGCGCGTATCCCCGAGACGGCATCGAGGTCTACACGGGAAGCGGACCCAAGGAAACCATGGGATCGTCCATCCGCCTCGCCATCTCGGATGACGGCCGCTCCTTCACGGTGCAGGGCGACGTCATCACACGCGAACCCGGCTGGTACGACGAGGACGCGGCCTTCTCTCCGAGCGTCATCGAGACTCCGTCGGGCCTGTTCATGGTATACGCGGGCCATCGATACGATCTCGATCATGAGTCCGGCGTCTACGTCCTCGGAGCGACGTCTCCTGACGGCATCGCCTGGACCAAGCTGAGCGCGCCGCTCCTCAAGCCCGGAATGCAGCTCCCTCCCGAGGACCCGGCGAGCGGCTACGCATGGATGCGCTCCGGAACCGCGGAGCCTGATATCCTCCAGGGGCCGGATGGCGCCTTCTACCTCTTCTTCACGGGTTTGGACGACGTGAATGTCACGCGCTCCATCGGAATCGCGACGGCCTCCTCAATCGAGGGCCCCTACGTCCCGCGTCCCGAACCCATTCTCAGGGCTTCGCGTTCCGGATTCGACTCGGGAGGCGTCATCGCCCCAGACGTCCTCGTGGACGGCGACCGGCTCAGGCTCTGGTACAACGGAATGGGTTCGAACGGATCGTCGTGGCTCCTGGGCTACGCCGAAGCCCCGCTCTCGGCGCTCAAGCGCTAGGCCTGGCCTCGTCGAGGACGGATCTGAGCTTCTCCGCCAATTCGGCCATGGTGAAGGGTTTCTTTATGAACGACTCGGCCGCGATCCTCGCCTCCTGAGCCTCTCTTCCGTCGTCCACCCTTCCGCCCGAGTAGCCGGAAGAGTAGAGGATGCGAATGCCGGGCCTCGAGGCTTCCAGGGCCTTCGCGACCTCGCCGCCCCCCATGTCGGGGAGGACCATGTCCGTGATAGCGGCGTGGATGGTTCCGTGGAATTCCGAGGCCTTCCCGAGGCCCTCGCCGCCGCTCGCCGCCTTGATGACGCGGTATCCCAGCCGTTCGAGCGCCACTGACGCGAACGCGAGGACCATCGCGTCGTCCTCCACGAGCAGCACGGTCTCGGAGCCGCCCCGGAGCTCGTATTCGCCCGCCAGGACGGGACGCGAGCCGATCCCGCGATCGGAAACGGGGAAATAGACCCGGAAAGTCGTGCCCTTCCCCGGTTCGGAATTTATCTCGATGGCTCCCTCGTTCCCCTTCACCGCCGCGTAGACCATGGAGAGTCCTAAGCCCGTCCCCTTCCCCTTCTCCTTCGTGGTGAAGAAGGGCTCGAAGAGCCGGGAGAGGACTTCCGGCGGCATCCCCGACCCCGTATCGCTCACGGAGAGCATGGCGTAAGGCCCCGGCGCGGGATTGAAGCCGTAGGAGCGGGCCGCGCAGTATCCCTCGCCCAGCGCGACCGCCGCGGTCTCCAGACTGAGCACTCCTCCCGAGGGCATCGCATCCCTCGCGTTCACCGCGAGGTTCATGATGACCTGCTGGAGCTGGATAGGGTCCGTCCTGATCATCGGGAGGTCCGCCTGCATGCTCGCATCGAGCGAGACGGTCTCGCCGAGGAGCCGCGTGAGCATCTTCCGCATATCCTCGATCGCCGCGTTGAGATCCACGTCCTTAGGCTCGGCGGAGTCCTTCCGCGAGAAGGCGAGGAGCTGGCTCGTGAGCCCCGCCGCGCTCGTACCCGCCTTGATGACGCTCTCCAGGTTGGAGGCGGCGGGACTCCCCTCCCCGATCGCCTGGAGGGCGAGTTCCGCGTTGCCGATGATGGCGGTGAGCATGTTGTTGAAGTCGTGGGCCACGCCCCCCGCGAGGCGCCCGATGGATTCCATCCGCTGGGCGTGCGCGAGCTGCTCCATGAGGAGGCGTTTCTCCCGCTCCGCAGCCTTGCGCTCGGTCATGTCCCGGAACGCGTAGAGCACGATCGGCGGATTCTCGAGAAGCTGGGCGACCGCGTCCAGCGCTCGGGGCGGTTCCCCGGGCATACCGGGCAGCTCGGCCTCGAATCGATCGATCGAGCGCTCCATGAGACGGGCCCGGTGCTTGTCGGCGTCCGGCATCCCCCGTCCCAGGACCGCGTGGATGGATTCGCCGATCGCCGGCCCCTTATGGACGCGGGAGATCATCTTGAAGAAGGCGCTGTTCGCGTCCTCGATCCTTCCGTCGGTCCCTGTCAGCGCGATCGCGTCGGGCGCCGACTCGAGGACGAGCCGGTACTTCGCTTCCGCGGCCTTCGTCTTAGTGATGTCGATGACGATGGACACCACGCCCTTCGAGGGATCGCCGGGGTCGAGGGGGCGCGCGCAGACGATCCCGTCCACGAAGCCTCCCGCTTTCTTTTTGAAGGTTACCTCGACCTGCCCCGTACCCCTGGCCATCATGTCCGCGTAGAGGAGCTGGTCGAATCGCTCGAAATCCTCATCCCGCGCGTAGAAATTCCTGGGCGACCGGCCGATGACCTCCGCGTCGGGATATCCCAGCACCTCCCCGAAGGCCGGGCTCACCCGCGCGAATTTCCCGTCCTTGATGATCGTCACGCCGAGGAAGGGGAAGTCGAAGATGTTGCGGAAGGCGGACTCGCTCTCCCGGAGGGCATCCAGGGATTTCCGGTGCTCCGTGATGTCCCAGAAATACCAGGCCCGCGCGAGGTACCGGCCGTCGGCTCCCCGAACGGGCGCGGTGTAGCGATCGATGATCCTTCCGTCCTTGAGGGGGATGTCGTCGCGGCTTTTTTCCTCGTGGTCGGCGTAGAGGCGTCTCACCTTCGACAGGAAGGCTTCCGGATCTACCATCTTGCCGAGGGCCGCCGCGAGCATGCCTTCTTCCTTCCCCGACCTGGAAAGCTCTTCGGGCAGGTCCCATATGCGGAAGAACGCTTCATTGACGGCGAGGATCGAAGCATCCTCGTTCACGACGAGGATGCCCTCGGGAGAGGAATCCAGCAAGCCAGAAAGAAGATCATCGCGCGCCGTTACGCTCCGTTCCCGATCTCCCACGGATCACCCCCGTCGCCCGCCGTATGATCGCAGCCCCGTCCTCGGCGGCCTCTCTCATCGTCCCCCGAAGTATAGGCCGGCCAAGCGTCGCATGCAAACGCGGGAATCCTCGGGAGAGCGCCGAGGTCGGGCGCACGAGGCCCGTGGCCCCTCGGCCCCGGCGCCTTTCCCGTCCCGACTTCCCCCCCTGTGCACTCTCCGCGACCCGGCTACCTTCTCAATCTCCCTCCACGACTCGGCCCCCTTCTTAATCCCCCTCCGCCCCCCCGCCCATGTCCCAGAAGGCGCGTACCACGGGCGACGAGAGGCGACGCTTGTACGCGCACAGTCCGATCACGTACGGTTCGAGCCTCCCCTTCGGTTCCAGGACGCGGACCTCCCCCGGCCGGGCGAATCGGTCCAGGACGATCCTGGGGACGATTCCGACTCCACAGCCCAGGCTCACCATGGAGATGACGGCCTCGTGGCCGGACGCTTCGGCGTAGATCCGCGGCTTGGCCCCCCGCTCGCGGAACCAGGCGTCCGCCCGCTTCCGCGAGAGTCCCGTTTCGGTGAGCACCATGGGGACGCGGTCCCAGGGAACGGGGTCCTTCCCCGTGAGCGCCGCCGCCTCGCAGGCCATGGTCGGGGCGATGAAGACGAGGGGCGTCGTGAGGACCGCCCTGAAGAGGATGTTCCGTGGAAGCGATCCCGGAAGCGCGGCCACCGCCACGTCGGCGCTCCCGTCCATGATCCGCTCGAGGGCATCGGCCGCGTCACCCGTTCTGAGGCGCACGTGGACGTCCGGGTAGGTTCTCCTGAAACTGGGGAAAAGCCGATCGAGTACGGTGTAGGACGCCGCCACCGAAGAATAGATCCGGATCTCCCCCTTGAGAGCGCCCCCCTGGACAAGCGAGGCCTTGAGGTCCTCCCAGGCCCCCAGGGTCTCCCGGGCGAAGGCGAGGAGGGCCTCGCCCTCGGGCCTGAGCTCGACGCTCCGCTTGTCGCGGTCGAAGAGCCGCCGCCCCAATTCCTCCTCGAGCCTTCCGATCGTCCGTGACACCGCCGAGGGGCTGAGCCCGCACTCCTGTCCCGCCCGCCCGAAATGGAGGGTCGAAGCCATGGCCATGAATACCCGGAGATCTCCGTTGTCCATACCGTCCTCCGCGCATCGTTGCGTTTCACGCATCAGTGTATGGCACAAATATCACTTTACACAATACCACGATTTCTGGCATCATCGCGCAAGATCGAACGAATAAAGGAGATTCACATGCCCAAGATCAATTTTGGCGGCACCTGGGAAGAGGTGATCACCCGCGACGAGTTCCCGCTCACGAAGGCGCGCGATGTCCTCAAGAGCGAGACCATCGCCATCATCGGCTACGGTGTCCAGGGCCCGGCCCAGTCGCTCAACATGCGCGACCAGGGCTTCAAGGTCATCATCGGTTCCGACCCCAAATTCAAGCGCGAATGGGACAAGGCCATCAAGGACGGCTGGGTCCCCGGCCAGACCCTCTTCCCCATCGACGAGGCGGTGAAGAAGGCCACGGTCATTCAGTACCTCCTCTCCGACGCGGCGCAGAAGATCTGCTGGCCCACCATCAAGGCCAACCTCAAGAAGGGCGATGCCCTCTACTTCTCCCACGGCTTCTCCATCGTCTACAAGGACCAGACCGGCGTGGTCCCGCCCCCCGACGTCGACGTCATCCTCGTCGCCCCCAAGGGCTCGGGCGCCTCGGTGCGCACCAACTTCCTCGCCAAGAGCGGCATCAACTCGAGCTACGCAGTCTTCCAGGACGCCACCGGCCGCGCCAAGGAGCGCTGCCTGGCCATCGGCATCGGGATCGGCTCCGGCTACCTCTTCCCCACCACCTTCCAGGAGGAGGTCTACTCCGACTTGACCGGCGAGCGCGGCGTCCTCATGGGCGCCCTCGCGGGCATGATGGAGGCCCAGTACGACGTCCTCCGCTCCCACGGCCACAGCCCCTCGGAAGCTTTCAACGAGACCGTCGAGGAGCTCACCCAGAGCCTCATCCGCTTAGTCGGCGACAACGGCATGGACTGGATG
>CAZIEI010000007.1:32780-43361 GCA_964538705.1 uncultured Spirochaetales bacterium | reverse complement strand
GAGAGGAATTTCGTTTTCCTTACGTTGATGCCGAGCATGAGGGCGCTCTGGCTGTTGCCGCCCACGGCGTAGAGATTGCGGCCGAAGCGCGACCATTTCATAAGTACGACGAGGGCCACGATGAGGACGAGTGCGACGACGGCGCCAGGCTTGATGGTGAGCGGAATGAAATTACCGAGCCGGTTGACGGTGCCGAGGAAGGGGATGACGATCTCGGAATCCCTGATGCCCACGAAGGCCTGCATGGTTACGTTGAGCGGATCTTTGTGGATGGTGGTGAGGAGCCCGTTGGCGAGGAACATCCCCGCGAGCGAGATGATGAACGGCTGGATCTCCAGGTAGGCGATGAGGAATCCCTGTAGGAGGCCGAACGCGATACCGATGCCGAGGGCGAGGAGCATGGAGCCCCAGACGCTTCCCGAGTTCGATTCAAGGAAGACCGCGCAGCACATGGTCACGAGACCGGTGACCGCGCCGACCGAAATGTCGATGCCGCCGCCGATCATCACGATACTCAGCCCGAGCGTCAGGATGATGAGCGGCGCGTTCAGGCTGAAGAGATCGAAGAAGGTCTGATATTGCAGGAAGCTGCGCGGATAGCGCAGGATAGCGATCCCGTACATCAGCACGAAAATGACCGTCGCGATGAGGAACAGGAGGTTCGAGTTCGATATCGTTTCTTTTCGTTTCATCGTCTTCATCGATTCCACTCTACACTTCTTTCTTGCCGGAATTGTTCGCATCAGGCGCCACGGCACCCGTGCCCGAAGCGACGTTCGCGTTCAACGCACGCGCGGATCCTCCAAATCTGGATCGCGCCCATTTGACGCCTTTGGAGGCGAATTCCCTGGCCACCGGCGACGCGATCACCATGAGGATGATGATGAAAACCGCCTTGAATGCCTTGATCGCCTCGGTGTCGACCTCGAGCCTGAGCAGGGTACGGTTCAGCACTTCTATGGTGTAGGCGCCGATTATCGAACCGGCTATGCTGAACTTGCCCCCGCCCAGGGCGTTGCCGCCGATCGCCACCGCGAGGATTGCGTCCATCTCGACGAACTTGAGGAGGTTGACGCTGTCGTGACGGCCGGCCTTGGTCACGGCGATGAATCCCGCAACGGCCGAGCAGACGCCGAGAATCATGTAGGTGAGGAACTTTATTCTCACCGGGTTTATGCCGTTGAGGCGCGCGGCTTTCTGGTTGATTCCCACCGACTGGGAGTAGAGTTTGAGATTGGTGGTCTTGAGGAGCAGCGCGAAGAGCGCGATGAATACGGCGGTGAGGATGATCGGTGTCTGCACGGGAACTCCCGGTATCACGCTGCCTAACTGGCTCGTGAGGTCGTTAGCCAGAATGGGAGACAGCCGGCCGTCGATCAGGAATGCCACTGACCTACCCGCGGTGAACAGGATGAGCGTCGCTACCATGGGCTGGACGTTGAATATCGCGATCAGTGTGCCGTTGAAAGCGCCGATGACGATGCCGACCCCGCAGCTCGCCAGGAAGGCCGTGAAGATATTGAGCCAGGTTATGTGGTCTACGCCGAGAAGGATGCGGACGAAGACGCTGGAGGTGATCGCGGCCGCTACGCCGACTGAGATGTCCTGGCCGCCCGAGGAGGACGTGACCAGGGTCATGCCTATGGCCAGTATGACGAGCTCCGAAGCGCCGAAGAGGATGTTCGGGATGTTGCCGTAGAGCGCTCCGTTGATGATCGAGAGGCTGAAGTAGTCCGCGCCCTTGATCAGATTGATGAGGATCAGGATAGCCAGGACCGAGAGCGGGAGGAAAAGCTGGAACCCGCGGGTTTTCGACTTCGTCATTGTCACTCGCCTCCGCCCGCGATCACGTGCATGACGTCGCGTTCCGTCAGGTTCTCTCCCGAAAGCTCTCCGACGATCGCCCGGTCCTTCATCACGATGAGGCGGGAACAGGTGCGGAGCATCTCCTCGATCTCCGAGGAGATGAACGTGACGCTCACTCCCTCCTCGGCGAGCTTGAGCACCAGTTTCTGGATCTCCACCTTCGTGCCGACATCTATGCCCCGCGTGGGTTCGTCGAGGATGAGGTATCGGGGATGGGTGAGCAGCCACCGCGCGAGGATGACTTTCTGCTGGTTGCCGCCCGAGAGCGACTTGATGGGCGTGTTCGTGGACGCCGTCTTGATGTTCAGGGCCTTTATGTAATCGTCGGCGAAGGTCTCCGCCTGCTTATTGGAAAAGGGCCTGAAGAAGCCCTTCATGACTTGCAATGCCAGTATGATGTTCTCGCGGACGGAGAGGTCCGCGATGATGCCGTCTCCCTTGCGGTCCTCGGGAAGGTAGCCGATTCCCAGCTTCATCGCGTGTATAGGATCGCCTATCCTGACTTTCTTCCCGTTCATCTTCACGTCGCCGCCTGTGACCTTGTCCGCGGCGTAGATGGCCCGGACGCTCTCGCTGCGGCCGGATCCTAGGAGGCCGGTGAATCCGTTGACCTCGCCTTTTCTGATAACGAAGTCGAAGGGTTTGACCCCCGCCGCGCTCGAGAGGCCGGCCGCCTCGAATATCGGGACGCGTTCGTCCCGCGCGGAGGGCTCGTGCTTCTTCATTCCTGATACGTCGTCCAGTGCCTTTCCCATCATTTTCGACACGAGCTCGAACTGGGGGAGTGACGCCGCCTCGTAATCGCCTATGAATTCGCCGTTGCGGAGGACCGTGATCCTGTCGCTGATCTCATACACCTGGTCGAGGAAGTGGGTAACGAAAACGATTCCAACGCCCCGAGATTTCAATTCGCGCATTAAAGAGAAGAGCTTCCTGACCTCGTCTTCGTCGAGCGAAGACGTGGGTTCATCGAGGATGAGGATCTTGCAGTCCATATCCACGGCGCGCGCGATCGCGATCATCTGCTGGACTGCGAGCGAACAGCTCGAGAGCTGCTGGGTCGGCCTAGCCGGGATGCCGAGGGAAGCGAGGAGCTTCGCAGCCCTATCCTTCATCCGCTTCCAATTAACGAACGCGTACCTGCCGCGGCCAATGAACATGTTCTCGGCCACAGTGAGGTTGGGGCAGAGCGTGATTTCCTGATAGACGGTGCCGACCCCGGCGTTCTGGGCGTCCTGGGGCGACCTGAAATGCACGGGCTTCCCCTCGATCGAGATCCCTCCCGAGTCCTTCTCGTATACCCCGGTCATCACCTTGATGAGGGTTGATTTTCCCGCGCCGTTCTCGCCCATGAGCGCGTGGACCTCGCCCTTCCTCAGCGTGAAGCTGACGTCGTGCAGGGCCCTGACTCCCGGGAAGGATTTGCATATGCCATGCATTTCAAGCACGTTCTGCGTTTGCAATTGCTACTCTCCAGATACATTATACTCGATAATCGCGGCGCGGCGCGCCGGGATGTCCCGACACGCCGCGCCGCTCGCTTGAAGCGAAGAAACTCAGTGCGGAGAACCGCTTACTTCGTGACTACGCCCTTTCCGGGATCGGCGTTGATGCCCTTCTCGGCGATGAGCTTGTCGGTGATCGTGGCGGTGTCGAGGAAGATTTCCTTCTGGTAGACGATGCCCTTGGGGGCCTTCTTCCCGGCCTTGATCCATCCGGCGATCTGCGCGGCCTGGCGGGGGCTGCACTGGACGTCGCAATCCCAGTAACCGGCCTGCACGTTACGGAGAGCAAAGCGGTTGAAGTCGAAGCCGATGATCTTGACCTTGCCGCCCTTGCCGTGGGTGATACCGGCGGCGTCGAGGGCCTGGACGGCGCCCTGGGCCATACCGTCGTTCTCGGCGTAGATGACGTTGAAGTCCTTGCCGGCGGTGATGGCGGCTTCGACTACCTTGCGGGCTTCCTCGAGGCTCCAGCTGTCGCCGCCGGTGCCGTCGGCCACGATCTTGACCTTGCCGGCATCGCGGGCCTTGAGCAGGGCGCCGGAGCGGCCGAGCTCAGCGGCGGAACCGAGCTGTCCGCGGATGAGGATGACGTTGTACTGGGGAAGCTTCTGCTTGAGCATCCAATCCACCGCGATCTGGCCTTCGGAAGCCATGTCGGAGACGAGGGCCGCCTGGTAGTTGGCGGCGTCCGTCGTGATGAGGCGGTCGAAGAGGAATACCGTCACGCCGGCTTTCTTCGCGGACTGCAGGACGTTGTCCCAGCCGGAAGCGTTGGCGGCGGAGATGAGGAGATAGTCCACACCGTCGCGGATGTAGCCCTGGGCCGCCGCGATCTGCTCGCTGTTGTCGGCGGTGTTGGTCTGCTTGGCGTCGTAGCCGTTCGCCTTGGAGAAGACCGCGTTCATGTCCTCCACGTTGGCCTGGCGATAGCCGGACTCCTCGGGCGGCAGGTTGACGATGCCGACCTTGATAAGCGGCGCCGCGATCGCGAGGCCCGCGACCGCCAGCATCAGAACGAGAACCGCGAAGACTCTTTTCCCACGATTAGCCATTAGTTACCTCCGTTGACTCGAAACGACTCCACGTTTTTGAGGCGGCAACGCCGCGCATCCGCATAACGGGTCCGTTCGCGCGCCCCGGCCGGGGTGGGTCCCCATCCAGGTCGCGCGAGCGTATATTTCAAACCCGTTTCGCCAAACGCGCTTTAGACAAATCGGTTTTTTGGGGCACTTTTCGAGAGGCGGGCTTGGGGACCCTCAGTATTCCCTGCCCGCCATGTCCTTGCGGGCGGTAGCGGCGGGAAAGATGCCCTCGGAGGTTATCATTCGGATGGGAAGGTCCTTCCCGGCCATGTAGTCCTGGACGGCCTTCATGAGCTGCGGCCCGAGGATCGGATTGCATTCCACGGAGCAGTTCATCTCCCCGGCCGCCATGGCCTTGAAGGCATCCTTGATCCCATCGACGCCAATGATGACGATGTCCTTGCCGGGTTTGATGCCGCGTTCCTTGATGGCCTGGATAGCGCCGATGGCCATGTCGTCATTGTGCGAGAAGATGACGTCGATCTTCCGGCTCTCGGACGCGAGTACGCCCTTCATCACCGTGTAGCCTTGAGAGCGGAAGAAATCCCCGGTCTCGGACAAAATGATGCGGTAGTTCGGATAGTCCTTGATCACCTCCTCGAAGCCCGCTTTCCGGTCGATCGTGGGGGCGGCGCCGGCGTTCCCCTGAAGCTCGACGATATTGACGGGTTCAGAGGTTCCGAGCTCCTCGACGATCCAGCGCGCGGCGCGCCGCCCCTCTTCGGCGAAATCCGATCCCATGAAGGTGAGCCAGAGCGAGCTGTCATTGATCCCGACGGTCCTGTCCGTGATGATGACCGGAATCCCCGCGGCCTTGGCCTCGTTCAAGACGGAGTCCCATCCGGACTCGACCACGGGGGAGAAGGCGATGACGTCGACGTTCCTCCGGATGAAGGAGCGGATCGCGGCGATCTGCTTCTCCTGCTGCTGTTCGCCGTCCACGAAGATGAGGTCGATCCCCGCCTTGGCGGCCGAGGTCTTGATGGACCTCGTGTTGGCCGCGCGCCATTCGCTCTCCTGGCCGACCTGCGCGAAGCCGAGCACGATCTTGCGGCCGGGCGAGAAACTGCGGGACGAGGGCGGCCGGTTCTCGCTGGCGGCGAGGGTTTCCCGCGTCACCTTCACGGGCCGGAGGTAGACGCGCTTGGGGATGCCCTCCTTCTTCGCGAGGAGGTCCATACCGTACGTTACCGCCTCCTTGCCGCCGGTGGGGCAGGTGAAGGTGGCCGAGAGGATGCCCTTGCGCACGAGCTCGATGCCGCCCATCGGCCCCGCGAGGCCGTCGATCCCGATGAGCCTGATATCCTTCATGCCCGCGGCCTGGCAGGCGCGCCAGGCGCCGTAGGCCATCGCGTCATTCTGCGCGAAGATGACGTCGAAGGGGGGCAGGGTACGAACGCGCGCGGAAAGCTCGTCCTCCGCCTTGTCACGCAGCCAGTCGGCGACGATCGTTCCTGAGAGCCGCGCGTTCCTCCTGTCCGCGATCACCCTGCGGAAGCCCTCGCTCCGTTCGATCGAGGGAGGGGAGCCCGAGCGTCCGGCGATCTCCAGGATGGACCCGCCCGGGCTCCCGAGGAGTTCGGAGGCCACCTTGCCCGCCTCCCGGCCGAGCCGTTCGTTGTCAGGCCCTATGAAGAGGCTGTAGTCGTAGCCCTCGACCTCCCGGTCGAGCACGATGACCGGGATCTCCGCGTAGGCCGTCCGCACGATCGGGGTGAGGGCGTGGGAGTCCGTCGGCGAGATGATGAGGAGGTCGATGCCGTAGCCCATGAGTCTCTTCACGTCGTCGATCTGGCGGGCGCTCGAGTCGCCGGCCTCGATGTAGATCACCTTGAGGTCCGGATACCGCGCAGCCTCGGCCCTGATCTCCTCGGTCATGGATATGCGCCAGGGCTCGGAGAGGTTCGCCTGGGATACGCCCACGAGGAAGCGCACGCTGGCGGGGCGCGCCGTCCTCGAGCATGAGGCGGAGGCCGCGAGGACCGCGATCGCGAGGAAGGCGGAAGCGATGAAGGGAACGGCCGTCCCTGTTCCGGCATGGGCGGCGGGAAACGCGCGCGCGCGCTTCATGGCTGGGCCCCCTTCCTGCGTTCCGTCGGCGATGCGCCCGTCACCTTCTTGAAGGCACGGCTGAAGTAATGCTGGCTGCGGTAGCCGACCCGCTCGGCCACCTCGAAGGCCTTGGCCGCGGGATCGCTCATGAGGATCGTCGCCTTCTTGACGCGGATGCGGTTCAAGTACTCGACGAAGGAGAAGCCCGTCTCCCGCTTCATGAGCCGGGAGAGATAGCCGGGGCTGATCTGGAGTTCGGCCGCCGCGTTCTCCAGGCAGAGGTCGGGATTCCAGTAATGCTTGTCGATATAGTTCCGCGCGAGCACCACGTAGGACTCGCTGTCGTCCCCCTCCGCGAGCTCGGCTCGGAGCTCCTCATAGGCGTCGCAGAGCCCCGCGAGGGGATCCGGCACGACGCGGGTAGCGAGCGAGGGGGCCTGGTAGACCGTTTCGGCGGCCCTCCGCTCTATGGCCTCGGCGAGGGCGGCCAGGGCCTCGGCGGAGAAGCCCGGCGCGATGCCGAGCACCGTCTCCGCGTCGTCCTCGAAGACGTAGGCGCCGTCCTGGGGTAGGGCCTCCTCCATTACCGTCCTCAAGGCTACGAGGGCGAGGCGCCTGTTCTTCTCGATCGCCGGCTGGCCCGGACGGGCGTGCTCCGGCAGTCGAGCGGCGAGGAGAGTGGCGGGGGAGGCCAGGGCGATCCTCAGGAAGGCCAGGCCTTCGGCGACTTCCGTCATCGAGAGCGATCCGATGATCCAGTCGCGAAGGAATCGCTCGCGGAGCACGGGAAGGTTCCGCTCGAGCTGCTCGGCCGCCCAGACTCCGTACTTATCGGCCTCGCGCCGGGATTCGAGCTCGGCTATCGCCCGCTCGATGACCGCGCGGAAACTCGACGCATCGACGGGCTTGAGTACGTAGTCGAAGACGCCGAGCCTGACCGCAGACCGGGCGTACTCGAATTCGTCATGGCCGGAGACGATGATCACGATCTTGCCGGGCAGTGCTTCCTTGATTGCCTCGATGAACTCGAGGCCGCTCATGAACGGCATCCGGACGTCGACGAACATGATGTCGGGATCGAGTTCCTTCGCGAGCCCGAGGGCGGTCTCGCCGTCCTCGGCCTCGGCCACCACCTCGATGCCCAGGCCGAAGGAAGTGATGAAGGACTTGAGGCCGCGCCGTATCTTCGGCTCGTCGTCGGCTATCAACGCTTTCCACATAGTTTTCACCTCTCCGCGTCGACGACGGGGTGCCGCACGGTGACGACCGTGCCCTCTCCCGGGAAGCTCTCGAACGAGAGCCCGTACGGCTTCCCGAACGTCAGCCGGATGCGCTCGTGCACGTTGCGGATGCCGTAGCCTCCCGGCGAAGGCCCGCCCGAGTCGAGTGAACGCGATAGCTGGGTAAGCGCCTCGGCCGACATCCCCACACCGTCGTCGGCGACGGTTAGGACGATGTCGCCGCCGTCGAGCCTCGCCTCGACCGAGAGCCTGCCTCGGCCCCTCCGTTCCTTGATCCCGTGGTAGATCGCATTCTCGACGAGGGGCTGTAGGGTGAGGCGGAGGACCTGCCGCGGCCGGAGGGCGGGATCGCACGAGATCGAATAATCAAACTTGTCCTCGTAGCGCATTTTCTGGATGTGGAGGTAGCTCTCCACGTGCTCGAGTTCGCTGGAGAGGGGTATGAACTCCTTCCCCTTGCTCAGCCCGATCCTGAAGAGGCTGGAGAGCGCGCCTACCATGCTCACGACGTCGTCGACGCGGTGCTCCTGGGCCATCCATTGGATGGTATCGAGTGCGTTATAGAGGAAGTGGGGCTTTATCTGCTCCTGAAGGATGCGAAGCTCCGCCTCCCGTTTCGAACGCTGTTCCGCGTAGACCTGGTCGATGAGGCCCTGTATGCGGCCGATCATTTCATTGAAGCCGAGGCCGAGCTCCCTGATCTCGTCGTCGTGGAAGCCCGAGAAACGAACGGTGAGGTTGCCCTCCTCGACGCGCTTCATGAGGCTCCGGAGGTCGAGCACCGGCTTCGCTATCGACGAGGTGAAGAGGAACGCTGTTCCGATCGCCAGGATCATGGTGACGCCGCCGATAATGAAGGTCCAGTAGCGGATCATATTGACCTCGCGCAGGATTTCGGCGAGGGAGAACACGCCGATCGTTCGCCAGCCGGTGTAGGGGGAGTCCTGCGCCATGACTTGGTAGTCGACGCCTGCGACGGCGATGATGGCCGAGGAGGGACTGCGAAGGTCGGCGCCGAGCGGAAGGCGGTAGACCACCTCGTTGACGGGGGAGTAGACCATCTCGCCCGCGGCGTCGGCTATGTAGAGGAAGCCGCCCTTGCCGATAGGCGAGGCGGTGAACAGCTCCTCGATCGCCGAGAGCCGCATGTCGACGAGGATGACGCCGCCGATCCCCGCGTTCGCCTTCGAAGGATGCGAGGCCTTGACGATGGACACGACCTCGTCCGCGCCATAGGCCTTGGTGGAGCGGATATTCCTTCCGATCGGGCGCGAAACGAGGTGGACGTCGCGGGGCGCGGCGGCGGCCCGGAGGTACCATCGTTCCTCGGTGAGCGGATCGCGCGTGGTGCGCGAGAAGCCGTCGCAGAGCCAGGTGTCGTTCGCGGAGACGATCATGATGCCCGCGATCTCCGGATGGGCGTCGGAGATGACGGAAAGCATGCCGGCGATCTCCTCGCGCTCCGGGAACGTCCCCCATCCGTCTTCCAGGAAGGAGGAGACCGCCCTCATCCCGGAGATGAGGTCGATGATGCGCTCCATCTCCCGGACGCGGAGCTCGATGTTCTTGTTCACCTGGGCGATCATGGCGGCCATGTTGGAGTTGGTCTCACGCTCGATGGAACGGGCGTAGAACAGGGGGCCGACGAAGCCGAGCGATATGAGCGGAAGGAGGAGTATGGCCAGGAAGTAGGCCATCAGCCTGAGGCGGAGGCTTATGGTCCGGGCCTTTCTTCCGCCGGCCGCGCCGCTTTCCCCCGCCTTCCCTCCGCCATCGAGCATGGTCCCAGGCTATGGGATGGGAAATGGCCTGTCAAGCGCGCCGGGCGGGGACAGGGAGAAAAGACGGTGTTAACCAAAGGGGAAAACCCGTATTATTATGACCGGAATGAACGGCGTACGTTCGTAAGGACGCTTGAATCCGCGAATCTTCGGTAGGGCGAAGTGAGGATGTTGAAAATGGAATGGCCTTTCCCCGCCGCTTTCTTTTCGTTCGGCCTTATCGCGTCGGCTGCGGAGCAAGCGCATCGCGTGAATATTTTAATAAATCGAAATACGAGGTGGCGACTCATCGGTCATATCCCTCGCCGATCGAGGAATGGCGCGCTAGGTTAAAACGGGATGCTCCTTCGATTTCCGCTCGACCGAGCTTCCCGCCGCGCACCCGCGCTATACTCGCCGTAAGCGGCGCGGCCAGGATCGAATGGAGGATGCGATGGATGTCTTCAAGACGGACAAGCGAAAGTCGGCGGTACTGAAAACGTACGATTCGTTCTTGGCGAAGTGGGGCGTCGCTTTCAAGGAGATCGACGTGGAGGGCCCGTACGGAACGACGCATTGCGTCGAGGCGGGGAACGAGCGCGCCCCGGCGCTCGTGCTGTTCCACGGCGTGGGGGATAATTCCGCCCTCATGTGGACGATGAACATCCGCGGGTTGTCCGAGCGATACCGGTGTATCGCGGTGGATACGCTGGGAGGGCCGGGGAAGAGCGTCCCGAACGGGCGCTACGCGACGGACTTCGACCAAGTCGCGTGGATAACATCCATCCTGGACCATTACGGGATATCGAAGGCGAACCTCGTGGGCGTGTCGAACGGCGGCTACATGGCGTACAACTATTGCGTGAAAATGCCCGACCGGGTGAACAAGATCGTCGGGATCGAGGGATGCTTCGTGCTCGATCCGCTCGGGGCCATGATCCGGACGATCGGGCTCCTCTTCCCGGAGATCCTGTTCCCGACCAGGAAGAACATGGCGCGGATCCTGGCAAAGCTCTCTCCTCCGGGAAGCCCCTTGTTCGAGAAGCGCCCCGACATCGTGGAATACATCATCGAG
>CAZIEI010000007.1:0-32770 GCA_964538705.1 uncultured Spirochaetales bacterium | reverse complement strand
GAAAGCCATGTTCAGGCATTCGCTGGGAACTTATGACGAGGCCGAAGCCGAAGGCCTCAGGGATAGGATGCTCTTCCTGTTCGGCGATTATAGAATAAACGAAAAATCGCGATTCACGGATGTCATGCGGGAGGACGGGTTCGCTTATAAGGTGATCCCGGACGCGGGACACGCGCTGAACATGGAGCAGCCGGACAGGGTGAACGACGAAATCGCGGGATTCATCGCGGCTGGCTGAGGGCCGGTCGAGGAAGGATGAATGACAAAGAAAGCGGGCTCGTTCGGAATCGCGTTGTCCCTCTCCTTGATCGCTCTGGGCTCGGCCCGCGCGGCGCCGGCGGGCGCCACATCGGCGAAGACGCCCGATTTCCGGGGGCTCGCGGAGCGGGCGCGGTCGGAGGGGCAGGTCCGGGCCATCGTCGCGAGCAGGAACGGCAGGATCATCTACGAATTCTATCGAACCGAGGCCGATAAGGCTGAAGCCTTCAATCTCAACTCCGTCGCCAAGAGCGTGACGGCGATCATCGCCGGCATAGCCATAGACGAAGGCCGCATCCCGGGCGACGAGGCGCCGATATCGGAGTATTTCCCGGCTGTGCGGAAGGAAGGGGGCGCCAAGGCCGAGATACGGCTCAAGCACCTCCTCTCCATGACCTCGGGCCTTTCGTGGCCGGAGTCGACGGCCTGGAACAATTTCTTCAGGCCCATGATCGAGAGCGAGAATTGGATCGATTTCATCCTCTCGAGGGGGATGGACGCGAAGCCGGGCGCGGTATTCAACTACAATTCCGGGAATCCCCATCTCGTATCGAAGATCGTCCAAGACTCGACGGGGATCGACATGTTCGAGTACGGGAAGGCGCGGTTATTCGAACCGCTGGGAATGAAATCGGTTTCCTGGCGCTTCGATCCCCAGGGCGTCTGCTTCGGCGGGGCTTGGGTCCGGATGACCGCGCGCGACGCGCTCAAGCTGGGGCAATTAATCCTCGACGAGGGGATGCGCGGGGGCAAAAGGATCGTTTCCCGGGATTGGATACGGAAGATGACCTCGGTCCGGAGCGCGGGACGGAGATGGAACGGCTATATCGGCGGCGAATACGGATACGGCTGGTGGATCAACGAGTACCGCGGACGGAAAACCTGTTTCGCGTGGGGCGCGAGCGAGCAATACGTCTTCGTCACCCCGAGCCTGAACCAGGTCGCGGTCTTCGCCTGCGATTTCCGGAGCGCCACGGCCGCGAGGCCTCCCGTCCTCTACGCGGAATATCTCGCGATGTGAACCGCGCCGGGCCGGAAGCCGCCTCCGCCGCAAGCCCGGGGCTTCAACCATCGATCGAGGAATTCCAGGGTGATCGCGGTTACCGCGGGATCATGGAAATTCCCGTGCCCGGCGCCTTCGACCGTATGGAGGACGACGGGCACGCCGCGCGCCAGGAGCGCGTCTTTCAGGAGCAGGCTCTGCCCATAGGGAACGAAGGGGTCGCGGTCCCCATGGACGATTAGGAAAGGCGGGGCGTCCTTCGTCAGGTGCGCGACCGGGTTAGCCCTCGCGGCAAGGTCTTTCTTGAGTTGTATGGCTCCGCCGAGCAATTCCGATTCGGGCGAGTCGGGGGCGTCATGGGACATCCCGCCCGGAATCCTCTGCGAGTCCATCTTGAGGAAATCCGTCGGGCCGGAATAATCGATGACCGCCTGGACCCCGCTGGCAACGTCCAAATGCTCGCCGGCATCGAAGGCCCCGGTACCGCCCGTGGCGCCCGCCAGCGCCGCCAGGTATCCCCCCGCTGATTCGCCCCAGATCGCGATGCGATCGGGATCGATCCCGAACCGCTTCGCATTCGCGCGAAGCCACCGTATCGCCGATTTGACGTCCTCGATCTGGGCCGGAAAGGGCGCTTCGCGGCTGAGACGGTAATTGACGCTCGCCACGGCGAATCCGCGATCGAGGAGTTCCACGGGGACATGGTCCTTTTTGCTTCCCGCGCGGAAGGCGCCGCCATGGATCCAGATGACGAGCGGGATCTTCTTGCCGGCGTCGGGAACGTAGAGATCGAGTTTTTGCCGGGAGCGCCCCCCGTCGACGTAGGCGAGATCATCGTGGTTCCGCATTCCGCCGTCATCCTATCGCCGATCGAATCCTCGGCCTAGGGAAAAATCGAGTTGAAAGTAATTGTATATCCGCTCGAGCGGGATAATGGTGTAAGTTCAGGATGGCGGCGCTGGAACGCCGCCGAGGGCGATGGGCGCCAGGCAGCGAAGGAGAGGGCAGGATGGACGGAAGCATGATCATGCGCGCGATATTCCGGAGAAGAAGCATCAGATGCTTCGACGACGCGAGGCATGTCGAGAAGAAGAAAATCATCGCCTTGCTGAAATGCGCCATGGCCGCGCCGTCGGCGTGCAATATCCAGCCGTGGGATTTCATCATTGTGGATGACAGGAATAAAATAGATGAAATAAAAAGAAGCATCGAGCAATACGGTGACTACAACGTTCCGACGATCATCGTGATCACGGGGAATAACAAATTCATCCCGTGGAAGGATAATGGCATTGTCGACTGCGCCCTCGCCATGGGGAATATCATGATCGCCGCGCCCTTCCTCGGATTAGGCACGGTGTGCATCGGCGGATTCGATAGGGCCAGGATCAAGGGCATCCTCGGGATTCCGGATGACGTCGCGCCCATCGGAATGGTATACCTGGGATATCCGAAGGAGAAGAAGCCTCCCCGCACAAAATATCTGGAAGAAGCGGTCCATTGGAACGCGTACGACGCCGCGAGGGAGCAAAAACCGAGGAAGGGGAACATCATCGTGTTCGGTCCCGAGGCGTCCATCTAGGCGGAGGGGCTGCTCGCTGACTCGCGATTGACCGTAAGCGCCTGAAGAGACGAAGAGGGCGGCAAGCCCGCTCAGAGCTTGCCGCCCCCCAGAGCGACGCGCGGGCTTTCACCCGCTAGGACTGCGGGCGATAGCTCGCTAGGATGCCTCGGCCTTTAGGGCTGCCAGTCCACGTAGGTCCCGACTGAGACGGTGGCGTCTCCCATGATGGCCACGAGCTTGCCGGAGCTGACCATCTTCGCCATCCCGGCGACGAGGAATTTATCGACCGGTCCGCCCCTCGCTCCCTTGGGGATCGCGAAACCCATATCGTAGATATCCCAGAGCTGCCGCTTGATGTTGGAGTATTCGCCCTTGGCGGCCTTGATGATGTCGTCGGCGGGCGCGGTTCCCATGATGTACCCGTCGATCAAGCCGTCGTTCACCTTCTTGAGGCTTCCGACGATGTTCGTGGACGGGAGGGGCGCGAAGCTGAACATCTGCGCGTTCGAGATGTCGGATTCGATCTTGTACTTCTTGCTGTTCCCCTTTCTCAGGTTCGCGACGTCGATCGGTTTGGACTTATTGGTGTAGAGGATGAAGCACATCCTGTTGATGACCGCCGTGGAGTAGTCGAAGGGGAGCAGTTTGATCTTCGCGGAATCCTTGAGGTACGTCATGGGCGTTCCGAAATCCGCCTGCTTTTCCTGCACGACATAGGTCAGCCTCGGCATGGGGACCCTCTTCATGTCGAGGGTGACGCCCATTTCGACGCCCATGGCCTTTACGAGCTCTTCGAGGGATTCGATCTGCGGGAGATCCCCTATCACCACGGAATAGGTTTGCGCGGACGCGTTCGCGGCGAAAATGGCCATTACGATCAGGGCGAGGAGCCCGGCGATTCGGCGCGTTCTCATTGAGTCCCTCCTTGTGCTGCGTTCTGTCCCGTTACGGAACGTTCAAACCCTAATGCATCTCGAATCGATATTCAAATCGAATCGAAGGGGTTGGAACGGCCTATCGCCGGCTCGGATGACGGAGGGGGAGGCGGCGGCGGAGGCCATTATGACACTCGGCACGGGAGTGACGGAATCGCCGTGCTGGATCCGCTATTGCCACGGGCGAGGGCCCGCGGGATCCTGATGTGGCGGTTCAGGCTTTGAGGTCGGAGATCGCCCCGTCGAGGGCGGCCATGCAGCTCCCACTGCGGCTCCCCAGCTCGCGTACCAGGGCGGAGCGTTCGAGGATCGTGTTGAAACCGGAGGCGATGAGATCGAGATCTCGTTGGGCCTGCAGGGTCAGCTCGCGCACGGAATCGATGGCGGCGTTATTCCCGGCCACCTTGGCGTCCACCGAGCTGACGGACGCCGCGATCGCGGAGGAGCTGTCCACCACGGCGGATACCGCTTGGTCGATCTCGGCCGTGCCGCCTCCGAGTTCGCGAAGGCCCGTCACGATCTCGGAGAACGCGCGGGAGGCCTCCTCGGTCCGCCGGCCGATATCGCCGAAGGCCGCGCCGATCCCGCCATTGGCGTCGTTCGCCGTCTCGAGGTCTTCCATGAAGGCCCTGAGGCCCGCGGTGATGGCCTTGATGTTCTCCGCCGTCTCCTCCGCGAGGCGCCTGATCTCCTCGGCCACCACGCTGAAGCCCCTGCCGCTGTCCCCGGCGTGGGCGGCCTCGATGGCGGCGTTCATGGCGAGGAGGTTGGTCTGGCTCGCGATCCCGGTGATCACGTCGACGATCGACATGAGGGAGTCGGCGTTGCCGGAGAGCCGGGCCATGGATTCCGAGGAGAGGGACGCGGCCTTCTCGCCCCGCGCGATGCTTTCGGAGAGGCTCTCCACGCTTTCACCGCTCCGTCCGGATACCGCGGACATGCCCTGGATGGACGCGGTCATCTGGTTGACCGCGGCCGACGCCCGCTCGGAAATGGAGCGGTACGCGGCGCTGGAAGCGTCAAGGTCCGCGCTCGCGGTGACGATCTCGTCGTTCGCCTTTTTCGCGTCCGCGATATCGTTCGAGAGCGAAGCGAGCCTCGATCTGACGTCCTCGACCCGGCGCTCGATCTCCCCGAGGCTGGCGTCCATCTCCTCGGACGCGGACAGGAGCTGTCCGCCCACGTCGAGGCCGTCGCGTATCGTCGATACCGCGTCCTCCGCTTTCCTCATCTTCAAGGAAGAATCCTCTGCGTGCTTCTTGAGCTGGTCGGTATAGGATTTCATGAGGCTGACGAGGGAGAAGGCCGAGACTCCGGTGATCGCCATGCCGATGGAGCCGTTCACGAAGCCCGTGGCGCTAGGCCCGCTTATGCCGATCGATCGCTTCACGATGAGGAGGGTTGCGACGTTGTTCAGGATGAAGAAAGCCACAGCAACGGGGACGTGCTTGCGCTCGCCGAAGGCGGCGACGAAAACTATGATGTAGAGCATGTAGTAGATATAAGCGGTGAACGCGGTTTCCGGATCAGTGAAGGCGCTGTAGATGCGCACGGCTGAGACGATCGTGGAGGTCGAGAGGAGATAGGCGTAGATGGAGGCCTTGAGCCGGCCCGCTTTGAGTAAGAAGAGGCTGATGATGACCAGGATGGCTATAGCCACCGCGCCCAGGCTGCCTCGGATCGTGAGCGATCGCGATAATCCCAGGCCCGCATAGCCCACCGGGATGAAGAGGAGGAGAAGGAGCATGAGGAAACTGTAGTAGAAGTAGATTCGGGCCTTATTGCGGTCGACGAGGTCGTGGTCCCGGTATTTCGATAGAAAGAACGATTCGATTCTCATTGCGCCTCCGCGGGGATTTTAAGGGTCCGTTATGCTTTTCCCCGGATTATAGGTGGAAAAGGCGGGGATTTCCAAGACGAGGGGCGAGGGCCTCCGGCCGCTACCTCGAGTGTGAGGCGAGCCACCGCATGAGCGAGAGGCCGCCGTCCTCGCATTCGTCGTTGAGGACGGGTATCCAGGCCCAGTGGCCGTCGTAGCGGTACGGCTTCCCGTCATCGGCCTGGTATCGGCCGGTCCCGTCCTCTATGGCTTCGAAATAGGACATGCGGATGTCGCGTCCGCCCGCCGCCCTGAGGCGCTTGACCGTCGCCAGGATGTATTGCGCCGGATTCACGACGCGGTCCTGGGCTGAAGCCGTGAACCAGAGGCGTTCCTTCGCGAGCCGGGAGATGTCCTGTTTCGATAGCCAGCCGTCGGGGTACGCCTCGCAGACGGGGAAGGCCGCGGCGAAGTACCCGGGATTCCGGAGGACGAGGTTAACGGTCATGTAGCCGCCGTTCGAACAGCCGCCGAGGTATATCCGTTCTGGATCGATCCCGGGGCGGGCCGCGACAAAGGCGCGGATGAGCTCCTCGACGACCTCGCTGTACAGGGAGGACTTTGCCTTCTTGTTGATGTCGTAGGGTTTGCCGCCCTGCGTCATCCAGACGAGGGGCGATTGGGGCACTAGCACGAAGGCGCCGCCGAACGCGCCTTGGATTTTCGCTCCGGCGAGGGCCGTCACCTTGTTCCCGAGAAGGGCGATCACTGGGTCATGGCCGCCCTCTCCCGCGCCGTGGAGCCAGACGATGAGGGGGCGTTTCCCCGCGGGTTCGGGTTCGTACCAGGCATAGGAGAGCGTCGCGGACTTGGCCTTGAATTCCCCGACCTTGAACTTGTCCGCCTCCGGGCAGATGCGGCCCGAGAGGCGGGAGGCCGGCGCCGAGAGGAGCTTCGATTCCACTCCGAAGTCGTAGGGCGTCTTCCATTTATTGAAGCCGTCGGAGGCGTCGTAGAAGAAGGGATTGCTGAAGGGATCCGCGGGATGGATAGGAAGCTCGAGGGCGATGAATTCGCTCGGATCGTCGATCCTGTTCCCCGAGCCGTCCGAAGGGTACGCGCCTGTTACGAGACGCTCGCGGGTAACGATCGAGGTCGCCTGCGCCTTCGGGTCGAAGTACCGGGCGCGGACGACGACGGAGAAGGCGCTCAGGCGGATCGCCGCCGGCGATACCGCCTTGGCGGAGCGGACAACGAGTTTCGTCGCCGCCGGTCCCCAATCCTCACCGCGGATGACCAGGGCGTATTCTCCGACCGACGGCGTCGGCGAAGCCCGGGCGTACGCGTCGGCGAAGAGGGAGAGGGCGATAGCGGCGATATGGGAAGCGACGAGTCTATTCGGCATGGCCCCGTATCCTCCTCCGAGAGATATTCTAACGGAACCGGCCCAGCGGCGCAAACGACGTCCCGATCGGAACGCTCGCGCCCCGGCCAAGCCCTCGGGCGGTTCAACGTTCCGCTCTGGACGCCTTCCTGAGACGGTCGTTCACCGCGCGGCCGAGGCCTTCCTCCGGGAGGAGCTCCGCCCAGATCTCCTGGACGCCCTCGCTATCGAAATCGTGGAGGAGGGAGAAGAGGCGTGACGCGGCCTCGACGGGATCTTCCGATTCGGAAAGACAACGCACGGATCGGAAGCGGCCCGAGGCGATCGCGGCCTCGCGCGAGGCGGCGCCGAAGGAGAGGGCGGCCGCGCCCGGGGAAGCGGGCGCGGCGGGGAGGGCGCCCGAGGGGACGAGCCGGAGCGGCGCGCGCGGGGCGTAATGGCTCGGAAGCTGGCCGGGGGCGCGGGGCGATGAAGAGCTCCGGTCGAAGACCTCGAGCGTAGGGACTACCGCGCGCAGGGATTCCACCGGGAGCCCGCCCGGCCTCAGGACGAGAGGCGGGGCTTCCGAGCAATCGACCACGGTCGATTCGACGCCGACGGGGCAGGGCCCGCCGTCCACGACGTAGTCGATCTTGTCCCCGAGCCCCTGGATCACGTGCTCGGCGCGAGTGGGCGAGAGCCTGCCGAAGGGGTTGGCGCTCGGCGCGGCGACGGGGACGCCCGCCTCCCGGATGATGGCGCGGGCTACGGGATGGTCGGGGCATCGGATCGCGACCGTGGGAAGGCCCGAGGTCGCGAGGTCGGGGACGGGGCCGCGGCGCGGCAGGACGAGGGTGAGGGGGCCGGGCCAGAAGGCCTCGGCGAAGGCCCGGGCGGGACCCGAGTCGAGGTCGGCGAGCCCCTCCGCTTCCTCGGGATCGGCGACGTGCACGATGAGGGGATCGAAGGTGGGGCGGTCCTTGGCGGCGAAGACCCGCGCGAGGGCGCGTTCGTCGAGCGCGTTCGCGCCAAGGCCGTAGACCGTCTCCGTGGGCAGGGCGACGAGGCGGCCTTCGCGGAGGGCTTTGCCCGCTTCGCGGATGCCCGAGGCGTCCGGGCGGAGGAGTATCAAGGACGCGCTCCGTCCGGACGCGCATATCCGGATGGGGACTTTTGTCGACGCGAATTCCGCCGTACGCTCACGGGAGGCTCCTCTGGACGGGATTCCGGCATTATCGGGGAGCGGGCGCGCTTCGTCAATCGATCCCTCGATTCCGCGGCCGTTCTGGCGGCGGCGCTCGTCGCATTGCACGTCTTCTCGCTCTTCCGGTGACTCCGGCGCGTCAGGTCCTAAAGCGTGTCATCTCGTCGGCTATGGCGTCCGTAGAATCGCTCAGGTCCCGCGTGACGCGGTTCAGGCCCTGCGTGGCCGAGACGATCTCCGTGATGCCCGCGTTGATTTCCCCGAGCGCGCCCGCCGTCTCCCGCGATGCCTGGGATATGAGCGTCGTCTGCCCGGAAATGCCGCGCGTCTGATCGCGCATCTTCCTGGTCCCGTCCTTCGCGTCCGTGGACAGGTCGCGCAGGGTCCCCATGGCCCCGAGGATAAGGCCGCCGCTCTCCTTGAGGCCGCCCAAGCCTTCCGCCATTACCTGAAAGGTCTCCGTTACCAGCTCGATCTGCTCGGATATCGCGGCGAAGCTCCTCGCGGAATCGTCGCTCGCCTCCACGGCGCGGACGGTCCTGCCGACCATGTCCGCTAGGACGGACGAGATCTCCTTGGACTGGGCCGAAGCCGACTCCGCGAGGCGACGGATCTCCTCCGCGACCACGGAGAAGCCTCTGCCCGCCTCTCCGGCGTGCGCGGCCTCGATGGCCGCGTTCATGGCGAGCATGTTAGTCTGTCCCGCGATGCCCGCTATGACGCCGGTCATCTCGTCGATCGCCGCGATGCCCTCCCTGATGGCGCTCACAGCCTCGTTCGCCAAGGAGAGCTTGGCGCTGCCTTCCCTGCCGCGCTCGACGAGCTCGTCGGCGGCGCCTCGCCGCTCCTCCGCGATCCGGGCCATGGAGTCAACGTTCCCGATGATCCCGGTGATCGCGGCGGATGCCTCCTCGACGGAGTCAGCCTGCCCGCCGACCTTCGCGTCCAGCGCGGCGATCTCCTCGTCGATGCGCTTGATCCCCACGTCGGCAGTGTCTACGGCTTCGTTGAGGCTGTTCGCCGTGCGCGAGATGCTCGCGAGGTTGGACGATATCTCCGCTATCGAGCTCGAGACCTCCTCGTTGCCGGCCGCGAGGTCGTCCTTGAGAAGCGAGGCCTTCCCCGAGGACGACTTCACGGAGTCGACGATGCCCCTGAGCTTCTCCACGAAGCGGTTGAAATTCGCGGAGAGGACGCCGAACTCGTCGAGGCGCTTCACCTGGAGGCTCGCGGTGAGGTCGCCCTCTCCCTCCGCGATGCCGCGGAGGCGGTCGTTTATCCTCGAGACGATCCTGAAGATCGAGAAGTGGAAGAAGAGGGCTTGCGCGACGGAGAGCGCCGCGATCGCCGCCGCGAGGACGGCGAGGAGGATCCGCGAGAAAAGGAGGTTGCGCCGGATACCGTTCGCGCTCCGGAGGGCGTAGCCCTTGGCCTTCACGGTCAGGTTTTCGAGCTCGGCGGTCATCGCCGCGAAGCTCGTTTCCGCGTCGCCTTTGGAAAGCGACGCCTCCGCCGCTTCGAAGTCTCCGGCGTCGCAGGAGCCAAGGAAGCGGTCGACCGCGGCCATCCACTCCGCCATCGCCTTCTCGGAGCTCGCGACGGCGGCCTTGAAACCCTCGTCGTCCCATGTAATGAGCCTCTTGAAGGAGGCGAAGTCGTCAGCGGCCTCCTGGCGCTTGGTATCCACGAAGAGCCTGGATTCGACCGCCGCGGAACTTTCCTTCTCGAGGGCGCGGAGGAGCGACGACGCGTCGCGTTCAGCCTCGATGGCCATCCGCGCGGACCTGTAGAGGCGCTCGGTTCCCTCGAACTGCTCGTCCACGAGGAGGGTGAGATGGGAATCGAAACCCCTGAACGATATGAAGGCGAAACCGAGGAGGACGAAGACGGCCGCCACGTAGGCGCCGAACGAGAGAGTGAGCTTCGCCTTGACCGTTACCGCCATGAAACCTCCGTGGGCGCGGGCTCGACGCCTCGAAGCCGCGGTTCCCCGGGCGGGATACGCCGATACCCGCTGAATCAAATATACGATATTGGTATATGGCGTCAAGCATCGACGCAACGCGAGTTAACACCGCGTCGCGCTCGCGGGCTACTCCCGCCCCTCCTCGTGCGCGTCGATGTCGAGCGCGTCCCAGGGATACTTGATCCACGCGTCGGAGACGACCGCGCCCTGGTAGACCGTCCTGACCTCGTCCGGGAGGGAAGCCTCCTTGGGCTTGTCCTTCTGGTGGAGGACGGCGACGCGGATCTCCTTCACTCCCGAGAGGAGGAGCTCCCGCGCGCAATAGGCGAGGGTGACCCGGGTGTCGTCCACCTCGTCCACGAGGAGGACGCGCTTCCCCGAGAGGGTCCGCTCCACCTCGTCGATCCACTGGATCTTCTTGGGCACGGGGCGCGGGGCCTCTCCGGATTCGTCGGAGTAGCGCCTGAGGCCGACGGCGTAGACGTCCTTCTTCACGAAGGTCTTGAGGATGCGCGCCGGGATGAAACCGCCCGAGGCGATGGCGACGATGAGATCGGGCTCCCATCCCGACGCCTTGATGTCGGCCGCCACTTTCTGCACGAGCCTGTGGACGTCCACGTAGCGGACGAAGATCCGCTCCTCGTCGGCGCGGATCATCGTTCCCCCCGCTTGAAGGCGTCGCCCAGGGCGGCCGGGGCGAGGAGCCCGCGCTTGTCCTTGCGGAGCCCGTCCACCACGAGGACGGAGAGCGTGGCTATGTACGGAAGCATCCCGAGCACGTTGGGGGAAATCCCGAGCGGCTGGAGGAGGTACTGGAGCACGAAGATCCCGCCGAAGAGGAGGGAGCCCCAGAAGGCCCGGAGCGGCTTCCAGACAGAGAAGATCGTGAGTGCGACGACGATCCAGCCGCGGCCCGCGGACATCCCCTCGACCCAGGAGGCCGAGTAGGAGAGGGAGAGCTGGGCGCCGGCGATGGCCGCGATGGCGCCGCCCGAGCAGACGCAGGCCCAGCGGTAGGCGTTCACGGGGAGGCCGAGGGAGTCGGCGGCCTTGGGGTTCTCGCCGATGGCCCTGATCCTGAGGCCGACGCGGGTCCGCGCGAGGAGGAAGGCGAGGGCGGCGCCGAGGGCCAGGGCGATGTAGAAGAATGGGTCCTGGGCGAAGAGGATCCTCCCGATGCCGGGGATGCGGCTGAGGAAGCCCAGGTCCACGGGACCGAGCCGCATGGCGGCCGCCTGCCCGACGTAGGGCTTGCCCCAGAGCCCGGCGGCCCCCGTCCCGATCATCGTGAGCGCGAGCCCCGAAACCGTCTGGTTGGCGCGGAGATTGATCGACGCGAAGGCGTGGAGCGAGGCGAGGGCCGCCCCCGCGACGGCGGCGATGAGGATCCCGAGCCACGCGGAGCCCGTGGCCGCCGTCCCCGCGAAGGCGGCGAAGGCCCCGAAGGCGATGAGGCCCTCCATGCCCAGGTTGAGGACGCCCGAACGCTCTGTGACGATCTCGCCGAGGGTCCCGAGGAAGAGGGGCGTGGCGAACACGAGGCTCCTGTAGAGCACGGAGTGGATGATGCCGTTCATCTCCCGTCCCCTTTCCCCCGTTCGATCCCGACGCGTATCCTGTTGGCCGCGAAGTACTCGCCCGCGATCAGGAAAAGGAGGACGGTCCCGTTGAAGACCTGCACGGTGGAGGCGGGCAGGCCCATCGATATCTGGATGGAGTCGCCGCCCACGATGATGCCCGCGAGGAAAAAGGCGGAGAGGGGGAGGAAGCGGGCGTCGAGCTTGGCGAGCCACGCGGCGATGATGGCGGTGAAGCCGTAGCCCGCCGAGATGGTGTCGGGATAGGTCATGTGCTTGTGGTTGGCCGCGATCTCGTTGAAGCCGGCGAGTCCCGCGAGGGCGCCGGAGACGACGGAGACCGCGAGGGTGATGAGGCGCGCGTCGATGCCGGCGTAGCGCGCGGCCTCGCGGTTCTCGCCGAGAACGCGGACCTCGTATCCGAATTTGGTCCTCGTCGCGAGGACGAGGACGAGGACGATGGCGAGGGAGGCGAGGACGAGGGTGGCCCAGGGTATGCGGGTGCCGGGGATGAGGGCGAGGAGGGCCCCCGGGCCCAGGTTGTCCGTGTAGGGGAAGCCGTGCTGGGTCCTGCCCTTCCAGGGGCCGACGATGAGGAAACGCACGAACTCGGCGAGGATGTAGTTGAGCATGAGGGTGGAGATGATCTCGTTCACGGAGAAGCGGTTCTTGAGGAAGCCCGCGACCAGCCCCCAGAGCGCGCCGCCGGCCATGCCCGCGAGGCCCATGAGGGGGAGGAGGAGGAACCCGGGGGTTCCCGCGAGCGAGAGGCCGACCCAGGTGGCGGAGGCCGCCCCCGCGAGGATCTGGCCCTCGGCTCCGATGTTCCAGTACTTGCCCTTGAACGCCACGATGAGGCCCGCCCCCGCGAGCATGATGGGGAGGGACCGCGACACGGTCTCCCCCAGGCCGTAGCTCGAGAGGAAGCCGGAGCGGAAGATCCTGTAGAGCCCGAGGGCGGGATTCTTCCCCGAGACGGCGAAGACGAGGGCCATGGCGGCGAGGCCGGCGAGGAGGCTGAGGCCGAGCACCGCGGCCCGCAGCGCGGGGCCGGGAGAAGCGCGCTCCTCGGCGCGGATGGAGATTCTCACGGCGCCGCCCCTTCCTGGCCCTCGGGGAGGGCCTTGGAGCCCGCCATCATGAGGCCCACGTCCTCGATTGAGACCTCCTCGGGATCGAAGACGCCCATGAAACGGCCGCGGTACATGACGGCGGCTCGGTCGCAGAGCTGGAAAATCTCCTCGAGGTCCTCGGAGACCAGGAGGACGGCGCCGCCCGAGTCGCGGCGCCGGAGGAGCTGGGACCGGATGTATTCCGTGGCCCCCACGTCCAGGCCGTAGGTGGGATGGGAGGCCACGAGGATGGCGGGATCGTTCAGGATCTCCCGCCCGATGATGAGCTTCTGGATGTTGCCTCCCGACAAATGCTTCATGGGGCTGGATATCGACGGCGCGGAGACGTTGAAGCCGTCAACGATGTCCTCCGCGCGGCCCTTGATCGTCTCGTAGTCCAGGAAGACCACGTCGGAGAAGGGCTTCGCGTGGTGGCTCTTCAGCACGGAGTTCTCGTAGATGAGGAGGTTGGGCACGATCCCGAACTTGATGCGCTCCTCCGGGACGTGGGAGACGCCGAGCCCGGCCATCACGCGGGCGGATTCGCCCGCGACGTTCCTGCCGCCCAGGAGGACTTCCCCGGCGACGGGCTTCCTGAGTCCGGTGAGGGCCTCCACGAGCTCCCGCTGGCCATTGCCGGAGACGCCCGCGATGCCGAAGATCTCGTTCCGGTAGAGCTTGAGGGACACGCCGCGAACGGCCTCCGCTCCGCGGTCGCCGAGGGCGTGGAGGCCGCGCACCTCCATGGCGAGCTCGCCGCGGGGGAGGTTCGAGCGCGAGAGCGAGAGCGCCACGTCGCGGCCGACCATCATGCGCGCGAGCTCCTCGCGGCTCGCCGTACGCGGATCGGCCGATCCCGCGTTCCGCCCCTTGCGGAGCACCTCCACGCGCGTGCAGACCGAGGCGATCTCCTCGAGCTTGTGGCTGATGATCACCGCCGCCTTGCCCTCCGCGGCCATGAGGCGGAGCGCGGCGAAGAGCTCCTCGGCCTCGAAGGGCGTGAGCACGGAGGTTGGCTCGTCCAGGATGAGGAGCTCGGCGCCGCACATGAGGGCCTTCACGATCTCCACGCGCTGCTGCTCGCCGGCGGAGAGCTGCCAGACGGGAGCCTTGGGCTCCACGGGGAGCCCGAAGCGCGACCCGAAGTCCTCGATGCGGGCGACCACGGCCCGCGCGGGATCGAGGAAGGGCGAGCCGGGGAGGCCGAGCGCGACGTTCTCCGCGACCGTGTGATTCTGGACGAGCATGAAGTGCTGGTGGACCATGCCTATCCCGTAGCGGATGGCGTCCCGCGGGGAATCGAGGCGGACGGGCTTGCCGCCTATGGCGATCTCGCCCGATTCGGCCCGGTAGAGGCCGTAGAGGACGTTCATGAGCGTGGTCTTGCCCGCGCCGTTCTCTCCGAGGAGCCCGACGATCTCGCCCGAGTCCACGCGGAAGTTCACGCCGTCGTTGGCGACGAGGCCGCCGAAGGCCTTGCGGATGCCGGTCATCCGCGCGCCCGGGAATCCACCCATGCGATCGCCCTCCCGTGAAGACTATGCCAGATGCGCGTGCGAAAAAAAAGGGGAGCCGTCCGCGCGACCGATAGGTCGGCGCGACGGCTCCCGGGCGCGGCCGCGCGGCCGCGCCTGAGGGCCACTGGGGCTCAGTTCGAGGCGGGAATCTTCCCCGTTATGTTGGCGACGAACCAATCGATCGAGATGAGTTCGGCGAGGGTGGCCTTGGCACCCGCGGCGTAGCGCTCCTTGCCGGCCTGGTCGACGATCGGGCCGGTGTAGGGATCGAAGCCGACAGGCGTTTGCTTCATCTGGTCGAGTCGCTTGAGGACGAGATCGTAGGCGTTCATCTCCCCGAGGTCCGCGGTCTTGATCTTGTAGGCCTTGAGCGCGTCCACGAACTTGGGATTGACGGGTTCGCCGAACTTCCCGCCCAGGTCGGCGGCGCCTTCCGCGGCGAGCCAGAAGTAGTCCTCGCTCTTCCACTTGCCGTCGTGGAGATCGGTGAGGATCTTGCGGTAGAGCGGCACCCAGTTCACGAGCTGGCCGGAGACGCAGGAGTCGGGGCCCTTGTCCTGCATGGGGCTGTAGTGGCCGAAGGTGTAGACGGTCTTCCCGGCCTTCGTGTTCTCCTGGCCGACCTCGACGACGGTGGCGGTGTCCTCGGTGAAGGCGAGGGCGTCCGCGCCCGAGGCGATGAGGGCCTGCGCGGCCTCGCGCGCCTTGGCGGGATCGTACCACGCGTTGATCCAGCGAACGTCCACCGTGGCCTTGGCGTTCGCGTCGCGGACGCCGAGCGCGAAGGCGTTGATGTGGCGGATGACTTCGGATGTGGGGAAGGCGCCCACGTAGCCGATCTTGTTCGACTTGGTGAGGGCGCCGGCCATGATGCCGTTCAAGTAGTACATCTGGTAAAGGTCGGCGAAGTAGGTGCCCACGTTGTCGGCGCGCTTGAAGCCCGAGCAGTGCTCGAAGACCGCCTTGGGGTAGAGCTTGCCGGCGTCGACAGTCTCATCCATGTAGCCGAAGCTGCAGGTGAAGACAATGTCCATCTTCTCGTCCTTGACGAACTGGGAGATGACGGGAGAGGCCTTGCCCTCGGGCACGCTCTCGATGAACTTGGTCTCGAGCCAGGGCATTTCCTTTACGAGCGCGGCGCGGGCCACGTCGTGGGCGTTGGTGAAGCCGAGGTCCCCGACCGGGCCGACGTACACGAAGCCCGCTTTGATCTTCTTGCCGCCCGCGGCGGAAGCCCCATCCTTCTTGGAGCAGCCCGCGGCGCCGAATGCGATCACCGCTACTGCGGCGGTGGCGAGCGCCGACCGTACTACCTTCTTCATGCTCTCCCTCTCCTTCCCGGGAATGACCCGAGGCATCCGGTATATCCGCCGCTCGCTCGGAAGGTCAAGGCTCGATGTTCGGAATGTGCGCAGGTCGCCTTCGCGATGCGCTGTGAATCTTACGCGCGGGCTCGCTTCCGTAAGGCGCGCACGCCGGGGAAGCGAAAATCGAGGGACCGGACGTCGAGACGCGGCTGAGGATCGATCAGGAGCCTTCGCCAGAGCTGCCGCGAAAGCCCGGGATGCGCTTCACTCTCGGGAGGGAGAATTTCAGGCGCATCGCGAGGAGCCGGAGGCCGGTCGTTACTATGATGGAGAGAAAGGGGAGCCACCAGGCCTCGCCCAAACCGAAGCGATGGCCCGCCCAGAGCGCGAGGGCGCCCACCGCTGCGGCCGTCGCGTAGAAGTCGCGGCTGATCATGGCGGGGATTTCCCGGACCATCATGTCGCGGGCCACGCCCCCGCCGCAGGCGGTGATGACGCCGACGAAGACGACGCCCACCAGGCCCAGGCCCGAGCGCGCCGCGAGGGAGGCGCCCAGCGCGGCGAAGGTCCCGAGGCCGATCGCGTCGAGCACTTTCACCGCCATCCAGACCTTCGCGATGCGCGCCGCCATGATGATCACGAGGATGCCCATGCCGACGCAGATGAGGAGGTACTTCTCGTCGACGAAGGCGGCGGGGGGTGTCCTGCCCAGGAGCAGGTCGCGGAGGACGCCGCCGCCCACGCCGGTCAGGACCGAGAGCACGATGACGCCGAGGAAGTCCAGCTCGTGCTTGACCGCCTTGAAGCCGCCCGACACGGCGAAGACCGCCGTCCCGACGTAATCGAGGGCGATGAGGACGGCGCTCACGGGGCCGCTGGGATCGATACCGACGGGTTCGACCGGCATGGCGGGAATCTTACCGCGGCGGGGAAGCCGGCTTCAAGGACCGCGGCGGGATCGCCGCCCCCCGTCGGGCGGGTGATCGCCGCCGAGGGCGCGTCCGGCGCCGTTCCGTCAGGACGGGAGCGCCGCGAGGAAGGAATCGAGCGAGACCGTCTCGTAGCCCGCGCCTTCGAGCCATTCCGCGCGGACGTAGCCCCAGCTCGCGAGCAGGCAGCGGATCGGGCGCTCCGCTCTTCCCTTGAAATGATCGACCTGGTCGTCCACGAAAACCGCCCGGGAGGCGCCCCGCTCAGCCATGAAGCGGTCGATGAAGCCGAGCTTGGATTCCTTGCCCGAGCAGATGACGCGCTCCGCGCACCAATCGATCCCGCGGCGAGCGAGTATCTCGAGGATGAACGAGGCTTCCTTCGTCGAGAGGATGAAAAGGTCCGGATTCGACGCGCGGCGCGCGAGGGCTTCGCCGACGCCGGGGTAGAGGTGATTGAGCGCGAACCAGCGTTCCGGATCGTTCCCGAGGAGATCCCCGCGGACGCGGTAGAAGAGCTCGTGGAAGCGGGCGTCGAGCTCCGATTCCCGCGCGGCGATGGCGTCGAAGGCGGCTTGCGAATCGATCCGCGCGCCCTCCCGCATGGCGAGGTGGAGGAGGAGATAGTCCGCGCCGCGCCTGATGTACGGCCGCATGAGGGCGAACTCCTTTTCCTCGGAAGCGGACGCGGGCGGCTCCGCGAGCCCGAGATGGAGTTCCCAGTACGCGGTCCGGGAGACCGCGTAGCATTCGGGGAGGCTGTCGCAGAGGACCCCGTCGAAGTCGAGGAACCACAGGGTCCGCTGAGCGGGTTTCCCCGCGGCGACTCTGCCCGCTGCGGGTGCCGGAGACGTCGAATCGATCGGCGATCGCAACGCGGCGCGTCCCTAGAGCTCGATCGCGTAGAGCCTGTTGCCCGGGCCGCTCAGCCTGTTCACCGGGCTCTGGATGACGTAGAGCGTGGTCCCGTCGGAGACCATCGGGCCGGTGGTGTTCACGGGGGTCCAGACGGAGGACTGGAGCGCCCCTCCGGGGAGCGCCCCTCCGGGGAGGGCGATGTGCCTCACCTCGCACCACCAGTCGCCCGGAGCGAAGACGGCCGTATGCATGCCGCCGGAATCGACGGCGATCATCTCGGTCCGGCTCATGGACGGAATCGAGCCCATGGGATCGTCCTGGAGCAGATAGGCCGACGCGCCGGTGGCGGGGTCGATCGTTCCCATCCCGCTCATGAGAATATCGCCGTCGTGGAAGTAGAGCGCCGCGCCCGAACAGGAGAGGGCGCCGACGGCGGAGAGGCCCGCGTGCGATACGGGGTACGAGGGCATATTCGAGCTGAAGACGTCCCCGGGGAACTTGAAAAGGCTGAGCTCCGTATCCGCGGCGTCCTCCTTCCCGATCATCCACGTGTGCGTCCCGTCGTTCGCTATGGCGCGCGGCTCGGTGAAGGTGGGCGAGGCGTACCACACGAGGGTCGTCTGTCCGTTCGTCGTCGGGGTGATCCGGATGAGGCTGTACGCATCGGTATCCTGATCGAAGTAGGCGGCGAACAGGTCGCCATCGATCAGCGCCATGTCCAAAAATACCCAGGAACTTTCCCCGACGTTCCAGGCGTCCGCGACGCCGGGGAGGCCGATGCCGGCGTTCGGGGGCGAGTCGTGCCAATGCCCCGCCTCGCCGTCGAGGGTCATTCCGCCCGAGATGAAGGTCCGGTCGTCCAGATCGGAGGCCCTGGCCCCGATCACCGAGGCGGAGAGGCCGAGGCGCGCGTCGGCGGTCTCGATATCGAGTTCGACGTCGTCGTCGCCCCCGCTCATGCCGTTGCTCCAGGTCCCCGATACGTCCGCCTCCAGGAGGGCGCTCCCGTCCATCCCCGCGACCCGCGCCGTTCCGGAGATATCCCCTTCTCCTCCGTACATATCCATGTTCATGCCGCTGAGATGGAGGTCGAGTTCCATCGTCCCGTAGAATTCCGTTCCGTTCTCCCAGGCGCAGTCCATTTGAAGGGTTATGTTCCCGGAGCCGGGAGCCGGGGCCTCGCAGGACGAGAGATGCATCGCGAGCCAGGCCGAGATGACGATGAATGGCGCGATTTGATGGATTTTCCTCATAAAAGCACTCCTTTTTCGCACGCCTCTGCCGGTCGACGGACGGAGCCGCCTGCGATCCGAACGGCGGCATCCTACCACGGGACGAGCCGGAGGGGAATCGTATATTCATACGAGACGCGCGGGGAAGCCGCCCCGCCTCGCTCGAAGACGCAGCCGTCGAAGGCGACGCGGTCCTTCGCGTTCGTGACTGATCCCACGCGGTTCTGGGAGAAACGGCAGCCCGTGAACGCGATGCTGAAGCTGGCCCCGTCCGCGGAGACGATCGTATCGCCCGAGTTGCCGCTGATTTCGCAGGCTGAGAAGTCGATGTTGGAGGAATTCACGAGCTCGATGAGATCGAACTGGCTGTTGGAGGAGAATTCGCAATCCTTGAAGATGGCGTCCTGCGAGTCGAAGAGCTGCATGATGCCGTAGGTGCAGTTCCGGATCCGGGAGCGGTCCACGGAGAGATTTCTGCTCCCCTTGAGCTCGAGGCCGTAGGTGCCGCTCCCGTCGAGGGAACAGTCGAAGATCTCGATCCCCTCGCAGAGCTCGAAGCGGATGACGCCGCCTAGGCAGTAGCCGGGCTTCCGGTGCGCGAACTCCACGCCGTGGAAACGGACGTTCCGCGAGGTCTGGAATTCCATGACCCAACCGTACGCGGGTGCGATGAGGACCTTGGCGCCGCCTTTGGACATGATGGTGAGGTCGCTCACGGACTTCACGACGGGGTAGAAGCCGTCGTAGTTGTCCTTCCACGTCAGGTTCGCGTGTCGGACGTCGCTCCTATCGGATAGATCGTAGACGCCTGGTTCGAGGGTGATGACGCGGTTCGATCCGATCGCCTGGAGAAATTCCGCGGAGTTTCGGACGGTGATGAACTCGAGCTTGCCCTGGGCGCCGCGAGGTTTGACGCCGAGGCAGTCGTCCGTGAGCGAGCGGAGGCTCTCGAGGAGGGTCCCGAGGTTCCGGTATTTCCCGAGGGCGCTCCCGAGGGCCGCGCCGGTCTCCACGTCCACGAGGGTGAGCTGGACCACGTAGTAGTCGCCGGCTTTGCCGCAGCGCGCGGAGAGGAGACGCTCCGCGGCCAGCATGCGGCCGAGGCGGAGCTGGTTGGTTTCGTCGGCCATCTGGGAGAAGGAGAACTCGAGCTCGCGCATCGCGGTATCGCGGTCGGCCTCGCTGATCACGGAGAAGGCGCCCGAATCGATGGCGTACGCCGTCACCATGGCGAGCACGGTCCGGGCGTTCTCGGAGCCGAAGGCGTTCTGGCCCTGGGGCTGCTCGATGCCGGCGACCACGGAGAGGACGGGGAGGCTCGTCCCCTCGGCGCCAAGCGCGATCGGGAGGGCGAGGGCCGCGGCCGTGGCGAAGGCGAGCAGGCGCAATCGACCGTTCTTCATCGATATGGTTCCTTCCGGCTGAACGATAGCGCTTCCACCGGCTAGCGCCTCGTCGGCAGTTCGACCACGTAGGTATCGACCGAGCCGCCGCCCTCCCAGTCGCTTCCGAAGAGGAGCCGCGTGCCGCTCGGACTGATAACCACATGAGGCTCCGCCCAATAGCCCAGGGGACCCTCGTTGTTGGGCGCCTGCGCCCGGGAGCGGTGATGGCAGACCCGTCCCACGGTTCCGTCCTCCGCGTCGACGACGAGGATCTCGTTGTCGAGGAGGCTCTGCCCGTCCGCGTCGTAGCCCACCACCGAGACGCCGATGAGGCTCGGATTCTTATACGCGATTGCGCTCACGTGGGTTCCGTGCAAGGGGTAGGGGTATCCCATCGACTCCGTCACGAGTGGATGTCGCGAGCCGTCCTCCATGTCGTAGGCGACGAGGGTTCCCGGATCGACGCCCTCGAATTCGGTGGCGAAAATGGCGTCGTGGTCATTCGGGAGCCTGCCTATGGAGGCGTGCTCCTCGGGATCGGGCATCCCGAGGACGCGGAGCGGTTCCATGTCGAAGTTGTATACGGTCCCGCCGAGGTAGAAATTGTGCCCGCTCGGTCCCGGCATCGGTGCCAAGCCGGCCGAGGCCTCGCCCGAGAGCGCGACGACTTCGTCCAATACTCGATCGTAGGTTCCGTAGCGGACGGGAGACGCCTCCTCCGCAATGAAGCCGAAGAAGCGACTATTCCAGCAGGAGTACTGCGGATCGTTGCCGAATCCAAAGTTGTACCCGCCCATGCCGTCGGCCGAGAAGTCGTGGACGACGCGCCTCGTTCTCGAGCCGACGCGGTATTCGACCAGGTGGTTGATGAAGGATGTGCCCTCCATGCGGGATTCGGGGAAGTAGAGGACGTCGGGATCGGAGGTGGACCAGATGACGTGTTCGAGGTCGGTCGGATTGATGTCGAGCTCGCGGATGAAGCGGTAGGTCCGACCGTCGTAGAGGAGGTGGCCGCTCGGAGCGCCCGAGCCCTCGGGCACCGAGGTCCGGTAGAGGATGAGGAGCGATTCATCGCAGTTCCAGGCCTGGATGGTGGAGTACATCGGCTTGACGACCTCCCCCGTCGCGGCTTCCGTGATGCGGGTCACGACGGTGCCGAACTGCGGATCGACGAAGCTCTCTCCGGGTGCGGGCTTGTCCACCTGAGTCATGGGATGGTTCTCCCGGTCCGTGACGAGCTCGTCGAACGCCACAGCTCCCTCACCGCGCCCGATCCCCGTGCCGATGCGCACGAAAGAGCAGGCGCAGAGGAATGTCGCCGCCGCGGCGGCCGTTATCATACGTTTCACCATGGTCGCTCCCGCAGGTCCTGGGGATGCGCCTTCCTCCGGGCGCTCGGCGGAAGTATATCGCGTGGCGGAGGCGATTCAAGAGGATTCGCGGAGGGACGATCCCGAGTCGCCCGCGGCGGGAACCGGGCCGGGCGTCGTCGGGCCGAAAAAAAAGGCCGCCCCGGAGGGCGGCCTTTCGTTCGTTCGATGTTGATTCTAGATGACGACGCAGATCGCGGAGGCCACGAGGTAAACCGCGGTGAAGACGACGAGGCAGACCTTGTCGAGCTTCTTGGACAGGGCTTCCTTATCGGCGTTCGCGAAAGCGAGGGAAACCACGGACTCCGCGATCGAGGCGAAGATGAAGAAGATCGCCACGATGTGGAGCCGGTCGGAAAGGGTGATGAGGTTGGTGTCCGGCAGGTTGGCCGCGATGACCATCTCCGACGCCACGGCCGCGAAGAGGGCGCCCGCGCTGAGGCCGAAGCGGGGATCGAGGTCCTGGACCCTGATGAAGAGGGTCATGAGGGCGATGAGGGTGGCGACGAACACGGTGAAGAACATCTTGATGAAGAAGCCTATGCCCACCCGATTGATGCCGATCGAGAACTGGAACCGGGAGTACACCGAGGGGTTCCCGGGGGGGAGGGAGGGATCGCCGTAGTTGGTCTTGTACGTGTGGTCGGTGCTCTCGGCCTTGATGGCGCCGATGGTCCAGCCGGGGACGCGGACGGAGGGCTCGAGGGCGCAGTTCTGGGCGTCCGGGACGTACACGATGGAGTCCGTATCGTTGGCATTGTCCTCCACGATGATGTCGAGGACGTGGTTGTCGAGGGGGTAGCGCATAATGTTCCAGAACTTGGTGATGGTCGCGTTCACGCGGGCGCTCGCGTAGTACTCGCCGCTCGCCTCGTCGAAGACGGTCTCGTTCGCGCTCTTGGAGTCCATGCGGCCGCCGATGACCTCGAAGCTCTCGACGGGGTTGATCGACTTGTCCTTGTAGCGGAACCAGATCCAGAAGTCCACGGAGTACTGGTTATCCTTGAGGCTCATGTCGTAGATCTGGTTGACGAAGACGCCGACCGAAACCTTGACGGGTTCGGCGGCGGCGGGAGCGGCCGCGAGGGCCAGCGCGAGCACCGCGAGGCAGGCTACGCGCGCGATTTTCAATTTCATCAAGTTCTCCTTTTACGATGGCGGCCCGGGTCGGCCGCGGGGTTCCGTGCTTGCAGCCGCGGGGACCGCTCGGACGGTTCTGACCCTGAGACTATATCGTACAGGATCGGATACCGCAATGTGAAACGGCCGCGCGGCCCGCTACCCATCGAGCGGCGTGGCCGGAAACGCCGTCATCGGACCCAGGGAGTGGTATCCGACGCGGCGCCCAGCCCCGCGAGCGCCTCATTCCTTTTTCCATATTCCCCAGCGGTTCATGACCGTGAAGCCGATGGCCATGTAGAAAGGCTGGTCGCTGCCGACCCATATGCCTTCCAGCCTCCCGCCCTCCGTCTCGGCCACGGCTCCGAGCCTTCGCGCGCCCTCCCCGATGAGGGAACGCGCAAGGCCGCGGCGCCGGTGCTCGGGTGCGGTCCCGAGGGGTTCGAGGACGCCCCACGCGTTCGCCTTATCGTACCAGAAGCCTGCGAAGGCAGCCGGATCGTCCCCGGGGCCGATGGCGGCTATATCGAGCTCGGCACGGTAGTCGGGCGCGAGGGGGAGCCGCGAGAAGGCGTTCGCGCAGTTCTGGCGGACGTACTCGGTCTTGTCCGCATGGCCGAAGGCCCGCGCGTGGAGGAGGGCCTTCCCGTATGCGTCCAGCTCCCCCGGGCGGGCGAGGCGGTAACCCTCGGCGAGATCGGGCGGAGGAGCCTTCTCGATATCGAGCCACGAAAGCGGTTCGGACCATTCGAGGCGCGCGTAGCCCCGCGAAGCGGCCATGGCCTCGCGTGAGGGAAAGCGCGGGTCGATCCGGAGGTGGACGGGATGATCGTCCGCCGTCGTGCGGTCGATGAAGTCGAACATGTCGGTGAGGACTTCCTCGGGGAGCTCCTCGTTTCCGCTCTGGATGAAGCGTTCGCCCCGTTCCTCGCCCTCGGAGAGGACGAGGCCGGCGATGGAGCCGTCATCGGCTCGTTCCCAGAGGCCGATGGTCGCCGCCCAGCGATCGTAGGGCATGGCATGCATGGCGCGGGAGACGAGGGGCGTGAAGTTCCAGCGGTCGATCCACCAATTCCACGGCCTGCGGTTCGGCCGCTCGAGGGAGGCGGACGAGGATAGGAAATCTCGGATGCGGAGGAAGTCGGTATCGAAATAGGGTTTATAACGTATGTCTTTCATGGTATGTCTCCTATTCTTGGTTTTTCATGGAGACGGGGGGCGGTCGCGCTTCGGGGATCGATGGATCGAGGACGATGCGCTCCGACGGACCCGCCTCCGGCCTACCCGCGACGTGCGACGCATATCTATGGGGCAGGCTGAAGGCTTACAGGCTCATTCGGGTCGATCTCCTCTCGGGTGCGCGAATCGGATGATACATCCGGGCGCCCCAGCCGTCAAGGAATGATGCGCGCGGAACGCCGCGCGGCGGCCGGCGTCATTAATTGCTAATGATCAATAAAAACGGCGGCGTACGGGGCGGCGTATCCCCGAGTCGAGCGGATGCGATCCCGGGCCGCAGTCAGTTGACTCGCCCGGGATCGATGAGTACCTTTTATGCTGATGACGGAAATATGTAAACGGGAGGTCCGCAAGGTCAGGTTCATCGAACCGGGGAACCTGCCGTACCGGAGATCGATCCGCAACCTCTACACCTACGATAAATACGTCCGGACGCCGTCCATCGGCCTCATGACCCTCGCCACCATCGCGAAGCGCGCCGTGCCCGACGTCCGAATGTACAGCGAATCGATTTCTCGTATCGATTGGAAGGACGTCCTGGACGCCGACATCGTGTTCATCGGGATATTCACCTTCAATGCGAACCGTGGCTACGAGCTCGCCGACCGTGTGAGGCGCGAATCGAAGGCCCTCGTGGCGATGGGCGGCCTCCACGCGTCCATGGTCCCGGCGGAGGCGGCACGCCATTCGGACTACGTCCTCTTAGGCGAGGCGGACGAGACGATCCTCACCTTTATGGAAGCGCTCCGTTCGGGCGGGCCGCTCGATTTCCCGGGGATCGCTCGCCTCGGGGAGGATGGGACGCTCGTCAGCGCGGGATATCCTCCTCCGCCCCGGGACATCGGGACCATCCCGGACAGATCGCTCCTCCACCGCTACCGGAGGATGGCGGGGCATAACACGATCTGGCCCCAGGTGCACGCGTCCCGCGGATGCCCGCATTCCTGCGATTATTGCTCTCTCGTGAGGCATTTCGGGCGAAGGGTCAGGACGCGGACGCCTGAAAACGTCGTCGAGGACATCAAGGCAGCCATCGCTTTTCACGGGGGACGCTTCCCCCCGCGCCTCGCGCGGATCCTCTGGATCACCGATGACAACTTCTTCGCGGACCGCGCCTGGGCCGTCTCCGTCCTGAACGCGATCATCGCGAGCGGCGTGCGGTACCATTTCACCGTCCAGGCCCGCTTCGAGGTCGGCTTCGACGACGAGATGCTCGAGCTCCTGAAGCGCGCGGGCTTCATCGAGCTGGCTATGGGGATCGAGTTCCTCGAGGACGATTCCTTCGAGCGCTACGGTAAGGACTGCACGCGCGCCGACGTTGAGCGCTCCATCGCCAACATCCGGCGGCACGAGCTCGCCGTGCGGGGGCTCTTCATCGTCGGGGCGGATGGCCACGGGAAGGGGATCGGGAACAAGCTCGCGCGCTTTGCCATCGACCACGATATCAAGGGCATCCTCGTGCAGTCGATGTACTTCGTGCCCGGAACGCCGGTCTACGACGCATACAAGGATAGGCTCATCCACGAGGATTGGTCCAAGTGCACGGGGAACGTGGTGCATTACCCTGCGCTGCTTTCGCCCGCGGAACTCCAGCGCGAGATCATCGAGGCGAGCGCCCTCGTCTACTCGCCGAAGCGGCTATTCCGCGCGATCTTCCGGGAGAAGGGGATCAGGAAGCTCCTCTTCATCGGGGAGTATCTCTGGCAGCGGAGCGTCCGCGCCGATTTGCGGCGGGAACTGCCCGCCCTGGAGCGGGCTGGCCGGGAACGCGCGGGATGAAGCCCCGCTACGGCTCTTCGGCCCTGAAGGCGCGGTTCCCGCGGCGGCCCGAGCCTCGGGCCGCGCGCTTCCTCCCTACCTGCGGGACCTAAGCGGCGTGATTTCCCTCAGGCAGAGCCAGCCCGCTCCCAGGACAATGAGGAGGAAGGGGAGGGCAAGGATCGCGGCGTTCCAGAAGTGGAACACGGGGACGAGGGCGACGAGCGGCCCAGCGAGGACGGCCAGGGCGATCCAGAGACCGAGGACGGCGCCGTATTCGGTCAGGATCGCGTCCGCGGCGAGGGCGAGGACGACGGCCAGGGCGATCCTGACGAGGGGCAGGTAGAGGACGAAATACAGGTCGCGGGGCGGGCCCAGGTAAAGGTAGCTCAGGATGCCCGCCGGGGCGGCCGCGCCCAGCATGAAGGACAGGAAGCGCGCCTTCCGGTCAGGGGATTTTTCCTTGAGCCCGGGAACCAGGACGAGCGGGAGAAAGCCCGCCAGGCTGAACCAGAAGAAATCTCGGAACCAGAAGCCGACGCAGCCCCAGAGGCTGCCGTATGCGACGGGGAACCAGTGGCGGGTCAGGTACTGGAGGGCCGCGGCCGGTACGGCGGCGGCCAGGCCGAGGAGAAAGAGCCTGCCCTGCTCGCGGAATGAGGAGCGGAAGGCGTTGGTGAGGAGGAGGCCGGCGAAAACGGCGGGGCCGAGGATGAGGAAGAGCCACATGCCCCAGAGAGTACACATTGGTTCCCGGCATGGCAACCGCGTCCGCCTCAGCGCGCCCGGCACAGCCGGCTGAAGGGTTTTATGTCACTTCCGGGACTGGACATCTCCGGGCCCGTTCTGTTAAGGTAATTCCCGCGCCCGATCTCCTCTGTTTGACGAAGGGGATCAGTGTATGGTAGGATCCGCCCGATCCTGCCGGGCGCACGAGAAGGAGAACAGTTGGCAGATAAGGATTTACGCATAAACGAGCAGATCCGGGTGCGGGAAGTGCGCCTGATCGACGACGACGGGAGCCAGAAGGGGATCATTCCGACCCCGGAGGCCATCAGGATGGCTCGCGAGCAGGGGCTCGATCTCGTGGAAGTGGCGCCCCAGGCCAGCCCGCCGGTATGCAAGATCCTGGATTACGGTAAATTCAAGTTCGAGCAGGAAAAGAAGACCCGGGATTCCAAGAAGAAGCAGAAGCTTCAGAAAATGAAGGAAATCCGGATGCAGCCCAAGATCGACGACCACGACCTCGACTTCAAGTCGAAGCACGTGAAGGAGTTCTTGGACGAGGGAAACAAGGTCAAGGTGACCATCCGTTTCCGCGGGCGCGAGCTCGCGCACACCGAGCGGGGCGTGGACGTCCTGAACGAGGTCATGAAGCGGCTTGGTAATGATTTCGTGCTTGAGAAGGCCCCCGTCATGGAGGGGCGTTTCATGTTCATAATGCTGGGTCCGAAGGTCAAGGCGGTTCGTCCGCAAGGCCCCGCGGAAGCGGCGGACAGCGGGAAAGCGGGGACGACGAGCGATGCCTAAGATGAAAACCAAAAAGAGCGCTGCCAAGCGCTATAGCCTCACGGGTTCGGGGAAGGTCAAGTACAAGAAAATGAATCTCCGCCATATCCTCACCAAGAAGGCGCAGAAGCGCAAGCGCGGCCTGAGGAAAGCGGGGATCCTGGCCGGGTCCATGGTCTACAAGATCAAGAAGACCCTCCTCCCCTACGGTTGATCGGCCCAGGCCGAGCCCCGATAAGGCCGGGCGCGCGTTCCGCGCCCCATTCTTAAGGAGAACGAGATGCCCAGAGCAGTAGACGGTACAAGGCGTAAAGACCACCGCAAGAAGATCCTCAAGGTCGCTAAAGGATATTGGGGAAGGCGCCATTCGAATTACAAGGTCGCGAAGGATTCGGTCGCGAAAGCCCTGAGCTACGCTTACCGGGACCGCAAGGACCGCAAGGGCGATTTCCGCGGCCTTTGGATCGTCCGCCTCAACGCGGCCTGCAGGTCGGAGGGGATGAGCTATTCCAGCTTCATTTCCGGCCTCTCCAAGGCCAACATCCTCCTGAACCGCAAGGCCCTCTCCAACATGGCCATCGAGGATCCGACCGCCTTCAAGGCAGTGGTTCAGGCGGTCAAGTCCGCCTCCCGGGCGTAGATGCTCACTCTCGAGCAGGTCAGGAAGCTCGAGGAGCGGGTATCGGCCGCCCTCGGGTACATCGACCGGCTTTCTACGGAGAACGCTGCCTTGAGGCAGCGCCTCTCCGGCTACGAGGGGCGGATCAAGGATCTCGAGGTCCTCGTTCGCGATTTCCAGCAGGATCAATCCCGGATAGAGGAGGGCATCCTCCACGCCCTCAAGAAGCTCGACGCCTTCGAGGACGCCGTCGTCAGCGCGGCGGATGCGAAGGCCGGAGCCGCTCTTGCGGGTTCGGCCAAGGACGTCCCGGCCGGGAAGCCCTCACCCCGGGGTTCGACGCTGATCCGCTCCGTGGATGATGGCGCGGCGCCCGCCGCGGCTTCCGGTTCGGACGCTGATATAGAGGAAACCGAGGAAATCCTCGAAGAGGAAACCCTCGATCCGCTGGAAACCCCGGAACGGACCGGCAAAAACGCCGATTCCGACCCCGGCGAGCTGGATATCTTCTAGGCCGGGGGCGTCCCGTGAAATCAGTCCGCGTCGACGTGCTCGGAACCTCCTTCACTGTCCAGACGGACGAGGACCCCGCCTATTTCAGCGAGCTTCTCTCGTATTTCCGTTCCCGCATCGCCCTCGTGGAATCCCAAACCCGCATCCAGGACCCCATCAAGCTCTCCTCGCTCGCCGCTATCCTCATGGCCGATGAGCTTTTCAAGCTCAAGGACGCCTCCGGCGGGCTCGCCGCCATGGCCGATTCTCCGGAGGGGGAGGAACGGGCCGCCGAGGAAGCCGAGCGTATCGCCCTCCGCCTCATCGCGGACATCGAGGATAAGCTCCCCGGGGCGTGATGCCCCCGCTTCCATTCCTGTTTTTTTTGGCTCCCCTCAACCCCGTGAGTCCGGAATTCCCCACTCCTTAACCTCTTTCGGCTCTTAAATGACCGAATTTTACGCTACATACCGCGTTTCACTACACAGAAATGAAGTAAATCACCATCACATATCGATTTCCTGGTATCCGAATTCGTTTCAAATGTTGACAGAATCCCGTTATAGGGAGATAGTGGAGACAATTGTGGGTGGGAGTGGGAGAAAAAGGGGATTTGTGGAATGAATTTCCTAAGCGGGACATTTAAGAACACCCTGGACGACAAAGCCAGGCTTACGTTCCCCGCAAAACTCCGCGAAGCCATCTCCGGACCTTCCGTCGTCATCACCCAAGGGATCGAATCCTGCCTCTGGCTCTTCCCAACCGACCAATGGGAGACGCTGGTCCGCAAGATCATGGAGAAGACCTCGCTTTTCAACGAGGACTCCCGAATGATCCAGCGCTGGTTCATCGCGCCGGCGCAGGAGGTGGACATCGATAAGGCCGGCCGCATCTCCATACCGCAGTCGCTCAGGGCGTACGCCGGCCTCACCGAGGGCGCGGAGTGCGTGGTGGCGGGCGTCCTCAGGCGGATCGAGATATGGGACGCGCTCTCGTATGACCGCTACTGGGAGCCGCGCTCCCAGAACGTCATGAAGGCCGTCGAGCAGCAGCTCGGGGACATGGGGATCTAGGCCATGGAAGCCCTGCACCGCCCGGTGCTCCTTGCGGAGTGCCTCGAGACCCTCGCCCCGAGAGAGGGCGCCTCCCTCATGGTGGACGGCACTCTGGGGGAGGGCGGTCATTCCGAGGCCTTCCTTTCCCGCTATCCCGGGCTCTCCGTCGTGGGCGTGGACGCGGACTCAGGGATCCTGGCCCGCGCACGGGAACGCCTCGCGCCCTTCGCGGGGAGGATTACCTTCGAGAACTGCCTTTTCGAGGAATACGCCGAACGCCTCCTCTTCGAGAGGGGGGCCTGCGTGGACGCGGTCCTCCTGGACCTGGGCATCTCCATTTACCATTACGAGGCTTCCGGCCGCGGCTTCTCCTTCCAGCGGGACGAGGCCCTGGACATGCGGATCGATCCCTCGCGCGGCGAGAGCGCGGCGGAGCTCCTGGCGCGTCTTCCCGAGAAGGAGCTTGCGGATTCCATCTTCTCCCTCGGCGGGGAGCGATACTCGCGCAGGATCGCCTCGGCCGTGGTCGAGGCGCGCCGCAGGGGCAGGATCGACACGGCCAAGGCCTTCGCGGACTTAGTCTGGCGCGCGGTTCCGCCGCAGGCCCGCGAGGGGCGGCTCCATCCGGCCACGCGCTCCTTCCAGGCCCTCCGCATTATGGCCAACGACGAGCTCGGGCGCCTCGAGCGCGGGCTCCGCGCGGCCATCGGGCTCCTCAAGGAGGGCGGCAGGCTCGGCGTCATCAGCTTCCATTCGCTCGAGGACGGGACCGTGAAGCGCTTCTTCAAGGGCCTTGCGACGAACGACCGCGATTCGGGCGCGGCGAGCGCCTTCTCCCTCGTCACCAAGAAACCGCTCGAAGCTACCCGCGAGGAAGCCCTCTCCAATCCGCCCTCGCGGAGCGCGAAGCTTCGCGTCATCGAGCGGAGGGCCGCGTGAACGTCATGGCGAAATTCCTCCGCGGCGCGGCGGCACTCCTCCTCGCGGTGAGCGTGCCGGCCGTCCTTTGGATGGGGATGACGCGGGCGCGGCGTTACGCCGAGCTCCGGGCTCAGGTGGCCGCCCTGGAGGCCGAACAGCGGAACTGGGTGGAGGAGAACAAGCGCCTCATCGCCGACATAGCGTCGGCCGAGGCCCCGAGGCGTATCGAGGACCTCGCCAAGGATGGACTGGATCTCAAGAAGGCCGGACCCGAGGACGTGCTCAGGGTGGAGCTCGGCCATGACTGATACGCGGGAGAAGGCCGTGGAATCGAACGGTGTTCAAGGCGGCTCCGCTCCCGTCCTCTTCAGCCTCTCGGAGGCCGCGAAGGCCCTGGGCGCGACGCTTTCGGGAAGCGGCGCCGGGCGGGAGATCCGCGAGGTCCGCATCGACTCGAGGGCGAGCGGGCCCGATTCGCTCTTCGTGGCCCTCAAGGGCGAGCGGACGGACGGACATAATTTCATCGCCGACGCCGCGTCGCGCGGTTGCAGGGCCTTCCTCGTCTCGCGCGAAGGGGCCCGCGCTCGCGCCGAGGAGTACGCACGCATCGCCATGGAGTCGGGTTCGCTCTTCATCGAGGTCGGAAGCCCGCTCGCGGGGCTCCAAGCCCTCGCCGCGCGGCACCTGGACGCATTCCCCCGTCTCCTCAAGATCGGCATCACGGGATCCTCGGGGAAGACGACGACCAAGGAGATGGTCGCGGCGATCCTCTCGCGGTCCATGAGCGTCGTCATGAACGAGGGGAACCTCAATTCGGAGACGGGGCTGCCCCTCTCCGTCTTCAGCGTGCGGGCGGAGCACCGAGTGGGCGTCTTCGAGATGGGCATGAACCGGGTAGGGGAGATCGACGAGCTCGCAGCCGTCCTCCGTCCCTCGTTCGCGCTCGTCACCAACGTCGGGACCGCCCATATCGGTATTCTCGGATCGAAGGACGCCATAGCGGCTGAAAAGAAGAAAGTATTCTCGCGCTTCTCGGGATCGGAGACGGGCTTTATCGACGAGGACGAGCCCTATCTGGGCTTTCTCGCCGAGGGCATGCGCGGGGAGCTCGTGACCTACGGACCGCGGACCACGCCGGGATTCCGCGGGAGCGCGTCGCTGGGACTGGACGGCACTGCCGTCGACTGGGAGGGGTCCCGCCTCGCGCTTCCGCTGCCCGGTTCTCATAACCTCAGGAACGCCCTGGGCGCCGTCACGCTGGCGCTCAGGGCGGGCTGCGCGTCCGCGGACGTGGCGGAAGGGCTCTCGTCACTAAAACCGCTCTTCGGGCGGGGCGAGGTGGTTCGGGGCCGCACGACCGTCCTGCGCGACTGCTACAACGCCAATCCTGAAAGCGTTCGCGCCGCCATCGACTTCTGCGACTCCGTCGATTGGAAGGGGAGGAGGATCTACGTGATCGGTTCCATGCTCGAACTGGGCGCCTCCTCCGAGGCGGAGCACGCGGAGCTGGGCGGGGCGCTCGCGCGCTCCCGCGCGGACGCCGTGATCCTGTACGGCGCGGAGACTGAGCCGGCCCTGGACGCGATGCGCGATGCGGGCTACCGCGGGACGCTCGCGATGTGCCGCGAGCCCGAGGAGGTCCTGAAACAACTCGGCTTCCTCGTAGGCGAGGGCGACCTCGTGCTCCTCAAGGGCTCGAGGGGAATGCGCATGGAGGAGTTCGCGGAGGCGGCGAGCCTGGGCGGTACGGCCGGCCCGGGCGCGGGGGGCGGCGCATGCTGAAGCTCCTCGCCGGCCTGTCGGGCCGTTCCATCATCTTCAACGTCTTCCGCTACCTCACTTTCCGCTCGGCCTACGCCCTGGTAACGGCGCTCCTCATCTCCTTCGTCCTGGCGCCCTGGCTCATCGAGCGCCTCAGGGTCCTCAAGTACGGGCAGTCCATCAGGACGGACGGTCCCGAGACGCACCAGGCCAAGAAAGGCACGCCCGCGATGGGCGGCATCCTCATACACCTCTCCGTGTCGGTCGCCGTCCTCCTCTGGGCGGACCTCGCGAATCCTTACGTGTGGATCCTCCTCGCGGGGCTCCTTCTCTTCGGCGGCATCGGCTTCGCCGACGACTTCCTCAAGATCAAGAAGAAGAACTCGGACGGGCTCCCCGCCTGGCTCAAGTTCTCCCTCCAATGCGTGGTGGCCGGAGGCGCGGTGGCCGCCCTCTTCGCCTTCAGGACGCCGGAGACGAGTCTCCTTTACCTTCCCTTCCTCAAGAATGCCGTCCTGGACCTGGGTTGGCTCTACATTCCCATCGCGGTCCTCTGGGTGGTTTGGTGGTCCAACGCCGTGAACCTGAGCGACGGGTTGGACGGGCTCGCCTCGGGGCTCTCCATCCTCGTCCTCATCGCCTTCGCGGCCCTCGCGTACATCACGGGACGGGCCGACTGGTCCGGCTACCTCGCCATCCCCTTCGTGGAGAGCGCGGGGGAGATCACGGTCTTCGTGCTCGCCCTCATGGGCTCGTGCGTCGGGTTCCTCTGGTTCAACGCGCACCCCGCCGAGGTCTTCATGGGCGACACCGGCTCGCTCGCCTTGGGCGGCGCCATCGGCACCATGGCCATCCTCACCAAACAAGAACTGCTCCTCCCCGTCGTCGCGGGCCTGTT
>CAZIEI010000006.1:22009-44887 GCA_964538705.1 uncultured Spirochaetales bacterium | reverse complement strand
AAAACCTTTTCAGGGAAAAGGTTTCCACCCCGCGCCCCGCCTTCCAAAACCGAGGCCTGCCCTTGACGCACCTCCCGGGCTATGGTACGAAAGGCCATCGAACGCGTAACGACCCATAACATCTACCTTTCCTTCCTCGTCTTCATCCTCGGATCGTCGCTCGTCTCGCTGTTCTTCCTGGGCTACTCCCAATCGAAATCCGAACTCCTCAAGCGTTTCCTCTGGCTCCAGGTCGCCCTCCTCGTCCTCACCTTCTACGATCTCAACGCTATGTACGCGCCCCTCCTGGAATCCTACGGTAGGCCGATGCTGCAAGCGTTCGTCAAGTCCGGAGCGGCCATCCTCCTCTACCTGTCCTCCGGCTTCTTAGTCACCCTCTCAGGCTCGCGCTTCCGCGGCGGCATCCGCCTGGCGGCAGCGGTCCTGGCGGCATGCGCCGCGCTCACCTCCGTGCCCGCCCTCGTCCTCTACCCGGACTTCGCGGCCTACACCTACTGGGATGCGATCATGAACTCGCTCGCGTCGCCCTTCCTCCTCGTCGCCATGATCGTTGACGCAGCCTGCCTCCTTCGCGGCGCGGCGCGAGCGCCCCGAGGCATCGCGCGGACCCTCATGTCCTCCATACTCTGGTACTTCGCTTTCGCCGCCGCCGTCGGCGCGTTCGGCCAGCTCCTCTTCCGCGGGGCGTCGATCTATTTCTTCAAGCACCTTTTCCACCTCGTCCTCCTAGCCTGGCATATCCTCTTCTTCGGATTGACGCTCTTATACCTCCTCAAACTCAAACGGGACGACGCCGCCTTCGGGGCGGGCCTCGGCTTCATGGACGCCCAGCAGAAAGCCATGGCCAGGATGTCCAAAGCCTTCGCCAAGTACGAGAAATCGAGCCTAGCGCGCTCGGCGGCGGAAGCCCACCTCTCCAAGCTCCTCCATGTCATGAAAACCGCCGCCCCCCATCATGATCCCGACCTCACGCTGGATCGCCTCGCGACGCTCTGCGGCATAACCCGCAACCACCTCTCGCAGGTGCTGAACCAGTACCGCAAGGCGACGTTCTTCGACTTCGTGAACGATTATCGGGTCAAGGACGCGAAAAAGCTCTTGTCCGATCCCGCTCAGGGAAAGAGCGTCCTGGAAATCGCCTTCGAGTCCGGCTTCAATTCCAAAACCGCCTTCTACGCGGCTTTCAAGAAGCGCGAAGGCCTCAATCCCACGGAATTCCGGGAGCGGGCGAAGATGCGCTGAAGTCCCTGCCCGTTCCGGAAGCCCCAGGCGCGGCGACTCTCGTCCCGGGCGAATACCGCCTCAGCCTAAGTTGGGAGCCCATCGAGGGCGCGACGGCTTACGAGGTCTGGTACGGCACTGTGGAGGATCCAGCCAGCGCCACCCAAAGCGATGGCGACATACTTGAAACGACCTATGACCTGACCGGGCTCGCGCGAGGCGTGATGTATCACGTCTGGCTCAAAGCCAAGAATGAAAACGGCGTGAGCGATTTCGGACCCATCTCCTCGAGCAACGAGGGCGAATGGACCCTTCTCTGGGTCTCCTTCTCAAAGAAGCAGGTCTCGTTCCGGAGAAACTACGGCCAGTTTGGTGGCCATCTTGTGATCACTTACGGACACCCCATCTACAATGGGAACCTCTGGGGGCCCCAAGGCCAAATAGTCGTGGAGAACCTGAATCAGACTCTGATCGTCGAGGATAATTTCAAAGTGGGGAATGTTGCGAGGATTTTTTACGGGAACAACCCCGACATCTACACTAACGCAGTTTTGATAGGGGAATGATCTCAGGCCCGCGTTGAGCGCTGCGATGGCGCGTTCCTTGACATTTGTTCGAGGACATGTCGGATATACGCTCGGAAATATTTGAGCCGGAGTCGCATGCTCGCGCGCTCAAACGCCGTGCTTCATGAAAAATGATCGCTGTGATAGCTTATGGAAAACCGTCCTCCTCGCCTGCAGGCGAGGGACGGCGAGGAGGAATCATGAAAGCGAATCATGGGAGCGCGATCATCGCATCCCTGGCGCTCGCGGCGGCGTTCGGGCTCGGCGCCTGCTCCGAGCCTGCACCCGAGCCCGCGCCCGATGCTCCCGGAGCGGCGACCCTCGCCGCCGGTGACCGCCAGCTCACCCTGAATTGGGATGCGGTGGACAGAGCGACCGCCTACGAAGTCTGGTACGGGACCTCGTCCGATCCGGCCGGCGCCGCCCGTAGCGGCGGGGACATCGAGGGGACGACGCATATTCTGAACGGACTGACGGTCGGAACGACGTATTACGTTTGGCTCAAAGCGAAGAACGAATCCGGAACGAGCGATTTCGGCCCCGTCGCCTCAGGCAACGAAGGCGAATGGACCCTCCTCAGGGTCTCCTATTCGACCCGGGAAATTTCACTCAGGAGAAACTTCGATTCAAACGTTTCAGCGCACTTTCGAACCGTAAGCGGGGACTCTGTGTATAACTTCGGCATATTCGTGGAAGACGTGGGTGCGGCTGTCATCACCATGGACTCCAGCGGGATAGATTCCGCGAATTTCACCATAGGTCAGCAGGTACGGCTGTATAACGGGAACGATTATGGTAAATTTTCCAACGCCGTAGCGATCGAAGACTGATCCGCTAGACCTCCAAATCCACAGGACTGCTCGTTTCTCGACTCCCCGTCAACGGGAATGTTGGATATCGGATCAAAAAAAACGAGACGGAGTTGTTACTAAGGCTCGCGCAATTAGGCGTTCTCGCCCGAAAGGGAGTGAACGCCCGCGAGCCTTTACACGGAGCCTACCCCCGCCGCTCGTTCCTGCGAAGCAGGAACATATCAATCAATAGGCTCCGTAGCTCGCAAAATGGATCAGAGCGAGCGGTACGACGGCTCGTTCCTTAGCCTCAGTCCAAGGAAATGTTGGATATCGGATCAAAAAAAAACGAGACGGAGTTGTTAGCTCGCATAATGGACTAAAGCGAGCGGTGCGACGGCTCGTTTTTTTTGATCCGATATCCAACAATATCCCGCACCACGCGCGACGCGATGAGAAAGCCCATCACAGGTGGCACGAACGCCACGCTCCCCGGTACGGAACGCCTGCCCGCGATCCCCGGACCGCCCTCCCAGGCGTCGGCGGCGATAGGGGGCTCGCGCGAGTAGACGACGGGGAGGGAACGGATCCCGCGCTGCGCGAGCTCTTTCCTGACCGCGCGCGCGAGGGGGCAGACGGAGGTTTCGCTCAAGTCGGCGATCTCGAAAAGGGACGGGTCGAGCTTGTTCCCCGCGCCCATGGCGCTGATGACGGGCACGCCGAGCGACTGTGCGCGAACGATGAGCTCGACCTTGGCGGACACGGAGTCTATGGCGTCGACGACGTAGGACAGCCCCGCGGCGATGAGCCGCTCCGCGCTCGCGGCGTCGAAGCGTTCGCGTATGGCGCTCACCCGTGCCTCGGGATTGATGTCGAGGATGCGATCGCGCATGACCTCGGCCTTGGGCCTCCCGATGGTAGACGCGAGCGCGACGCATTGGCGATTCACATTGGTGACGGAGACGTCGTCCTGGTCGATGAGGACGAGGCCGCCGACGCCTGAGCGCGCGAGGGCCTCCGCCGCCCAGGAGCCCACGCCCCCGAGGCCGACGACAGTCACAGTGGACGCGGCGAGCTTCTCCATGGCCTCGCTCCCGAGAAGGAGCTCGGTCCGGGAGAAGGGGCCTTCGGGGACCGGCACCGCGCGCCTCAGGCCTTGGAGCGCATGAAGTCCCGCACGGCCTCGCGGAGCTCCGCTTCCTCCCAGGCGCGCGCGAGGAAGGCCTTCACGTAGCCCGAGGGTTCCCCCGTGTCCAGGCGCTCGCCCATCGCGCGGACGTACGCGAGCTTTCCCTCGGCAATGAGGGAGCGTAGGGCGCCCAGGTGGTAGTACTCGCCTAGGGCCCGCGGGTCCCATCCATCCTTCAGCTTATGGAAAAATTCGGGCGTGTAGAGGTAGCGGCCGATGGAAACCTCGTGGCTCGGCTCGGTTCCGCGCGCGGGCTTCTCCACGAAACCGCGGACGCGGAGCCCGTCCGGCGCGGGGTCCACGACGCCGTAGCGCGAGACGTCGCCCTCTTCATGGATCGTGGCGAGCACGGAACAGCCCGTCCGCTCGTGGGCCTCGATGAGCTGGCGCGCGAGGGGCGGCTCGCCCACGTGGATGTCGTCGGGATAGGCGACCACGCAGGGCTCGTCCCCGATGAAGGGTGCGGCCTGGAGGAGTGCGTGCCCCGTGCCGCGCATCTCGGTCTGCCGGACGAAGCTCACGCGGACGGGCGGCGGCCCGACGAGGGCGGCCTTGTCGGCCTTGCCCTCCCTGAGGAAGACTGACTCGAGCTCGGCCTCGCGGTCGAAATAGTCCTCGAGGGCCTTCTTCCTCCGCGACGTGATGATTATGACGTCCTCGATGCCGGAGGCCGTGAACTCGTCCATGATGAACGCGATGGCGGGCTTAGTCACGAGGGGGAGCATTTCCTTGGGGACGGTCTTGGTGACGGGGAGGAAACGGGTGCCGTAGCCTGCGGCGACGATGACGCCTTTCATGCCCCTATGCTACACCCTCGGGCGCCTCCCTGGCGAGTGCCCGGGCTCAGCGCTCGATGATCTCCACGGTCGATCCCGGGACGAGCCCCCGCCCTGAGCCGCCGCGCTCCTCGGCGCCGCGGACGCGGACGACCATGCCCCGCGCGAGGTCGGCGAAAGCCCCGCACCCCGGCGGCAGCGCGTCGAGCTTGGCCGAGAGGCTGAAGCGGCCCGCGGCGCCGCAGAGCATGAAGCGCGTGCGGCCCGCCTTGTTGAGCATCGGATCGGAGACGACGAGGCAGTCGCCCGCGTCCGGCGCCGCAACCGCCGTTCGGCCCCCTTCGTCCGCCCTCGCGCCCGGTATCGAGTCCGCATTCTCGGGCGAGAGAGCGCGGGGAGGCTTCAGCGCGAACCAGGCCATCTTGAGCTCGCTCCGGTCCAGGCCGGCGCGTTTCGCGATCGCGTCGGTGAAATACGGGGCTTCCCAGGGGAAGGCGTCGTGGCAGGTCTGGCCCTCCCCCGCGGCGAGGGCCGGGCAGGGCCCCGCGAAGATGCAGGGCGCGGCGACTGTCCAGCCCCGGGAGAGGAGATCGTCCCGAAGCGCGATGAGGCCGCGGCTCGTGGCGAGGAGCGCGGGCTCGACGATGAGGATCCACCCCTCCGGGCTCAATGAGGGCACGAGCGATTCGACGAGGGCCGTACGCGACCCGGCCGCACGCGAAGCGGGCATGAGCCCGGGCGCGAAGTGGAATTCGTTGAGCGAATGCGAGAGGACGATGAGATCCCAGTCATCCTCCCCGGCGAAGGGTGCGGCGGAGTCGATCCCTCCGGCCCTCCACGGACGCGCGGAGAACGAAGCGCCGGAAGGCGCGAGGAGACGGCCCGCGACGGCGAGCGCGCGTTCGGAAGAGTCGACCGCGGCGATCCGCTCCGCTCCGCGCGCCGCGCAGGCCGCGGCGGCCGGACCCGGTCCCGCCCCGACATCCAGGACCCTCCGCGGCGCGGGCAGGCCGGATCGGTCCAGAGCCCGACCGACCTGGAGGAAACTAGCCGGCCAGTAGTGGAGGAGGTAGGCGCCGAGCGCCTCGGCCGAATCCATGTAGGCGGATCCGATGAGCGACCGATCGCCGGTGAGCCCGCGCTGGAGGGCGAGGAGATCGCGCGCCGCCCGGTCGAGCTCGGCCGATGAAAGCGGCCCCGTTCCCCTCGATCCCGAGAGCACGCGCCACTCGCGAACGAGGGCTTCCTCGAGCTCCGCGGGAAAGCGGGACCGCGGTCGCGATGCGACGGACCGCGCATCGGGCCCGATCGGCCGCGGACCCGGGCGGCACGGGCCGCCCCGCCCGCTCAGAGTCCGAGCTCCTTTGCGATCTTGGCCTTCGTGACGGCGAGGACCTCGCCCGTCTCCACGCGGACGAGCTTCAAGAAGACCTCGAAGGAGTCGCCCTTGGCGTAAAGCTGGCCCGTCACCATGACCTCGGCCCCGATGAGGGAGCCGAGCTTGGCCGCGGTCTTCTCGTCGGCGAGCGCGGAGTACTGGAGCTCCTGCTCGGCGAGAATCTTCTGGAGGTCCTTCCGCTCGACGAGGGTGAACACCTTCCCCGCGGAGGCCGCGAGGAGGAGCGACTCCGAGAAGTACTCGGCCTGGCCCGCGAGCGCGGCCTTGTCGGCATCGAGGAAGCCGATGGGCGCGATGGCGGCCTTCGTGTCCGGGCCCACGCGGATCGAGGAGTAGTCCGCGAGGTTGCGGAGGGCCTGGCCGAAGAGCTTCCCGAGCGTGTCGTCGCGCTCCTCGCCCGTGATCTTCTTGGCCTCGAACCAGTCGTCCGCCGCCTGCACGGGCACGTCGCTCTGGAAGGCGAGCTCCTCGCGCGCGAAGCGGATCACGATGGCCTCGAGCTTGTCGGTCTGGTAGTTGGAGCCGGTATGGTGGCTGACCGAGGCCTCGCGCCCGCCCTCGCTCTCCCCCTTCTCGCCGTAGGTGAGGAAGATGTAGCGGCCCTGGGTGTACTGCGAAATCTGCCTCAGCACGAACTCGCCGCCCAGGGGGAGGCTCCCCGTACCTATCGTGTGGATCTTCACGCCCATGGCTTTCGCGTCGCGCGCCGCCTCGGCGTAGGTGTAGGACTGGCCGTAGTCGAGATGGGAGTCGGCGTCGGTGATGACGAAGGCGAGGCGGATGCCGTCCCGGTTCCACTGGATCTTCTTCACCGCGTCGGAGAGGGCCGACTGGAGGTCCTCGGGGCCGTCGCCGCCGCCGTCGGCCTCGACCCAGTCGAGGGCCTCCTGGAACTCCTCGAGGCTCTCCGTGAGGGGCGCGATCTTCGTCACGTAGGCGTCGCCCTTGTCCCGGTAGAGCACCATGCCGAAGCGGACGAGGGGCGCCGGAGACACCGAGGCCACGTTGGCGCTGATGATCTCGATGGTGTCCTTGAGGCGCTGGATCTCCTCGGACATGGATCCCGTGGTGTCGATGACGAAGAGGATGTCGAGCGGTGTCTTCTGGGGGAGGACGCGCTTGCCCTCGAGGGCGACCTTCACCGCGCGCGGTCCGCTCCTATCCACCTTCACCGAGGCCTTCTTCGATCCCTGGGACACGATGACATCGTATGCGCGGGCGTCCGCGTACTCGAGGGGATAGAGCGAGAAGGTCCCGGAGGCGTAGGTCCTGCCCGCGGTCAATCGCTTCCCGTTCGCGGACGCCGTCACGGCCGCGCCATTCACGGGCTTCCCCTCCTCGTCCGTCACCGTTATCACGATGCGCTCGCCCACGCGGAGCGGGTACTGGTCGATGCCGCGCCCGTAGTCGTCGAGGAACTTGAGGTAGTAGTTGAACTGCTCGTTGTCGTCGGAGTAGCCGGCCTTGAGCCCGGACTCCGCCTTCGCGCTCGTCCTGCGCGGAGAGGTGGAGGAGGGTTTAGCGGGCGCTTCCTTCTCCATCTTCGGCGCGGCTTCCGCCTCGAAAGCCCCCTTGCCGTCAAGCTCGCCCTCCGCGAAGAACCCCTCCTCCGCGTCGGAATCGCCGCGAAGGCCGCCCTTCGCCGAATCCGCGGGAGCGGGAGCGGGAGCGGGAGCGGACGCGGGTACTTCCCCGGGAGACTTCTTGTCCGCCGCATCGCGCTTCGCGGCCTCCTTCGCGGCGGGAGCGGCTCCCGTCGCGGCCTCCCTCGCGGCGGGAGCCGCTTCCGTCGCGGAAACTTTGGCGGCGGAGGACAGGGATCCGCAGGACGCGAACGCGAGGACCGCGGAGAGGAAGGCGGCGGTCGCGACGTTGATGAGGGCTGTTTTTTTCACGGTACACCTCCGGACGCGGATTCGCGATCCATACTCTACACCTCTGGACCGGCTTTTCCCAGGAAGGGCCGTCGCGGATGCTCCCCTTTGGCTGAGGGGGCCGCTCCGGCCGTATGGAACGCCGGGAAAGAGAACCTGAACGCCGTACCGGCCTCGGCATTCACGGAATAGGTCCCCCCGAGCTGGCGGCAGAGCGTCTCCACGAGCTTGAGCCCCAGTCCGGCGCGGCCGCACGCGGCGGGGTCGAAGCCCGGACCGTTGTCGGCGAGCCTCAGGATCCACTCGCCGCCCTCCCGGGCGAATTCGACCCTGATCATCGACTCGCCCCCCTCGCTCGCGCCGTGCTTCATCGAATTGGTGATGACCTCGGAGATGATGAGCCCGAGCGGCGTCGCCTGGTCCATGCTGAGCGACTCGTCCCCGTCGTCGACGGACATGGCCACCGTTGCCTTCGAGCCGAAGGCCTTGAGGAGGTTGGCGACGAGCTGGGGAACGTACTCGGAGGGGCTGAGGCGCGATATCCCGGCCTTGCCGTAGAGTTGCTCCTGCACGAGGGCGATGGCGAAGACGCGCTGCTGGAGCTGGCGCGCGGCGGATTGGAAAGCGGGGTCCTTGTTCCGCGCGGCCTGGAGGCCGATGAGGCTCTTGATCACGTTGAGGTTGTTCCGCACCCGGTGGTTGACCTCCTGGAGGAGGACGTCCTTGTCCTCGAGGGCGAGGACGAGGGTCTCCTCCGTCCTCATGCGGCGCTCGATCTCGGCCTGGAGCTTGCCGTAGAGGTCGCTCAGGTAGCCGAGGGCAGCGCCGAGGACCACGCCGGAAAGCTCCGCGATGGGCTTGGACGCCGGGGAGAAATCCGGATGCCCGAGGAGGTGGAAGAGGAGGAGATTCGCGGGGAGGCCGAGGGAGCCCGCGGCGAGGCCTCCCCAGAAGCCGAAGGCGACCGCGGACACGATGACGGGGAGGAGGATAAAATAGTTGGCAGACACGCCGAGGCGAGGGCCCAGGCAGAGGACGAGCGCGGCGTAGGCGGCCACGGCGGCGATGACGGTCGGTATCCGGAATTTGACGAAGAGGAAGCGGTGGGCGGCCGAAACCGCGTGATCCAGCCTCGAGAAGTCCCTGACGCCGATCCGATCGCCCATGCTTGAATTATCCATCCGCCGGGCTCCTGCCGCAAGTCCCCATTCACCGCCCGCGCCGCCCTTTGCCCCGCGGCGCGATCCGTGGTATCATCCCGCCATGAACCCATCGCTTCGAAAGGCGCGCGTCCTCCTGGTGGAGGACGAGGCGCTCGCCGCGCTCGAGATCCGGGAATGCCTCGAGGACCTCGGGCATACCGTAACGGACGTCATGGAGTCCGGGGACGCCGTCCTCCAGGCGGCGCTCAAGGATCCGCCCGACCTCGTCATCATGGACATCCACCTCAAGAGCTTCACGGACGGCATCGACGTCGCATCCCGCCTCAAGATGCTGAAGAAAATCCCCGTCATATTCATCACGGGCTACGTGGACGCCGAAATCCGCGAGCGCGCCATGCGCCTCGGGCCCTCGGCCTACCTCGTGAAGCCGATAGAGATGGACGTCCTCGCGCGCGAAGTGGACAAGGCGCTCGCCGCGGGCAGCTGAGCCACGTTCCGGACGCCGCCCGCGCGTCCGCCTCCCGTCCGCCTCGCGGTTGCCGACACCCGCGTTCGCTCGTATAATCCGGAATCATGAATCGACGCGGTCGCGCCCTCGCGTTCGCCATAACCGCGATCCTCGCCGCCGTACCGGGCCTCGCCGCCCAGGACCCGGATTCGGGGCTCGGCGACCTCGGCGCGCTCTTCCAGGCACTTTCGAGCCCAGCGCCGACCCCCGCGCCCTCGGCGGCGCGCTTCAATACGGCCCGGGTCCCCGTCCCGACGCCGACGATGGCGGAGAAGCGCGCCTGCCCCGTCTGCGGGACCGCCGTCCCCGCGGCGAAGTCCCAGGCGAGCGCCGTCTGGGGATCCCGGCTCGACCTCCGGCTTTTCGGCGCAGGCGTCGTCGATCCCCCCGACCTCCCCATCTGTCCCTCCTGCCGCTGCCCCCTCTACGCCGATTCAATCGGCGCGCTCGAGGCCGATCGCCTCAGGGCCTTCGTCGGAACGCCCGAGTACAAGGGAATCGAGCGCGCTCACTTTCCGTACTACTTCCTCGCGCGCGTGCAGGAGGCGAAGGCCGTCCCCCTCCGCTACGGCTCGTACTCCATAGCCCTCTCCTACCTCCGCGCCGCGTGGCAGGCGGAGGACTACCGGGACGAGGCCCGGACCGCCCTCTACCTCGAGAAGGCCCTCGCGTGGATGGACGCCTACGCGCGCGAGGTGAAGCGCGGCGACTACTACTACGCGACGTCGCGCCTCCTCCCCGCGGAGATACTGAGGCGGCTCGGTCGATTCGCCGAGGCCGAGGCCCGGCTCAAGCCGCTGGAACGCGAACCCGATTTCTCCTCGGCCTACCTCAAGAAGATCGTGAAGGCCGAGCTCGCCCTCGTCGCGGCGGGCGAGCGGAGCCCCCAGGCGAGCCCGTGAACTGGACCAGGATCGATTCCGAGAACGACGAATTCCAGGTGATCTCTTCCCTGAAGTCGAACCGGGCAAAGCGAAAGCAGCGCGGCGAGGCGTTCATCGAGGGGATCGAGTCCATCAAGCGCGCGGACTCCGCGGGTCTCCCCTTCACGAGAATCATCGCGGAGGACCGGGGGGCGCTCTCCGGATGGGCGAGGGATTTCATCGAGGGGCATTCCGGCGCGGCCGCCATCGAGATGAAGAAGGAGCTCTATCGCTCGCTCTGCGACCGCGAGGAGCCGTCGGAGATCGTCGCGACCGCGCGCGTCGGGCGCCTCGGCCTCTCCGACGTCAAGCTCGGGGAGCGGCCGCTCGTCCTCGTCCTCGACCGGCCGAGCGACCACGGCAACTTCGGCTCCATCGTCCGGTCCGCGGAGGCCTTCGGCGCGGACGCCGTGCTCACCGTCGGTCACGGCGTCGATCCCTTCGATCCCAAGGCCATCCGGGCGAGCATGGGCTGCGTCTTCCACGCGCGCATCGCCTGCGTCGAGTCGATGGACGAATTCTCAGGATGGATCGAGGAGCTCAAGGAAACGACCGGCGCGCGCGTCATCGGCACCGACTCGAAAGGGGACGCTCCGCTCGCATCGCTCCGCCTCGCGCGTCCGGCCGTCATCGTCATGGGCAACGAGGCCAAAGGCATGAGCGTCGCGCTCAAGGAGCTCTGCGACGCCGTGGCCAGCATTCCGGTCTCGGGCGCCGCCGACTCGCTCAACGTGGCCTGCGCCGCCTCCATCTTCCTCTGGGAGGCGGCGAGGAATGGGAGCTAGCGGGCACCCGGCTAGCATCGGGCTTTAGGGCGCGTCCTAGACCGCGAAGAGGCTGATCGACCTACGCTGGAAGGAGAGGACGCCGCGCTCGAGCGTCGCGTGGGACACGATGGCCCTGTCCAGGTCCATGCCTGTCCGCTCGCCCGTCTTGAAAACGCGGTCAGACAGGTTCAGGATCCCGATCACGTCGCCCGAGCGCGAGAAGACGCGGTACGCAAGCCCCTCGATCCGCTTGATGCCCCACTCACGGCCCGAGAGCCGGTCGTAGAGCTCGACGATCCGCGTGGTGAAGGACTCCTCGTCGCCGCTCGGATAGTCCTGCACGTCGTCCGAGACCATGAGCTGGGAACCGAACATGAAGTCCACGATAGCGAGGAGCTCCCGCTCGGTCCGCGTGAGCTTGCATCGGACCGAGCGCAGGAAGAACACGTCGGGATCGGAGGCGAGGACGGAGCCGTCCAGGAGCGCGCGGCCCGCGACGTCGCGGAGCGACATGCAGGCGGAGGGGCGTCCCGGGTAGTGGATGAAGCGCGCCGCGGGGAGGTCCCAGGCCTCCCGGGTATCCGCGCCCACGCGCATGAGGGGGAAATGCCTGAAGGAAGACTCGAGTGGCGCGCCGCAGCCGAGCCAGGCCACGGGGCGGCCCTCGGCGTTCCGCGTCATCGACGCGACGCGGCCGACGACCTGCTCGTACCACTCGTAGGCCGCGCCGCCGCCCGAGCGCGCGCCCTCGAGGAGGCCCGCGTAGAGGAAATCCAGCTTGAGGTAGCGGAAACCCCACTCGTCCACCAGGCGCCTGAAGAGGGTGTAGAGGTGTTCGCGGACGTCCTCGCGCGAGAGGTCGAGGCAGTGGAACCAGCCGCCCCAGGCGGGGAGCCAGCCCGCGCGCACGGGACGGCCGCGCGCGTCCCTGAGGAGCCACTCCGGGCGCTCGTGGAAGACGCGGGAGATGGTGGTGACGGCGAAGGGCGCGATCCATATCCCGGGGATGAAGCCCTTGCCGCGCACCCTGTCCGCGATCCGCTTCATGCCGCTCGGGAAGCGCTCCCGGTTGGCCTCCCAATCGCCCACCGCGATCTCCCAGCCGTCGTCCACCTGGAAGACGGTGGGTTTTCCGCGTTCGATGTAGTAGCGGTTGACGAAGTTCCCGTTGTCGTCCAGCGCGTCGAGCGCGGAGAGCACGAGGTCCTCGTTGATGTCCGAGTAGTGATTGTACCAGGACTCCCAGCCCCCGGGCACGGGGCGCTCCGAGCCGCGCGCCCGGAGGAAGGAGAGCCTGTCGAAGGATGCCAGGCCGCCGAAGGCCGCGGTGAGGCGATCCTTGAATTCGAAATAGCCGCGCCCCCAGACCACGGCGATCTCCGCGAGGGGCTCTCCGTTGGCGCGGCGCTTGCCCGCTGAATGGAGATCGATCCGCACCGTCCCCGCCTTGCGGTTGAATTCGAAGCCGACGGGCGCCGATCCTGAGTTGCGCGACGCGAGGCCGATCATGAGATCTCCCGTGCGGAGGTAGAGGAAGAAGTGCGAACGGACCCTGCCCCGCCTCGGTCGGTCGCCGGGCCGGTTTATGAAGACGGAGAAGCGGCGCATGCTTCCCGGGCCGGGCATCCGCTCGCCCGGCGCGAGCTCCCAAGACGGGGACCAGGACTGCCAGCCGTTGGAGAGAACCGAAAGCCGCCGGGGCTGGGAGAGCGCAGCGCGCTCTTCGGGATCGAGGTCCGTGAACGCGAGAAGTTCCTCGAGGCGGATCTCGTCGATCGTCCTGCGGGGGGGATCGGTCCACGCCGGGCCGGCGTGGCGGTAGCTGAGCCGCGCGCCGCCCTCGGCGAGCTCGGCGTCGCGGTTCACGCGCTCGTGGGGCATCGGAACCTCCCTTATCCTGAGCGGATGCGGGCAGCGCCGCGCTCCGTGAGGCCGCGGGCTTTCCAGCCCGGGCCGGATCATTGTACTATGCCACTCCGGGACTGTCAAAACGGAGGACGCCATGGTGAGGCTCTGCGCCTTCTTGGGCAACGCGGGCAGGGAATACGAGCGCAACAGGCACAACGTAGCGTGGCTCTTCCTCGACGCGTCGGGCATCGGGTCCGGCCTCTCCTGGCAGCGGAAGCACCAGGGGCGCGTGGCGTGGATGGACGCGCCCTCGGGCCGGGTCGCCCTCCTCAAGCCGGACACCTTCATGAACCTCTCCGGCCTGAGCGTGGCGGACCTCGCGCGGCGCGAGGGAATCGAGCCCGGAGAGATCCTCGTCGTGCACGACGAGCTCGAGCTCCCCTTCGGCACCGTCTCGCTCAAGCGAGGCGGCGGCCTGGGCGGGCACAACGGCCTCCGCTCGACGGCCGAGCGGCTCGGCACCAGAGACTTCCTCAGAATGCGGTTCGGAATCGGGCGGCCCTCGCATGACGACGTGGCCGGCTACGTGCTCTCGGACTTTAACCGCGACGAACGCGGGCTCCTCGAGGGGAAGGTCTTCCCCGCGGCGCTCTCCGTGCTGGAGCGCGTGCTCCGCGAGGGTTTCGACGAGGCGGAGAAGGACGCGCGGAAGCTGGACGCGCTCAAGGAACCCTGAGGAAGGGGGCGGACGCCGTCCGCCGCGCGGCCCGTCAGCCCCCGGGCGCGATGCCGAGCCGCTTCAGCGTCGCGGAATCCTTGCGCCAGTCCTTGTCCACCCGCACCTGGAGCTCGAGCTTCACGCGCCAGGGGAAGATCTCGTTCATGTCCCGCTCGGCTTCCTCCCTGATGCGCTTGATCATCGACGCGCCCTTCCCGATCAGCATCCCCTTCTGCGACTCGCGCTCGACGGCGATGGAGGCGCGCACGCTGAGGCGCTTCCCGTCCGCGGACATCTCCGCCTCGTCCACCTCCGCGTAGGTCGCGTGGGGGAGCTCGTCGCGGGTGTGGAGGAATACCTTCTCGCGGATGATCTCGGCGATGCGGAAGACGGGCTCCTGGTCCGTCGCCACGTCCTCGGGGTAATACTCGGGCCCTTCGGGGGCCATGGAGAGGAGCGCGAGCGCGAGCTCCTCCGTTCCGGTCTCCTTGAGCGCGCTCACGCGCATCGTCCGGGCTCCCGGGACGCGCTCGGCCGCGAAGGCCTCGGCCGCGGCGGGATCGGCGCCCTTGGCGTCGACCTTGTTGACGGCGACGATCGTCTTGGCGGCGTGCGGCGCGGCGAGGGCGGAGACGATGTCCTCCTCGGGGCCGGGCTTCCTGGAGCAGTCGATGACGTAGAGGAGGACGTCCGCGCTCGACACGGCCTGCCGCGCCGAGTCCCGGAGGAGCGCGTTCATCCGCCTCTCGGAGTCGTGGAGGCCGGGCGTGTCGAGGAGGACGAGCTGGCCCTCCTTCCTCGTGACGACGCCGCGCACCTGGGACCGCGTGGTCTGGGGCACGGGCGAGACGATGGAGACCTTCCACCCGCAGAGGGCGTTGACGAGCGTGGATTTCCCCGCGGAGGGGCGCCCGAGCACGGCCACGAAAGCCGACTTCCCGGACCCGCTCACTGGCGCGCCCCGTCCCCGGAGGCCATGAGCGAGATGATCCTGTCGGTCTGCAGCCTGCGGAATACAGTCCCGTCGCGGACCGCGCAGCCCGACTCAGAGGCCCTTCGCGCGAAGGCCGAGACCTCGCCGCCGCTCACGATGTCGATGACGGATTCCTCGCCGGTGAAGGTGTACTCGGGGAGGGGATCGTCCTCGCGGAGGTCCAGCGCCGTCCGCGCCGTCTTCACGATGAGGACGCGTCCCAGGGGCCGCACCTTGAGCGCGGTGGCCTCGGGCCCGGCCCAGTCCACTCCGCCGACGGCCCGTCCGTCCCTGCCGAAGGCGAGCGAGCGGTCGGAGGCGATCACGCGGTAGCCCATCGACCTGAGCGCTCCCACGGCTGCCTCGGCTGCCGGTCCGGCCCCGAGCACCACGCCGCGGCGGCCGAACCTCAGGCGCCGTCCCACGACCGCCTTGAGCGCCTCGGTCACGCAGGGCGAATCGGGATCGTAGCCGAGCCAGCCCCGCGGCGACATGCGCACGAAGGACGCGGAGCCGGTACGCCGCGAGGCCTCGTCCCGCCATTGGCAGGCGGCGGCGGCCTCCGCGCGGAGGGGCGGCAGGACGACGGCGCCCGCGAGCCCGATGAGCCCGGCGAATTCCATGAAGGGGGCGAAGGAAGAGGCGGGAAGCGGGAAGAAAACGGCGTCCTCGCCGCGCTCCGCGAGCGCCTCGTTGAGGGAGGCCATGAGGGGGGATCCCATGGCGAAGCGGCCGGCCACCGCGTAGAGGCGGGTGGACGGACTAATCGACCTGAAGCGGTAGGCTCCCAAGAGGACGCGCGGATCCGCCTGACCGCACGCGGCGGAGGCCTTGCCGCCCGATATGGCCGAGGCGTAGGTGAGGAAGGAACCCAGGGAATCGGGGATGATGCGCGTCCAGAAGCCCTCGTCGCCCATGCCCAGGACGATCCTGTCCTCGCGCGAGGAGGAACGCGCCGCCCTGAGGATGCGGATCGAGTCCTCGACGCTCCGCGCGCGGACGGCGAGCTTGGGGATCTCATCAGGATTGTGCGGGATGGCGGCGAGCGCGGCGGAGCAGTCGTCGGGGGTTCCGCGTACGTCGTGCCTCGACCGGATGATCCGGGTCCCGAAGGCGCGCGCCGCCTCCTCCACCGACTGGACCTTGAGGTCCTCCTCGAGGTCGACATAAGCGAAGTTCTTCCGCGGATCGGAGTCGGCGTAGGCGAGGCCCTTGGCCAGGAGCACCATGCGCGCGCCCTCGCCGTCGGCCCAGAGGCCGCCGTCCACCCTCCGCCTGATCGTGAGGATCACGGGGAGCCCGGCCCGCTCGGGGAACGACCGGATGTAGTACTGCTCGTCGGGATCGAGCATGTCGGCGCGGAGCTCGGCCAGGTCCGCCGCGCCGCGGTACGTCTCGAGGACGTCGAGGTTTTCCTGGATCGTTTTTCCGGTCAAGCAGAGGCAGAGCTTCGCCATTGAACGGATGCTAGCATTTCAGGGTATCGCGCGCAAGCGAGGCCGCTCTCCTGGCGGTATATAATCCATCAATCCGCTAGAAGTCAGCCCGGTAGACGTAGGCCTCCTCGATCCGCCCAACGGCGACGCGCGCGCGGAGCCGGAGCGGGAAGCCCCGGTACGGGAGCTCGTAGACAAGAAAGCCGTCTGCCTGGGCGATGGGCTTCCCGAACACGGACAGCGACGCCTCCGCGCCTCCCGGGACGATCCCGAGGATCCGCCCCCGGTAACCGGAGGAAAATCCGATCTGCCAGAGCCGGTCTCCGAACCAGAAGAGCGAGAAGCCCTGCGCGTATTCGAAAACCACGTCGTCCTGCCATTCCTCGTCGCCGCGGAGCGGGTAGACCCGCGATGGCGCGCCGAAGGCCATCCACGCCTCGTCGAGCCCCATGCCGATGAGGGCGGAAGGGTCCTCGGGGAGGACGGGCGCGGGCGACGACTCGCCGGGGGAAGCGGGGAGCGACGAAGCGCCCGGTACGGGACCGGCGGAGGCTCCCTGGGCGGCGAGGGGCGCGGCGAGGGACGCCGCGGCGGCGAGGGCGATGGCGAACGCGTGTTTCATGACGGCGCCCATCCTATATCGTTTCCCGGAAGATTGCACCCCGGGCGGAAAGCTCCCTTGAGGAAACCGGTCCTATGGGGTACAAACGGATAGAGGAGAACACGCGCTCATGAACAGACTCAAGCTGACCGAGGGCGAACTCGCCACGCGCATCAAAGGCATCATGGACGCCATCCGGAGCCCCGAGCACGCGGACGACATCATCGAGCTCCGGCGGATACTCAAGAAGCACGTGCCCTTCTATTTCCGCTCCTACTTCGCCGCGTACCTCCTCAAGGACCTCGTCGAGTCCGGCAGGCAAGGACCGCGCCGTGACAGCGAGCGTCGTGATGCAGAGCGCCGCGACGGGGAAGGCAGGGGCGGCCAGCGCCGCGAGGGCGAGCGGAAAGAACCGCGGGGCGGAGACGGCCGCCGCGATGCCGAGCGTGGGAACGGCTCCCGCAAGGACGGCGAGCGCCGCGAGGGCGAACGCAAGAATGGCCGCGGGAGCGATCGACGCGACCGCGACGCCGAAGGACGAGCCGGCGCGGCAAGCGCCGAGTCGGCGAACTCAGGACGCGATCGTTCCGAGAAGCGCGGCGGCGAACGGGGCCAGCAGGACGCGCGGGGAAAATCCGAGCGCCCCGCCCAGGAACACGCCGAACCGCGCAAGCAGGAGCGCCATCCGCCCCTTCCCGAGGGCGTCGAATCCGCGACCCTCTTCGTCTCGGCGGGCAGAAAGCGCCACTTCTACCCGAGGCATCTCCTCGAGCTCTTCGAGGGAGGCGGGATCCCGCAGGACAAGGTCGGCGAGATTAGGCTTTTCGACAACTACATGTTCGTCCAGATAACGGCCGACATCGCTCAGGAAGCGGTCACGCGCATGGACGGGGTCGATTTCAAGGGAAGGAAGCTCGCCGTCAACTTCGCACGGAAGCGCGAGGACGAAGCGGAGCTCCGCGAGGGCGAGGAACCGGCCGAAGGCGGCGGCGTTCCGCGCGGAGCGAAGCCCGGCAGCGATGATGGGATCGTTCCATCCGACGCGGGCATCGACGCGTCGGCCGACGAGGGCTCCTCGGATGCCGCGGCCGAGCCCACGGGCGGCTCCTTCTGGAACGACGACGAACCCGTGGACGACGATTACTCCGACCTCGATCCCGGTTCGCCGCTCGAAAACGAACCGGACGACGGCGGAGACGACGAGGGGAACTGAGACGGCGATGCGCAAGCGGGTCCGTCGCTAAGGGGCGGACCCCTCCGCGGCCCGCTAAATCCCGAGGAGGGCCCGGGCGTTCCCCGAACGGATCCGCTCCTCGAGGTCGCGTCCCAGATCGAGCGCGTCGATGAGCGCGAGAGAACCGGCCTGATCGTCCCAGGGCGAGTCCGAACCGAAGAGCACCCGCTCGGGATCATGAGCCATGATCATCCTCCGGGCCTGCGGGATCGGCAGGAACTCTAGCGAGTACGAGAGCTCGAGCCACGTGTCCGTTCCCACGAGGAACTCCTCCACCCTGTCCCATTGCATCCATCCGCCCAGGTGGGCCGCAACCACCTTGAGCGAGGGGAAGCGGCGCGCGACGCGGGCGATGCGCTCGGGATCGGCGAGATCGGAGAAGGCGTAGCCGATGTCGTAGCCCGCGTGGAAGAACGCGATGAGCCCCTCGTCCGCGAGCGCGCCGTAGACCGGGTCCATGGCGGGATCGTCTACGGCGAATTCCTGATAGAACGGATGGAACTTGACGCCCTTGAGCCCCGCGACGGCGATCTTCGCCGCGCGCTCGCGCGGCGAGGTGTCCTTCGGGTGGATCGACGCGAAGGGGACGATCCTCGGCGATGCGATCGACGCTGACCATTCCAGGATCGGCTCGAACTGCGAGGGCTTGGTGGCGATGCTCTGGATGACCGAAGCTTCCACGCCGGCCCGGTCCATGGAGGCGAGGAGCCCCGAGACGGTCCCGTCGGTGAGGGCCTTCACCCTGACGCCCTCCTCGAGACTGGACACCGCGCGCGCGGCGAGCGCGTCCGGGAACGCGTGGACGTGGAAGTCTATCGCTCCGCTCATACCGGGATTCTAGATGCGCGCGCCGCCCTTGGCAAGCGCGCGGACCGCTAAAGGACGGCCCTGAGCACCATGAAGGCGATGGCCGCGTTCACCGCCGCCGCGCCGCCGAGCGCGAGCGCCGCGAGGAAGGCGTACGCGCGCGCGCGCGCGCGGCAGCGCCGAGAGAGCTCCTCGGGGATCCCCGGCACCGCGTAGAGCCCGGCCATGGGATCGGCCGGGCGCGAGAGCGGCGCGTCGGAGCCGCCGCTCGGCGAGCCGAAACAGGTGAAACCGCGCATGCCTGCCTTGAGCGAGAGAGGGAGGTCATCGCCCAGGAGGAAAGCGTCTTCGGTAGCGGCGAGCGGCTCCGAGGCGCCGCGGAAACGCCGCGCATAGCGCTCGCCCCCGGGAAGGTCCGTCTCGACGACGCCCGGGGGGAAAGCCGCGCAGGGCATGAGGATGCAATCGCGCGACGCCCTGAGGGAGCGTGCTCGCTTCCACGCGGCCCGATAGCCCAAGTAGAGGATCAGCCCCGGAGGGAGGAGCGGCAGGAGCGGGACGAAAGCGATGACCGCGCACATGAGGAAGATGTCCTTGACGAGGACGCCCCGCGCGAAGGAGAGGAGCACCACGATCATCCACGCGAAGCCGATCGCGAAGGAGATGGGCGTGATCCTGTTCCAGTACTCGTTCGGCTGCCTGCCCTGCCTCACGCAGAGCGGAAGGAGCTCGCTCTCGCGGCAGCCGTAGATGACCACCGTCGCGGGGTCCTTCGCGTCGCCGCCTAAGTAGGCCCTGCCGCCCTCGCGGACGAGGCGGCCGCTCACGAAGACGGGCGTGCCCTCCACGAGCGCGGGGAGACTTCGCCACGAGAGCGGCTCCGGCGAGGCGCTCGTTTCGTCGTAGCCCGTCCTCAGAGCCGAGAGCGCGGCGGCTGTTCCGGCCCGCGTTCGAGCGGGGAACCGGCCGTTCTCCTCTACTGCCTCGCTCGCCGGAAGCGAGAAGAGGCGGGCGTGGCTCATGTCCACGGCCACCGAGAGCTCCGCTCCCGCTTTTCCGCCGCGGATCCACAGCCTGTATCCGCCCTCCATGGCCTCGAGCCCGCCCGAGAGCCTGAAGCTCTCGCCGTCAGCGGCCCGGGCGAGCGCCGCGTAACCGAGGACGGGACGCCGCGCCGCGTCCAGCATGGCCGCGCGGAAACGCCTCCAGCCCGAGCGAACGGAGAAGGCGCCCGCGACGGGGAGGACGAAGTAGAAGAGGGCCGCGGCGGCGAGGGCGGCGAACAGGGGCAGGAACATGGCTTCCGCATTCTACCCCAGCCCGGTCCGCTTTGCGACTCCATCGGACCGATCCCGGGCGGCGGACGGATCGGCGATCCCAGGCCGTCCGATAGCCGACCGCTAGACGCTTCCGCCCTCCCTCCCCTACCCTCGGGGCATGGACAAGAGGAGAGCGCCGCCTGCCGCGGCCATCGCCATCGCCATCATCGTCGCCATCCTCGCGGCCTCGTGCTCGAGCGATGCCGCCCCCGCCACGCGCGAGCGCTTCGTGCTCGGAACGGTGTGCCGGATCAGCGTCTACGGCGCCGACAAGCCGCGCGCGGTCGCGGAGGCCTTCGCCCGCCTCGCCGACATCGAGGCACGCATGAGCGCCAATACGGCCGATTCGGAGATCGCGCGCGTTTCGGCGGCCGCGGGCGACTCGCCCGTCGCCGTGTCGGCGGACACCCTCGGGGTCCTCCTCGCGGGACTCGACTTCGCGCGCCGTACGGACGGCGCCTTCGACCCGACCGTCGGTCCCCTCGTGAAGCTCTGGGGCATCGGCACGGACGCGGCGCGCGTCCCCACCGCGGAGGAAATATCCGCGGCCCTCGATCTCGTCGATTACCGCGATGTCGAGGTGGACGAGGGAAGGCGCGAGGTCTTCCTGAAGAAGAAGGGTATGGCCCTGGACCTGGGGGCGATCGCAAAGGGCTACGCCGCGAACGAGGCTGCCGTTATCCTCAGAAAAGGCGGCGTGAAGCGCGCGATCATCGACCTGGGCGGGAACATCTACGCGGTGGGCTCCAAGGGGCCGGGCAAGCCCTTCAGGATCGGCATCCAGGATCCGGAGCGCAAGCGCAACAGCTACCTCGGCGTCATGCCGGCGGAGGACGCGAGCCTCGTGACCTCGGGGCCGTACGAGCGGTTCTTCATGGTGGGAGAGAAGCGCTACCACCACATCCTCGACGCGAGGACGGGCTACCCCGCGGAATCGGGGCTCGTATCGGCCACCATCGTCTGCGCCGACTCGATGCTCGCCGACTGCCTCTCCACCTCGACCTTCATCCTCGGGCTCGAAGGCGGAAAGGCCCTCGTCGAGTCCGTGCCCGGCGCGAGCGCGATCTTCGTGGAGAGTTCGGGCGAGGTCGTCCTCGTCGGCGCGGGAGCCGCTCCCTTCGCGCTCCAGGAAGGAAACGGATATTTCCTGAAGAAATGACGCGGCCGCCCGCCGCTCCGGTCAGGTCGCGGGCGAGGGCGACGGAGCGCGATCCTCGGGCTTCCTGCCGGCGAGCTTGAGCCGTTGGAAGAGCCAGGGGGCGCCGAAGGCGATCCAGAATCCGAGGGCGCCGTAGCGCATGAACCGGAAGAGCGCGTAGTTGGCTTGGCCCTCGACGGGCGATACGAGCTTAATCCCGAAATACAGAGCCGCGAGCGGAACGCCCCCCGCGAGCACCCGGAGGAGCCTGCTGCCCGCCTTCCCCGCGGCGGAGAACCGCAGGTGCCTGAGGTTGAGCGCGTATCCCATCCCGATCCCGAAGAAGGCCGCCCCGGGCGCGACGTCCTTCAAGTGGACGGCGCACATCACCCAGGAGATTCCCGCGACGATCGCGATTTGGAAGCGCGTATGGAGCTTCCCGATGACGGGAAGCAGCTTTGGTTCGAGCGCGCGGTACGCGATCACGAATGCGGCGCCGAGCGCCCACCCGGCGAGGATGTCCGTGGGATAATGGACGCCGAGGTAGACCCTCGTGAAGCCGATCGCGAGCGGCATCGCGAAGGCCAGGATGATACCCCAGGGCTTCCTGATCCAGCCGATCATCGATCCCCAGAATACCGCCGAGCCCTGGGCGTGCCATGAGGGAAGCGAGGCCCCGACCTCGTCGACCACGTGGAGCTCGGGCCTCGACTGGTACGGCCGCGGGAGCGCGATTAAATCCTTGAGCGCGAGGTTCGCGAAGAGCGTGAAGAAGGTGAGGAAGCCCAGCCGCACGCCGCGCCTCTCTTCCACGCACCAGAAGAGGAGCGGGAGCACGGCGAGGAAGAAGTACTCCGAGCCGAGCTGCGTGAAGCCTATGACCGCCGCGTCGAGCGCCGGCGAGCGGAAGGACTGGACGGCGGCGATGACGCCGGCGCCCCATTCCAGTATCGCGTCCATGCGCCCGATTGTACCTCATGACGCCCGAGCGGCCTAGCGGGGCGGCCTACGAGCAGCGAGCGCCGCGCCGGCCCGCTCGGGCCCCGCATCCGGCGCCGCGGGGCTCCTTGACGCGACGAGGGAGCGCCGGTAAGAATGTCGTGCCCCGGCCGGCGTGGCGGAATGGCAGACGCGGCGGACTCAAAATCCGCTGAGGGCGACTTCGTGTGGGTTCAAGTCCCACCGCCGGCAGAATCCTGAAATGCGATTGACTCGTAAGACTGGCGGGGCCTGGACGGGAAAACCATGCTCCGACAAGAGCGAAGAGTACTTCGATTGTCTCCGCATGGTTTTCCCGTCCACCCGCCGCCTTCTCCGAGTCGCATTTCAGGATTCTGCTCTGCATGAGGTTTCACTGAGCGGGTAGATTTATCACGATCGGCTCAGTGCGGTGGGACTTGAACCGAGTCGCGCGCGCCGCGGAAGCAGGCGGAAGTCGCGCAAGGATTCCGTTCCCGCGGTAGCGGGCAGATAAACCATTCCCATCGGTACAGCGAGCGAAGCGAGCTATGCGCGACGCCAGCGCGACGAGGCGGCCCGGAGGGAGTACGCAGGATGCGTACGACCGGAGGGAAGTCCCACCGCCGGCAGAATCCTGAAATGCGATTGACTCGTAAGACTGGCGGGG
>CAZIEI010000006.1:16482-21909 GCA_964538705.1 uncultured Spirochaetales bacterium | reverse complement strand
AGAGTACTTCGATTGTCTCCGCATGGTTTTCCCGTCCACCCGCCGCCTTCTCCGAATCGCATTTCAGGATTCTGCTCTGCAGTGGGGTTTCACTCGGCTGTCACTCAGAGAAATAAAGAGAGAGGGGGCTGCGCCCCTTGCCCCGGCGGAGAAGAGGAGAGGAGAGAGAAAGGGAGAAGGGCGCCTGCCCTTCTCCCTTGGACCCTCATCTTGGAAGCGATATGAATAGCATTGGGAATCGACGGCCGCCCGGTCCTCAATCGCCAGGCTCGGCGGCGGCGTAGAGCTCCCTGATGATGGTCTCGATCTCGGGCTCGGTGATGGCGATGTCGGCGACGGGCCATGAGGTGAGGAGGCTCGCCACGCGGGCGCTTCGCTCGGCGCCCTCGCCCGCGAGCTCCCAGGAGGCCTTGAGGGCGGGAGCGTTCGCGTCTTCTCCAGCGAAGACGGCTCCGTCCGCGGCGGCGGCGGCGCGTTCGGCCGCGTCGAGGGGGCGGCTGAAGGCGAGCTCGAGCCGCTGCTTGCCGCCCAGGGTCCGCTTGAGCTCGTCCATGCCGCGATCGAAGACGATGGAGCCGTGGTTGATGACGGTGACGCGGTCGCAGAGGTTCTCGACGTCCCCGAGGTCGTGGGTGGTGAGGATGAAGCTCACGCCCCGGTCGCGGTTCACGTCGCGCACGAACTGCCTCACGGTGTCCTTGGCCAGGATGTCCATGCCGATGGTCGGCTCGTCGAGGAACACGAGGGCGGGCTCGTGGAGGAGGGCCGCGACGAGCTCGCACCGCATGCGCTCGCCGAGCGAGAGGCTCCGGACGGGGCGGCCCGCGAAGGCCGCGAGGCCGAAGCGCTCCTCGAAGTAGCCCATGGACCGCTTGAAGGCCGCGTCGTCCACGCCGTAGATCTTCTTGTTGATGGTGAAGGTGTCCGCGGCGGGGAGGTCCCACATGAGCTGGGTCTTCTGCCCGAACACCGCGCCGATGCGCCGCACGTACTCGCGCCTGTCCTTCCACGGCGTCATCCCGAGGCAGGAGAGCTCGCCGTAACTGGGATGGAGGACGCCGCAGAGCATCTTGATGAAAGTGGACTTCCCCGCGCCGTTGGGGCCGATGAGGGCGCGGATCTCGCCGGCGGGGAGGTCGAAGTCGATCCCGGCGACCGCCTCGACCGTCTCGTATTCGGGCTTGAAGAAGGCCTTGAACGCCGCCTTGAGCCCCGTTCCCGCGCGCTTCTGCGTCCTGAAACGCTTGCCCAGGCCCTGCGTCCGTATCATCGTCCGTTCGTCTCCCATCGCGCTCACCCTCCGCCGCTCGAGTATCGTTTCAATTGCGCGTTCCAGAAGAGGACGCAAAGGAAGAAGCCGACGGCCGCGCAAGCGAGGCTCGCTACGGAGACGGGACCGGCCTCCCCCAGGAGCGCCTTGGCGGGCCAATGGCAGGCCAGGGAGAAGGGCACGATCGTCGTGAAGACGAGCTGGAGGATGCGCGGAAAGACCTCCAGGGGGAAGTTGCCCCAATTCAATATCTTGTCGACGATCTCCGGGAGGCGCATGGGGTAGACCCAGCGCACGGTGAGCGCGCAGTAGACGATGTGCACGGCGGCTTGGAGGAGGAGCCGCGCGGCGAGGAAGACGAGGAAGGCCGCCACGCCGACCGCTCCGCCGGGGAGGCCCGCGTTCCAGCCCGCCCAGGCGATGGCGGCGACGCCCGCGACGAGGCCGCCGAGCCCGGCGGGGTTGAAGCCGCCCGAGAGAATGAGAAGGAGGGGCGGCCAGGGCTTGAGGAGGACGCGGTCGAACTCCCCGTTCTGCATGAGGCCTTCGATCTGCCCGCGCACGCCACCGAGGAGGGTCTCGCAGAGCCCGTTCGAGAGGAGGAGGACCGCCTGGAACACGAGGATCTGGTCCCAGGTCCAGCCGGGGTAGCCGTTGCTATTCCGGTAGAGGAAGAATTGGAAGAGCGGGCCCATGGCGGAAAAGAGGAGGGATACCGCGATGGAGATCGCGAAGTCCGCCCGGTAGGCCATGCCGCGCATGAGGACGATGCGGCTATGGAGACCGAAGAGCCCGAAAGCGTCGCGTACGCGCGTCACCGCTACCCCCCCGCGCCGTTGTAGCGCCGCACGGCCCGCCGCCAGAGGAGCGCGCCCGCTCCCATGGCCAGCGCGATCCAGAGCGAGGTGAGGCCGGTCCTGGCCCAGAACTCGGGCCAGGTCCCGCCCTGCCCGAGGAAGGACTTGATGGGCCAGTAGAAAAGCGACGAGAAGGGGAGGACGCGGAGGACCTCGGCCATCCCGCGCGGGTAGAGCTCGAGGGGGATGAAGCTCCCGCCGAGCCCGCCCACGATGATGTGCTTGAACGCCGAAAGGGCGGCGTTGTTCTGGAGCCAGTTGGCGGAGAGCCCGATCAGAAAGTTGATGGCGAAGAAGAGGAGAAAGGCGAGCGCCGCGCTCAGGCAGAAGCGGAAGATCGTGTCCGGGCCCATGAAGGGGCGGTCCAGCACGAGAGCGTAGATTACGATGGAGGGGATGAACTCGAAGATCACGCCCGACACCCGGAGCGACACCGCCCGCGAGAGCTCGAGGCTGAATACGGAGAGCGGCCGGATCAGGTCCACGCTCAGGTCGCCTGAGAGCACGCGCTGGCTCATGCTTCGGTCGGTGAAATTCCAGATCCAGTACCAGATGAAGCTCGTGGCCGCGAAGTACCAGATCATCTGGTCGCGGGCGTATCCCGCAATCAGTTCCTTCCCCGAGTGCGCGTAGATGCTTCTATAGAGGAAAATATTGAGGATGAGGACGATGGGATCGATCACGAGGGACATGAGAAGGCCCCAGGGATAGCGGAAGATGCGCTTGAGGCCCATGAGGACCATCGTCGGGAAGACCACGCGAAAAGTATGCCGGCGGTGCGGAGGCGAGGTCAATGCCCCGAACGCGTCTACTCGTTCTCTCCCGCTGACCGCTCGCGGCTAGGGCTCGATCGCCTCTTCGGTCCGGTCGTCATCCGACTGGACGCCGATCTCCTCCGCCAAGGCCCTGAATTCATCGAAGTGCTCGATGAAGACGTCGATGAGGCCGGGATCGAATTGCGTTCCGCGATTCTCGGCCATGTAGTCGCGCGCCTTCTCCATCGACCATGCGTCCTTATAGGAGCGCCTCGATATGAGGGCGTCGAAGACGTCAAGGATGCCGACCACCCTGCCGGGGAGCGGTATCGCCTCGCCGGCGAGCCCGCGGGGATAGCCCGAGCCATCCCACTTCTCGTGGTGGGTCAGCGCGATGATGGCTCCCTGCGTGAGGATGATGCCTTGCGCTCCTTTCAGGAGCTCGTACCCCAGGGTCGTGTGGCGCTTGACGACCTCGTATTCCTCGGCGTTGAGCTTGGTGGGCTTGAGGAGGATCGAGTCGGGGATTCCAATCTTCCCAATGTCGTGCAGGAGGGAGCTCCGTCTGAGGAGTTCCTGGGTCTCCGCCTCGTGGCCGAGGAGCCGCATGAAGAGAGCCGATAGCTCGCCGATGCGCTTCACGTGACGTCCGGTGTCCACGTCGCGGAAGTCGGAGACACGGCCGAGGACCATGATCGTCTCCTCTTCCCGCTGCGTCACGGCCCTCAGGGCCGACCGCTCGGAATCCCTCGAGCGCCCGAGAGCCTCATAGCCGGACTCGAGCCGGGCGAGCATCGCGTTGAATTCCTCCGCGAGCGATCCGATCTCGTCCCTCGACTCTATCTCAGCGCGCCGCGTCAGGTCCTCCGCGGCGCCGATCTCGCGGATGGCGCGGCTCAGGCGCTCCACGGGCTTCATGACGTAGCGCAGGAAGAACGTGAGTAGCCCGAAAAGCGCGGCCATGGCCGCCGCGTTGATGGTAATGAAGCCCGCGCGCATGACGTCGAGATCGGAGAAGAAGGACGGTTCCAGGTCCGTCACCGCCACCTTCCAGCCCAGGGGGGAGAAGTCAAAGACCACGCCTACGCGCTTTTCGCCCAGGAAGGTCCCGGAGAACCAGCCATCGGCGAGCGGAGTCCCGTCCGTTCCCGCGCGTCCGGATTCCGGGACCGCCCCCTTTCCGACCGCCGCCTTCACCGATCCCTGGCCGTCGAGCGCGACGATGAGCTCCGAGTCTCCGCGCAGAAGCGAGCCTGCGTACGAGAGGATCGACTTTTCCATCGCCGCACGGTACTCGGCCTTCCCTTGGAGGCCTAGTTTGACTATGACTTCCCACTCGCTGTAGGAGAAATCCCGGAGCTGCTCGGCCTTGAACGCGAGGTGCCGGTTCGCGATGCGCCCGAGCGCGGCATAGGATTGTTGGAAGGAATGGTAGCCCGAGAGGATGCTGACAATGGCGATGAGCGGGAGGATCATCGCGTAGAGTTTGAAGCGGAGCCTCATGGGAGGATGCATCGCGATTGAGTATAGATCACCCTGGCTAATTTAGGAAGCGATCGTATAATAAGAGCCGTGGACAAAACTCAGGGTGCCGCCGCGCGTGGCCCCGCCGGCAAGAAAGACCTCCTCCCCTTCGCGGTGAATATCGTCCTCATCCTCGGGGCCGCGGCGTATTTCGCGTGGAATATCCCGTTCCAACGCAAAAAAATGAACCAGGTCGAACTGGATGAGAACCGCTATATCAAAATGGAATGGAATCTCCTGCAGGAACTCAAGATCCAGACCGACAGGCAGCTCCTGGAGAAGGATCGCGAGATCGCGGAACTGCGCCGGCGCTACGGTGAGGCCCTCTCCGGCAGCGAGGCCTCGGCGGAGCTCGCGGAACTCGAGGAGCGGCTCAAGGCCGCGGAAAAGGAGCGGGACCGCATAGCCGCTCGCGCGGTTCCGGGTTCAGCCACCGTTTCCTCGTCCGTCAGCGTCGATCGCGCGCCGCCCGTGACGGCCGCGGGCTCGCTTCGGTCGCCCGCCCTGGACATCCTCCTCCTCGCGAGGATAGACGACCAGGAAGCCGCCCTCGCCGAGCTGAGCGCGCAGCGCGACGAGCTCGAGAAGGAACTCGCCGCGATCAAGGCGGTCGGATCGACCGCAGTTGAAGCCCCGGCCGCGGAAAACGGCGGCTCAGCGGTCTATACGCGCCGCCTCGCCGTCGCCCTGGATTCCCTCAGGACCGGGAAGGCTGAAGCGGACAAGGCGGCGATCGTCGAACTGGACGACCTCAACGCCTGGGCCCTCCTCAGGGCCCTCGCCAATACGCAATCCGTCAAGGAGAAATACCCCGATCTCCTCCCGGCGATCGAGAAGTACGTGACGGCGTTCGGCGACCAGCGGTTCCACGAGGGGAGGAGCCAGGCCTACACAGACTCCATAAAAGCCCTGGAATCCGTCGCGCGCTAAGCGGAACGCGACGGCTTCATCGCTCCGCGATGCGGGTTCATCGCTCCGCGATGCGGGTTCATCGCTCCGCGATGCGGGTTCATCGCTCCGC
>CAZIEI010000006.1:0-16382 GCA_964538705.1 uncultured Spirochaetales bacterium | reverse complement strand
GCGATGCGGAGCCGGCATCATGTCCCCGGTTGAGCGCTCCGCGTCGCTGTATACGGAGAGCGGTATTCGCCCGCGACCGAGCGCATTCGATAAGAGTACGTTAAGGTCGGATTGAGCGCGTTATCGACGTACGAGATCGTGCCGCTTCCGAGCATCGGAAGGATCTCTTGAAAAGCTCCGCCGTTCACGGACCGCTCGATCATGAAACCGCCGATCGCGGCGGGCGGGCCGCTAAAGGTCCAGGTGAGGCCGATGGAATTCGTACTCGCGCTCGCCGCCTGGAAGTTCTCAGGCGGCGGCGGAAGGATCGTTAGGCGGATCTCGGCGCTCCGCCCCGCGGAATCCCGGAGGCGAAGGAGGACCCCTCCCACGGAATCGCCGGCCGTGAACATGTTATTGGAGGCGGACGCCTGGCAGGGCGTCGCGCCCGCGTAGAAGAGCCGGTCCTCGAGGACCTCGTACGAATACGGCGGCGTTCCCCCGCTCGGATACAGGGCCATGGACGCGTACCGCTCGATCTCGGTCCGCTGCGCCGCGAGCTCGGGCGCATCTCCGAATTCCCCCAGAAGCGAAAAATCGTCACAGGCCCAGATCGCCGCGAGGGTCATGAGCGCCGCGATGATCGCGCGCGTCGCGAGGATCGCTCGAATCGCGGCTGTCCACGTTCTGAGCTTCACGCTAGGACCCCCACCGTACGAATACGGACGCGATGATCGCGGGTATGAAGGGATCGTCGAAGAAGGCGCGGAAGCCCAGGCCGAGTCCGGCGCCGAAACCCTTCCCGGCCGGAAGGAAAGAGGATACGCCTAGCTCGGCACAGGGGACGGTTTTGCTCATGGCGCCGCTCTCCGCCAGGATCGAGAGGATGGCCGCGCCGACGGACGCGAAGACGGACGCCGAGCCCCCCGCCCCGAGGAATTCAACGCGCGCGGAAGCGAGCCCCGTCGAAATGAGCAAGGGTCCCCCCGCTATTCCGGGATCGTTGAAGGCGCGCGCGATTCCCGCTTTCAGCCCCGCGGAAAAAATCCAGTTCGATCGGGGCCAGCTCGCGCTCCCGAAGGCCTCCGCGCCGGCCGCGTAATGGACGTACTGCGAGAGATCGCCGAAGAAGGCCAACCCGAGGGCGGAGGCGCCCGCGTCGAACTCGATCCCTCCATCGGACGCTCGATCGATCGGTCCTGCGAGCTCCGCTTCCTCGGTGACTGGAGGGGGATCTTCAAGAACGGATTCGGGTCTCTCGGTTTCAGCGGCTCCAACGGCTTCGGTGGCACCTTCAATGCTCGCCGCCGCGACCCCCGTCTCGTCCGCTCCGACCGCCCCCTCCGCCTCAATCGCCGCGGATACGGTAGGCGCCGACTCTATCGGGATACGCTCGGGAAGCGCGAGGACGCCGTCGATGTACGCCTCCGGGTCGGGCAGAAAAGCGATCCGCGCCTCCGCGACGAGCTCCTTGACGGCGGCGGCGACCTCGCCGTCCAGGGACGAATCGATGCGGAGGTTCCTCCGCTCGATGCGCGCCGCCTTCTCCGGGGAGCCGCGCGGGAAAAGGTCGAAGGATACCGCCGCTATTCCATCCTTGATTGAGTACTCGACGATGAGGACGTAGTTCCGATCGGGGCCCTCCTCAAGGGCGCTCGAGACCCCCATCCTGAGGAACTCGGTTCCGATGGCGAGATAGAGGAGTCGTTCGAAACGCGGATCGGGGGCGTTGGATGCGTATCGATGGACGACCGTCTCCGCGCCGAGGACGGCGGGACGGGCGGATATGAGGACGCCGCACATGATGAGAGCGAGTGAGAGGCGGTGCGTTCGGCGGCAACGGACCGAAACTCGCGGCATGACGCTCCATTCCGAGACGGATTTTTTACTTTCCCTGATATGGGAAAGATAAGGTAAACGACCCGGCATTGCAAGGAGCCCGGACAGCCTCGCCTGAGGCCGCCCGGGGAGGGCGGAAGCCATGACAGGGTGTCAACGGGGATGCGCCGCCGGGCGATCCGGTGTATAATGCCGCGCTACCCATATTCCAGAGGAGGAATACGTAATGAACGACAATAACAGGGCGGCGCCCCGCGGGGCCTGGAACGCGGCTTTGAAGGCCGCCCTCGCGCTCGCTCTCGTCATCGCCGCGCTCGCGCCGCTCGCCGCGCAGGACGAAGCCGAGCCTAAGTGGGATCTCTCCCTCCCCTCGCTCGCGGAGAAATACAAGAAAAACTTCCTCATCGGCAACGTCATGAACGCGGGCCAGACGGGCGACCCCGAGGTCACCGCCATGTTCAAGCGCCAGTACAACGTCGTCACTGCCGAGAACGACATGAAGCCCCAGTACGTAGGGCCATGGAAGGACGAATTCAACTTCATCAACTCCGATGCCATCGTGGACTGGGCCCAGAAGAACGGCCTCAAGGTGCACGGGCATACCCTGATCTGGCACTCCCAGTCCGCCTCATGGCTCACCAAGGGCGATGACGGGATGGAACTCACCCGGGCGGAGGCCAAGGCCAATCTCCAGGCGTACATCGCCGGCGTAGCCGGGCACTTCAAGGGCAAGATCCTCTCCTGGGACGTGGTCAACGAGGCTCTCGACGGCGGCATGGACGAACCGAACAATTGGCGGAGCGCCCTCCGCGAGGGCTCACCCTGGTTCATCGCCTACGCGAACGGCGCCGACGCCTCCAAGGGCCAGAGCGGCGGAGATTACATCTACGACGCCTTCGTGGCCGCGCGCCTCGCCGATCCGGCCGCCACGCTCTACTACAATGACTACAACGAGACCGCCGAGTGGAAGCGCGAGGCCATGGCGCTCATGGCCGAGGATCTCAACGCCTACTGGAAGCGGGACCCGCGCAATAAGCAGAAGAGCAGGAAGCTCATCGAGGGCCTCGGCATGCAGGCCCACTACTGGGTCGACGACCTGAACGTCGCGGAAGTGGATGCCACCATCGCGCGTTTCGTGAAGGCCGGCGTCAAGGTGAGCATCACCGAGCTCGACATTCCCGCGGGCACCTACTCCAACCAGAAGACCCCGCCCCTCTCGGACGAGGACGCCGCGAAGCAGGCCAAGCTCTACGCGCAGCTCTTCGAGGTCTTCATGAAGTACAAGGGCAAGATCGAACGCGTCACCTTCTGGGGCAAGGCCGACTCGCAGAGCTGGAGGGGGAACGGCAGCCCCGCCCTCTTCGACCGCCAGTTCGCGGCCAAGCCCGCGTTCAACGCGGTTCTCGACTACAAGGCCTACCTGAAGAACAATAAGTAACGAAGGGCTCGATCGGAAAGCCGCCCGCCCCGGTTGCCGGGGCGGGCGGCGGGTGGGTCACGGCGCCGCGTATTCGACCCTCGCGTTGTTTGGATACTCCTGGTTGACGGCGCTAAACCACGGCGCTCCATCGCGGATGCGCCCCCCGTCAGCCCCCTGCCTGCCTCGTCCGCATTGCATCCTCGATCCGCGGGCATTATCCTTTAGTCCGGGCGCGAGGCCGCGCCTGCATGGACGATGAGGAGGACATCCCATGAGAACGAGCACTCGAACGGCGATGATTGCGGCATTGATCCTAGCGGCCTCGGCATGGGCGGACGACGTCTCGTTCCCGAATGGGATGGTTCTGAAGCGCGATACCATTCGCATGTTCGATGACAAGGAACGGCTGTCGTCCGCCTACCTATCGAAGGACTTCGTGAGCGAGGACGGCGTGACGATGCCCGCCGGGACGGATATCGCTTTCGATAAAGACGGCGACATGGTCTACTGCACGACGAAGTTCGACTTCAGATTCCCCGGATTTCCGTACAGCGCGAAGGCCATGACGAAAATATGGTTCAAGCACGGACGGCTCTGGCTCTTCACCCTCGCGGAGGACTGGCCCCTCGGTCAGGGGATCATCGCCGCGGCGGGAACGGAAATCACGCTCTACCCCTTCGAAGGCAGACCGGAAGCGGTCATCTTGAAAGAAGCCATCACTTTGCCGAACGGCATTATCCTCGCAGCCGGCAGCGTGGTCGCCTTCTACGAGGACGGCTACCTCAAGCGCTATGAAATAAGCGTGGAATCCGTTCACCCCACGGGATTCGTATTCCAGCCGGGCATGCGGGTAACCTGCGACAAGGACGGAGCCGTATCGAGCGTGAGCTACGTCCCCGCCAAAAACTACAAGGATCCCCAGGCGGGATTCGTGATCAAGAAGGGGACGGAAGCCGTCTGGGACGCGGATCTCTGGATCGGAATGGCGACCTTCGCCTCGTCATGGAAAGACCCCCGCACCGGCATCATCTATCCCGCGGGGCGCGTACAGTACATAAGCGACAAGCGTTGAGGCGGCTCGGCCGGCTCGCCTTTTCCGCGCGTCGCTTTTTTGGATCAAGGAGGCGATCATGGAACTCGTGAAGGACAGCCGCCTCATCGGGGACGACGGCCTCCCCCTCTACGGGATCCACGACGGCCCCGTCGAGGTCCTCAACATCGACGACCTCCGCCCCTGGGGCCGCGACAAGGTGAGCAAGGCGCAGACCGAGTTCATCAAGGACTTCCAGCTCAAGCGCTGGCAGTTCCTCGGCGCCTGCGACGAGCGCGTCGTGTTCGGCGCGGCCATCGTGCATCTCGGCTACATGAGCAGCGTCTTCGCCTACGCCTTCGACCGCTCAAAGCGGACCCTCGTCGAGTACGGCGCTAACCGCCCCCTCGCCGCGCACACGGAATTCTCCGGGACCGCCGTCGAGGGGCACGCCCGCTTCCAATCGGCGGAGGCGGACCTCGCCATGGAAAACTCGTGCGGGAAAACTCGGCTTTCGGCGCGGATCGAGGGCAAGCTCGAAGCCGAGCTCGTCTTCGAACGTTCCGAGCGCCCCCTCTCGGTAGTCACCCGCGTGGGCCTGGACCGCTTCAGCTACACGGACAAGGTATCCGGCGCCCCGGTCTCGGGATACGTCTCCTCGAACGGGGCGAGGTACGAATTCGACGGCTCGACTCCTTCGGGTATCGTCGACTACACCTACGGCTTCCTCGCCCGTTACACCTTCTGGAACTGGGCCGCGGGCGCCGGCATGGCCGCGGACGGAACGCGGACCGGCTTCAACCTCTCGCAGGGCGTGAACGAGACCGGCTTCACCGAGAACGCCTTCTGGGTGAACGGCGAGCTCGTGAAGGTCGACGTCGTCGACTTCCGCTACGACGATCGCGATCCCCTGAAGCCCTGGCGCGTCCGCTCCAACGACGGCCGGGTGGACCTCGCCTTCGTCCCCGAAGGCGAGCGGAGCTCCCATGTCAACCTCGGCGTGATCGCGAGCGCCTTCCGCCAGCCCTTCGGACGCTTCTCGGGGAAGTTCACTGACGGGAAGCGCGTGTGGGACTGCGAAGCGGTGTCGGGATTCGTTGAGGAGCACGAGTCCACGTGGTGAACGTGGGGAAAGGAACCTTTTCGATCGAGCGAAAAGGTTCCCTTCCCCACACCCCTACCCTCCAAAAGCACGACCAAGGGCTCTGCCCCTGGACCCCGCCTTTGTTTTCGCGTAGGGCGCTGCCCCTCGACCCCGCTTCGGCGTGATGCGGTCGATACCGTTCGCTGTATGAAGCCGGGGGGCTGCGCCCCTTGCCCCGGCGGATTCGAAGAGGTAGGCGGCAGACGCCATTTCAAGTGGCTTTTCCTTGGCGTCACAGCCCAAGGAAGTGGTCCTTTTTCAAGAGGGCCCACATCTCCAGGTCGATGTAGACGCCGTTCTCGCGCTCGTATTCCCTGAAGGTGCCCTCGTGGTGGAAGCCGTTCTTATGGAGGACGCGGCGGGAGCCCGTGTTGCGGGGATCCACGGTCGCTTCCACGCGGTTGTAGCCGAGTTCGTTGAAGCCGTAGCGGAGGAGCTGGCCGAGGAATTCGGAGACGATGCCTGAGCCCCAGTAGCGCTTCTCGAGCTTGTAGCCGACCTCGACGCGGTTATGGGCCTCGACGTAATCGAAGAAGCCGATGTCGCCGATGTAGCGGCCGTCGGCGGCGGGGCAGATGACCCAGCGGCCGGCGCGCTTCTCGAACTGCTCGTTGAACCAGGCGATCTCCCGGAGCGCGCCTTCCGCGGAGGCCGCGTCGAATCCGGGATGGCCGTAGTAGGCCATGACCTCGGGATCGGAACAGATGGCGCGGAGGGCTTCAGCGTCCGCCTCGGTCGCCCTCCTCAGGGAGAAATCACCGAACGTGAATTCCATCGTCGCCCTCCTTCGTCGGGCGCATCAGGCCCGGAGCCACGCGGGATCGGCAGTGAATGATTCAAGCATCGCTTCCTTCTCTGCAGCGGTCAACCAGGAAGAGCGGATCGATTCGAGGACGAGGTCGGCGATCTCGGCGCGGGTGAAACCGAGTCGGCTCTCGAGGAGGGCGTACTCGAGGTCGAGGCTGGTGTTGAACATGGCGGGATCGTCGCTGGAGACGGTGACTATCACTCCCGCGTCGCGGAGGCGGCGGATGGGGTGCGCCTCTATCGAAGGGACGACGCCGGTGCGGAGGTTGGAGACGGGGCAGACTTCGAGGGGTACGCCTGAAGCGGCGAGCGCCTCGACGAGGAGAGGGTCCTCGACGGAGCGGACGCCGTGGCCGATGCGGTCGACGTGGAGGGCGCGGAGGGCGCCGCGGACGCTCTCGGGGCCGGCGGCCTCGCCGGCGTGGGCGCTCGCGTGGAAGCCGAGGGCGCGCGCGCGCGCGTAGACGGCGGCATAGGGCTCGGGAGGGAATTTCTGCTCCGAGCCGCCGATGCCGATGCCGATGACGCCCGACGCTTTCACTTCGTTCACCGCCTCCAGGGTCGTCGCGCCGACGGCGGGACCGAGGTCGCGGATGAGATCGATCACGAGGTTGACGCGGGTCCCCGGAACGCGGTCGAGGCCCGATCGGATCGCCTCGGTAATGCGCTGGACGCTGAGGCCCTTCTCCACGAAGCCGCCGGGAGAATAGAAAGCCTCGGCGTAGCGGATGTTCTGCCTCGAGAGGTCCCGGGCCACGGCCTCCGCGATGAAAGCGAAGTCCTCATACTCGCGGAGGTAACCGACCATCCAGCACCAGGTCTCCAGGAAGTGCGGAAAATCGCGGTAGCGGAAACGCCCGTCCAGGGCCTCCTCCGAGGGAGAAGCCCCGTCGTACTTGCGGACGAGCTCGGCGAAGGCCAATCGCGGAACGGCCCCCTCCAGGTGGAGGTGGATCTCCGCCTTTGGCATCGCCCGGTACGCGGCCCGATCCCCGACGCCATCGAATTCCTCAGCCACGGAAAGCCTCCCGCCGCGCTCGCGCGGCCTCAGGCATCATAGCGCATCGCCGTTCTCCGCGCGAGCCTTCCGGCATCCGGTCAGAAACGGCCTCCCCGGAGTCGTTTCTCCTTTTGCAATCCTGAACGCCATGACCTAGACTTTCCTTCGTGGCGTCCGAAGGGGGGTCCGGGGGGCCGCTTAGGATCGGGCTGATCGCGAGCGGCCTCTTCAATATCTATAACCACCTCGTCTGGGAGGGGATAAGCGATTTCTGCCGCGAGCGAAACGCCGCGTTCCTCTACTTCACCGGAGGCGAGCTCGAGTCGGCCGATCCCACCCAACGCTCACGCCATTACGTCTTCAACCTCGCCTCCGAGGAAACCGTCGACGGCCTCCTCGTCAACTCTGCCACGACCTTCCACTACGTGGGCGAGGGCACGGTCCGCCGCTTCTACGAGCGGCGCGCCTCCGTCCCCATCGTGAGCATCGGCGTCAAGGTCGGGGACTGGCCCGCGGTCATGACGGACGGCGCCATCGGGTCGCGGGAGGCGATCCTCCATCTCGTGAACGAGCACCGCCTGAGGCGGATCGCCTTCATCGCCGGGCCCGAGCGCCACTTCGAGTCCAACGAGCGACTGGGGGGCTACCACCAGGCTCTCGAGGAGAGCGGCATCGAATACGACCGCCGCCTCGTCGCGCACGGGAACTTCCTCCTCGCGAGCGGATCGTCCTGCCTGGACGAGCTCATCGCGCGGGGCGGCTCCTTCGACGCCGTCATGACGGCCAACGACGAGATGGCCCTCGGCGTCGTATCGCGCGCTAACGAGCTCGGGATATCCGTGCCCGGCCAGCTCGCGGTCTGCGGCTTCGACGACACGGAGGACGCTCTCATGGCGCCCGTGCCGCTTTCCACGGTCAGGCAGCCCATCGTAGAGGAATCCCGCGAGGCTTGCCGCCTCCTCTTCGAGCGGATCGAGGATGGCCGCGATGCGGCCGACGCCGTGCTTCCCACCAAATTCATCGCTCGCCGATCCTGCGGCTGCATCTCGCGCGAGGCGTCGCGGGCGGCCGCCGCGCCGCGGATACCGTCCGTTCCGCCCCGGGACGAGGCGACCGCCGGCTCCGAGGCCGCGGAGGCGCTCGAGGCCGGACGGGAGTCGGTCATCGAGGCGATCCGTCCCTGCGCTCCCGGCGGGGCGGAGGGCTTCGAGCGTTCCTGCCGCGCCCTCCTCGAGTCCCTCATCGCCCACCTTCGCTCGGGCGGAAGCGAGGACGCGATCGCCGCGACGAAGCGCGCCCTCGCCGACTCCGTCGCCTCCGGCGCGGAGGGCTTCGGCCCATGGGAGGACGCCGTCACCCTCCTCCGTTCCGCCGCATACCCCCTCATCCCCTCCTCCTCGGCCGCGGCGCGGGCCGAGGGTTTCTGGCACCGGGCGCGGGTCCTCGTGGCGGAGGCTTCGTACCAATCCCACTTCAGATCCAAAGTCCCCGAACGCGCCGTCGCCGCCCGGAGGCGCGACGTCAACTGGAGGATCATCAGAAGCTTCGAAGTGCCCAAGCTCCTCGACACGCTGAGGACGGAGCTCCCGCGGCTCGGAGTGAAAGCCTGCTATCTCTGCCTGACGGGGCCGGCCGGCTCCAGCGCGAGGCCGACGGCCGTCGACGACGAGGCCGATCCCGAGTCGAGGCTCCTTCTCGCCTTCGACGAAACAGGCGCCGAGCCCCTCCCGCCCGCCGGGATAACCTTCCGCACGCGATCGCTCCTGCCGCCGGCCGTAAGGGCCTTCTCGCGGCCCGGAGATTTCTTCATCGAGGCGCTCTTCCTCGAGAACGAGCGCCTCGGCTTCCTCGTCTTCCGCACGGATCCCGGCGCGGTGGATTTCGAGGACCTCCGCAGGCAGATCTCGAGCGCGCTCAAGGGCGCCCTCCTCAACGCCGAGGTGAGGACCCTCGCGGAATCCGAGCGACGGCGGGCATCCGAGCTCGCCGGAGCCTACGACGCGCTCAAGGCCAACCAGCAGCGCATGCTCGCCATAGAGAAGATGGCCTCCATGGGCAGGCTCACCGCGGGCATCGCCCACGAGATGAACACGCCCATCGCCACGGTGCGGGCGTCGCTCAAGGAGCTGGGGGCCCTCATCGACGAATACGAGGCATCGGTCGGCGACGGGGAGGTGGGCCCGGACGACCACAAGGCCATCGCGGCGGACATGCGCGGCCTCTCGGCCATGGCGGACAAGGCGGCGGAGCGTGCCGCGAGCTTCATCCAGAGCGTGAAGTCCCGCACCAGGGACCTCGCGAGGACCGACGCCTACGACTTCGACGCGAGCCCCGTGATCGAGGAGGCGATCTTCCTCCTCGGCCACTACTTCAAGCGCGAGAACTGTCCCGCGGAATTCAAACGGGACGGGAGGAGCCACATGCTGCACGGCGTCGCGGGGAGTCTCTCGCAGGTCGTCACGAATCTCCTCGTGAACGCGATCGAGGCCTCGAAGCCCAAGGGCGGGGGGCCGGTGACCGTCGAGCTCATGGAGGACGGGGAGGCCGTCATCATCAGGGTGAGCGACGAGGGAACGGGCATCCCGGAAGACGTCATGCCCATGATCTTCGATCCTATGTTCACGACCAAGTCCCTCGCCGAGGGGACGGGCCTCGGGCTCACCATCGCGCAGGACATCGTGACGGGGGAATTCGGGGGGTCCATCCAGGCGGAGAGCGCGTTCGGCGCGGGGAGCTCCTTCACGGTCAGGATACCGAAGAAAACCGGAGGTGGGAACGATGCCTAGGAAATTCCGCGCCGCTGGCGAATCGGGGCGGAGGATACTCCTCGTCGACGACGATCCCGAGTACCTCGAGATCATGGGCCGCATTCTCAGGAACGAGGGGCACGAGGTAGCGAGCGAGTCGAGCGGAAGGGCGGCCCTGGCCAGGCTCAGGGACAACGCGTACGACCTCCTCCTCATCGACTACTACATGCCCGGCATGACGGGCGAGGAGCTCATCACCGCGATCCGGAAGAACAACGACGCCGTTCAGATCATCCTCCAGACGGGTTACGCCAACGAGCAGCCGCCGCGTGAGCTCGTCAAGCGCCTGGACATCCAGGGCTACTTCAACAAGAGCGAGGGCCCCGACAAGCTCCTCCTCTGGGTGGACGTGGGCCTCAAGTCCGCGTACAACCTCGCCATGCTCCACCGGAGCAGGGCCGGGCTCAGGTACATCCTGAACGCGACGCCGGAGCTGCACAGGATCCAGTCCCTCGACGAGCTCCTCCAGGGCATCCTCCTCCAGGTCTCCGGGCTCCTCGGCGCGGCGGACTCCTTCCTCGCGGTCCTTCCCGAGGAGGACGCGCGGCCCGCCGCGCGGGACGGCGGCGACGGGTTCGTCGCCACGATGGACGAGGAATCGCGGCTCCTCATCCGGGCCGGCACCGGACGGTACGCGGATCGCCGGGAACTCTCCGCGTACCTCGAGCCCGCGGCGCTCAACGCCATACAGTCCTCCCTCGATGAAAACAGGGTGATGCGCGCGGGCCTCTCGAACGTCGTACCGATGTCGGTCGGGGACGCGCGGATCGGGGTCATATGCTTCGAGCAGGAGACCGACGAAGGGGCGAACGCTGAGCTCCTCAGGGTCTTCGCCGACCAGGCCGCCGTCGCCATCCACAACGCGCGGCTCTACGCGATGGCGACCCTCGATCCTCTCACCGGAGTCTACCAGAAAGGGATGTTCGTGCAGGCGCTCCTCAGGGAGCTCCGCGTGAGCCTGAGGTCCGGATCGCCGCTCTGCCTCATCATGGCCGACGTGGACGGGATGCAGGCCCTCAACGACGCGAAGGGACGGGCGGCCGGCGACCGCGCCCTCGCGATGGTGGGCGGGGCCATGCGCTACGCGACGAGGCAATCCGACATCCGGGGCCGCGTCGGCGGCGACAGGTTCTCCATCCTCCTCGTCAATTCCACGGAACCGGGTGCGTCGATCGTCCTCGAGCGCATGCGATCCTACCTCGCGTCGCGGAGCTCGGGCGAGAGCGCGGTGGGCGCCCCCGTGTCCTGCGGCATGGGAGCCGCCGTCCTCTCGGCCTCGGAGGGCCTGGACGGCGCGTCCATGTCCGGGATCGGCAACGCGTACTTCCAGTGGATGGCGCGCTCGATGATCGACGCGGCCAGCGGAGCGCTCGAGGAAGAGAAGGGCGCGTCCGCGGTACGCGCCGTCGAATGGCTGCCCTTCGAGGAGAAGCTCTCCGAGCTGGGCGAGGACGACTACGGCTTCCGCTGAGTATCGGGCCGCTCCCCGGAGGGCAGGTAGCGCGCGTAGATCCGCGCTCCCTCCTCGAGGAACAAGTCGAGGAGAGCGGGATCGAAGGCCCTCCCGCGCTCCTCCCGCATGAGGGTAAGCGCGGTCGGAAGAGCCATGGCGGCGCGGTAGGGCCGGTCCGTAGTGATGGCGTCCCAGTAATCGGCGATGCAGACGATGCGCGCCTCGAGGGGTATGGCCTCGCCCGCGAGGCCGTCGGGGTATCCCGATCCGTTCCAATGCTCGTGGTGGCTCCTGACGATCCGCGCGATGGGCTCGATGTGCTCGATCGAACGCAGGAATTCCGAACCGATCTTGGTGTGCGCGCGAAGGCGCGTCGACGCGCCCGGATCCGCCTTCTCGACGGAGTTGAGGATCTCGTCGCTGATGCCGATCTTGCCGAGGTCGTGAACGATGCCCCCGAGGTAGATGCCCCGGAGCTCCTCCTCGCCCAGGCCCGCCGCGAGCGCGAGGTCCCGCGCATAGCGCCCGACGCGCTCCACGTGCCCCCCCGTGTAGCGGTCCTTAGACTCGATCGTCTGCGCCAGCACGAGCATGAACCCTTCGAGCTGACGCTCGGCGAGCTCCTTCATGCGGATCGCCGCGTCGCGCTCGCGCTCGATGATGAGGGTCTGCGAATCCACGATGCCCTTGAGGTCCACGTTGGAGGAGGCGAGCGCGTCGGTTTTCCGCTTGCGCTCGAGGAGCGTGGCCACGCGCGCGCGGAGCTCCCTGCCGTTGAAGGGCTTGGCCAGGAAATCGTCCGCGCCGGCCTCGAGCCCGGTCGCCCTCGACAGCGCCCCCGCCTGCGCGGTGAGCACGATAACGGGTATGTCCGCCGTCTCCGGCGAAGCGCGGAGTCTTCTCGTGAGCGAGAGGCCGTCCTCCCCGGGGAGGAGCATGTCAGTGAGCACGAGGTCGGGGACCTCTCGCCGTATGGCCTCGAGGGCCTCCTCGGCCGATTCGGCCTGTAAGACCCCGTAATGGGCGGAGAGCACCTCGGCGATGAAGGCGCGCATCTGCCGGGAATCCTCGATGACGAGGATCCTGGGGCGGATGGTCGGTCCAGTCCGCTTATCGGCGTCGCGATCCCGTTCCGCTCGATCGGCCTCCTCGGATCCGGGGACGTAGAATTCCTCGCCCGCGACGTTCCATTCCTTTACGGGCTCGATGTCACAGGACGTCGCGCCGGCGGGCGCCGGCGGCAGGAGGATCGAGAAGACGGCGCCCCGCGCTGGAGCCGATTCGAGGACGAGGTCGCCGCCCTGGATCCTCGTCGCCTCCCTCGCGTAAGCGAGGCCGATCCCGGTACCGCCGTGCCGCGGCAGCCTTCCCCCGGGCGTCTCCCTCCCCTGCGTGAAGCGGTCGAAGATTCTGTCCGCGTCGGCGGCCGCGACGCCGGGCCCCGAGTCCTCGATCGTCACCTTTGCGAATCCGCCGCTCAGGGACGCCGAGACGCGGATCGCTCCGCCGTCGGGCGTGTACTTGAGGGCGTTGGAGAGGAGGTTGAAGACGGCGTTCTCGAAGAGTTCCCGGTCCGCCAGGGCCGAGAGCGGCCCTGGATCGGCGAATTCGAGCGATATGCCCCGCGCCGAGCAGGCCGAGGAGACGATGGAGACATAGAGCCTTAGGAGCGAGGGAATGTCCACGGGACGGATGTCGGCCTCCAGCATGCCCGCCTCCATCTTGGAGAGGTCGAGGATCTGGTTCACGAGCTTGAGGAGCCGGTTGGCGCTGTCCCGCATGGAGGAGAAGACCCTCGACGACGCCGGAACCGATTCGCCCTCTTCGCCGTCCATGATCCTCGACAGGGGCCCGATGATGAGCGAGAGCGGCGTCCGGATCTCGTGGGAGACGTTCTCGAAGAAGCTCGTCTTGGAGCGATCGAGGTCGAGGAGGCGCATGTTCTTCCGCGAGAGGTCGCGCATGAGCCGCGCCCCCTCGGCCGCGGCGGAGAGCACCACGGCGAGGTCGTGGTAGGCGGGGAGCCCCTCGCTCGTCATGCGGAACGCGGCGATGCCGAAGCTGTCCTCCCCCCTCGAGAGGAACTGCACGTTCGCCACGACGCGCCCTTCCTCGCCGAGGAGGGCCCCCGCGTCGATCGGGCCGTCGGGATCAACTGCCCGCGACTCGGGCCAGGGCCGTTTGACGAGATAGGCCCTGTCGCCGATGACGAGGGCGGCGCGGGGGATGCCGAGCGCGGGGAAGCGCTCCGAGCAGATGGAGGCGATCCCGTCGAGGTCGAAGGAAGTGGTGAGCGCCTGCCCCGCGTCCTCGAGCTCGCGCGCGAAGGCGGCGGCCCTGAGCGACCGGGCCGAGAGCTCGCGCGCGAGGCGGTCGCGGAGGAGGATCTTTGCTTCGAGGAAGGCGCGTTCCGCGGAAGCGGGCGCCGACGCTTCGGCGAGCTCGAGCTCGCGGTCCAGGTAGAGGACGTCGGGTACGGCGCCCGAGCGCTCGATGAGGGATTCGAGCCCTGAGAGAAGCGCTTCCTCTCCCTTCCCGGCGAGGGCCGCTATCCAGGCAGCGGCCTCGCCCGGGCCGACTCCGCCGCTCCCGCCGGCTCCTATCGCCCTCGCGACCGCCGCCGACCCCCGGCATTCGCCGTCGAGGCGCGTCCCGTCGCTCGGCGCAGCGCCCCTCGCGCTTCCGGGCACAACGTAGCGGAGCCCGCGCGGAACGCAGCCGCAGGAACGCCGGTAGGTGACCGCCGTCGGGACCTCAAGGACCCCGTCTGCCCCCTCGCCCATGAGCCGGGCCGTGAAGGCCTCGAACGACGAGGCGCCGAGCCGGCGCCAGGGGTAGTCCACCGCGGAAACGGCGGGCGCGGCCGAGCGCGCCACGTCGCCGTCCTCATTGCAGGCGATGGCGAAATCCTCGGGGACGGAGAAGCCGTTCGAGGCGAGGAGATCCATGAAGGGCGCGAGCTCCGAAGCGTACATGAAGAAGAAGGCGTCCGCGCCGAGCGAGCGGTCCGCGACGTAGCGCTCGTACACGTGCCGGGCGAAAGAGGAAGCGTCCCTGCCCGAACGCGACTCCTCGCCTACCATGAGCTCGGGATCCCAGGCGCCTGCTTCCCTGAGCACGGCCTCCCAGGCATCGGTCCGGCGGTCGCGCTCGTGCGGGGCCACGAGGACGGGGCGCCTCCTCCCGTGGACCGATAGGAGGTGGCGCGCGACCTCCGCCGCGCTCGGCGCGTTGGATACGTAGCTCGATGGAAGACCGGGGACGGCCGAGCCCATCGAATAGAGCGGAACGCCGGGCAGGGCCTTCGCGAGGGGGCCGGGGCCGTCCGCGAGGGGCTTGAGCCATCCCAGGTACATGAGCCCGTCGAGGGGAAAGCGGCGGATCCAGCCGAGGGCCGCGTTAAAGAGGCCGTCGATCGTGTTCCTGCCGCTCAGGGTCCGGTAATCGAATACGATGATATCGGCGTCGCGCGCCTCCGCGGCCTCCATGAGGCCCTCCATGAGGCTCGCGTGGTAGTCAGTGGGCGCCGTGAGGGTGAGTATGCCGATTCTCAGCCGCTTCCCGCCGCTTCCCCGCATCCGTATTTCCTTTTCCGCTCCCGCATTAAGCATCCATCCGCCGCGGCCCCCAGTCAAGTCGATACGGCCGACGACGAACCATATTACCAGTATCGGCCGGGGAGACCGAACCGCGGCGCCCCGTCCCCGTCTCGGCGCCGCGGGGCCGCCGACGCGGAGTCGACACGGTCGAGGAAAAGGACCTTGCGGCCGTCGGGCTCCTTGACCCCCCGCCCCCCTTAGCCGTACTATCCTCGCGAAGGCGTCGACGGAGACGAGTAGGCGGGTGCCCCGCGGGGCGTCCGGCCACAGGGAGGAGCGGCCGCGATTGAGAGCCGCTCCGGCCAGGGCCGCTGAAAACCCCTCCCGAGCCGCGCCAGGAAAACGCCCACGCGGGCGCGAGTAATGGGCGCCGAATGCCCCGCGTCAGGGGGAGACGAGAGCGCGCGCCGCCGCGGCGCGACGAAGTAAGGTGGGATCGCGGAAGCGCGCCGGGCAGAGCCCCAGGGCCTTTCGTCCTTACGATCAGGCGGAATCACGCACGCCGGGAATCGGGGACGGGAAGCCCAGGGGCTTTTTCATTTCCGGTCCGGCGGCGACCGGGGCGCCCCGCTCGATGGGGAGCCCCGCGCACGCGGGCGAGGCCCGCTCGGAGGTTGACATGGCGGACGCTAAGGACGAACGGCTGCAGACGATCAGGCACTCGATGAGCCACGTGATGGCCGAGGCGGTGCTCAAGCTCTACCCCGGGACCGAATTCGGCATCGGCCCCGCGATCGACGACGGCTTCTACTACGACTTCAAGCTCCCGAGGCAGATCAGTCCCGACGACCTAGACGCGATCGCCAAGGAGATGCGCCGGATCCTGGGGTCGGGCCGGGAGTTCAAGCGGATCGAGCTTTCCCGCGCGGAAGCCCTCGAGCGCTTCAAGGGCCAACCCTTCAAGGCCGAGCTCATCGCGGAGCTTCCCGAGGGCGAAACCATCAGCGTCTACGACCAGGGCGAATTCGCGGACCTCTGCCGCGGACCGCACGTCGCTTCCATGAAGGAGCTCAACGCCCAGGCCTTCAAGCTCACCCGCATCGCGGGGGCCTACTGGCGCGGCGACGAGAAGCGCCCCATGCTCACCCGCATCTACGCCATCGCCTTCGAGAAGCCCGCCGAGCTCGAGGCGCGGCTAAAGTTCCTCGAGGAGGCTGAGAAGCGCGACTGCAGGCGCCTCGGGAAGGAGCTCGACCTCTTCTCCACGCACGAGGAGGCCGGCCCCGGGCTCATCTACTGGCACCCCATGGGCGGGCGCTTCCGCGTGGAGCTCGAGAAGTGGTGGCGCGACGAGCACTACGAGA
>CAZIEI010000005.1:30509-45398 GCA_964538705.1 uncultured Spirochaetales bacterium | reverse complement strand
CGCGCGACCGCCCGCGACGCGCGACGGACGCGATTCGAACTGGACGTGCTTGACCTCAATAAGATACACCCGGCTTTGTAGGGTATCAAGCGGAATATTTATGATTGGGCGAGATGAGGCCCGAAGGCCGCGAACGGTCATCCTTTATATTGGAGCATCCGCTCTATCGCGGCCCGGGCCTTATCCGCTACGTCCTTATCCACCTCGACGACGGTCTTACCATCCCTTAGGCATGCATGGACCTTCGCAAGCGTCGTTTTCTTCATATTGGGGCAGATCATGGCGCCGGGCAGGAGGGGGTGGAAGATCTTGTCCGGATTGTCCTTACGGAGCCGATGGAGCATTCCTTCCTCGGTCCCGATGACGAATTCCTTTTTAACGGAAGCCGCAGCGTAGGTGGACATCTGCCCCGTGGAAAGGGCCTTGTCCGACGCCTCGATGACGTCGAGACGGCACTCGGGGTGGACGATGATCTCCGCGCCGGGGTGCACAGCCCGGGCGCGCTGGACGTGCTCCGCCTGGATGCGGTCGTGCGTGGGGCAGAAGCCCTGGTGGACGATGAATTTTCGTCCAGTCTCGCGTGCCACGAAGGCGGCGAGGTTTCGGTCGGGGACGAAGATGACTTCCTCGTCGGGCGAGAATGCGCCCCGGGCCACGGCCATGGCGTTGGAGGAGGTGCAGCAGACGTAGCACTCCGCTTTCACCTCGGCGGAGGAATTGACGTAGCACATGGCCTTGGCCTTCGGGTGTTCGGCCTTGATCCTCCTCAGCGTAGGAGCGTCCAGCATGTCAGCCATGGGGCAGCCCGCGCCGGCGTCGGGAATGAGGACGGTCTTGCCGGGCGAGATGATTTTGGCCGTCTCGGCCATGAACCAAACGCCGCAGAAGACGATGACAGAGGCGTCCGTCCGCGAGGCCTCGATGCTCAGGCCGAGCGAATCTCCGACGTAGTCCGCGACGTCCTGCACTTCGGGAACCTGGTAATTGTGTGCCAGGATCACGGCGTTGCGTTCCGCTTTGAGCCTCTTGATTTCCGCGATGACGTCCATCGGCGCGCCCTCCTCGTTCGAGGATACGGAGGACGCGGAGAGGGAGTCAAGCGAGGGCCGCGCGGATAGGATACGGCCCCGGAGGAACGGGCCGTGTTGCGTCGGACGGCCCGCATGGCTATAATTCGAATCAGCAGACGAGAATGGATAGGTAAGAAGCCGATGTCCGACGCCGTTATTCCGAAAGATACCTCCTCCGCCGCCCAATCCATCGAAGCCCTCGTGGGCGTGGGCTTCCTGGACATAGCGGACTATACCTTCCTCTCGAAATTCCTCTCCCCCGCGGAGAACCAGGCTCTCCTTAACGGCATATTCACGGCGTTCAACCTCGTGCTCAAGGCTCGCGGCGCCTTCCTCAACAAAATCCAGGGCGATTCGATGATGTTCCACTTCGGCGGCCCCATCGATCCCGCCATGAAGGGGCTGGACGCCGACGCCCAGGCGGCCAAGATCGCACAGAGCCTCTTCTACACCTGCGTCGAGATCCAGCGGATCTGCCTCCTCTTCAACGAGGCGAACGAGGGCTTCCTCAAAGTGTCGCGGGACGCCGAGTCCTCCGAGGCGATGAGGAGGGGTTTCGAGATCATCCGTTCGCTGAGGACGAACGCCGTCATAGCCAAATCCATCAATGCCCTCTACCAGATCAAGATCCGCGTGGGCGCGAGCATGGGCGAGGTGAGCATCGGGCTCTTCGGGCCCAAGGGATCCAAGAACTGGGACGTGATCGGAGCGCCCGTGATCCGGGCGAAGCGAATGGAGACCACCGCGCCGGTCGGCGGGCTCCGTATCTCGAGTGAGCTGTTCGGGATGCTCGAGAGGAACGGCGTCGCCGACGCGTACTGGACCATGTTCCGCAAGGAGGCGGCCTCGAGCCGGGGGCGCTACCGTGACATCGCCAAGACCGAGCTCTTCAAGGCGGCGCGGGTCCGCATCAAGGAGAAGTCCAACGTCGAGCTGGATTCATGCTCCGTACAGGTCGATCCGCTCCTGCCGGAACGCGTAACGGCTCAAGCGCGCCTTCTCATCGAGCGGGGCCAAGAGGGCGTCGAGCGCATCGTCTCGTTCTTCCAGTATTATCGCGGCAACCCGTACGTGATGAACGCGCTCGAGTCGCTCTTCGCCGCCAAGGGAATTTATGTGAACAAGGCCGGATTGCTCGAGATCCTCGATCGGAAGCTCTACCGAGCGATCGCGGAGAAGGAGGGCGGAGATCTCGAGCGCGCGGGGGAGCGCATCGAGCGCGACTTTCCGTTCCGGGCGCTGTTCGAGCGGCTCGGCATTATCCAGGACGCGGTCAAGGACGATCCTCACCTCATCAACAAGGATGTCGAGTTCACCGACCAGGCTTCCTATCTCGAACAGGCACTTGGCAAGGCGAGGAAGGCCTTCGCCGTGAAGATCGGATACATCAAACGGCGTTCTTGGTTCCACTCGTTCCTCTATCCCGCGGTCTTCACGTATTTCAAGGCCGCGATGCTCGAATACCAGGGCCGCGCGCAGGACGTCGAGGAATAGGCGCGCTCCGCCGCCGTCCATGAGGAGCTGATGCAATACCGGTTCAGGGCGACCTCTAAGGGAAGTGTGGTACTCACGAGGTCGTCGCGCAGGTACGCCCTGTCGTTCGCCTTCTTGGTCTTCGGATTCTTCTGCGTCATTTCGGGGTTCTCGGCCATACTCGGCGTGCTGAGGGCTTACGGCGCGGCGGCGCTCCTGCCTTTCGCCCTCGGTCTCATCTCGTTCTCTTCTTCGCTCCTCCTTCTCATGAACCGGGGGGCGCCGCGCCGCATGGTCCTTGATGGGGACGGCCTCAGGATGGCCGTCAAGCGGAGGAAATACCTGATTCTTCGTCAGGATATCCGTGGCGCTGGCGCGAGGAAATCGGTCTCCTTCGGATTTCGCGAGGGGATGAAGCGCCGGGTTATCCTCTGGAAGGCGTTCATCGCGCTGGAATCGGGATCGATCATACCGCTCTACGAGGGTACGGCCCGGTCCCGCGCGGAGGCTCTGAGCGCGGCGTGCTCGGCGGCCCTCGCCCGCGCCCAGGCGGAAGGCGCGCGGCCCGCGCCGATCCCTGACGCCGCGGAGCCCAAGCCGTACTCGATCCGGAACGAGGACGACGGAGCCGTCGTCGACGTCCCGCTCAAGGTGAATCTTCCGGGTTTCTTCATGGCGGCCGGCATGCTCACCGGCACCGGGATGATCATATTCGGGGTTCTTCCCGGAATAGCGGATACGGTCATCCTCGCCCTGCTCGCCATCATCTGGTCGCTCATCGCCCTGGGCACGGCGGCGGCCGTGGCCTTCGCCCTGCTGGGCAGGCAGCGGCTCGTGATCGGTCAGCGCGACGTGGAAGCGCAGCGGGGGCTACTCGGCCTGTCCTTCCCCCCCGCGCGAATGGACCGCAACGAGGCGGGGGCTACCTTCCTCGACCTCGAGGACAAGTCCCTCTCCGTCATTTCGAAGGATCTGAAGCGCGAGCTCGACCGGAAGGAAGGCGACCTGAGCGCGAAGCCGGACGAGGATCCCGACGTGGAGGCGGCTTCGGAGGCGATGCGTGTCTTCCTCACGGGGAGGATCGTGCGCATGGACGTGAGCGCCCTTTCCTGGATCGACCGCTTCAGGCTCGAGCGGGACGTCGCCTCGCTCCTCGCGACGGCGCCCAAGGCGCCGCGCGAAGAGAGGTCCGAGCGATGAAGGCCGCGGACGCGGGGCGCGACGCGATCCCGTCGCAAGGGAGGATTCCGCTCTTCGGGCCCGGCTCGTTCTATGCGAACGCGATGTCCATCGCCGTCGCGGCCATGCTCCAGCAGTTCCTCATGAGTCTCGTGTCGCTCGTGGACAACTTTATGGTCGCGGGCCTGGGCGATTCCATGATGGGTTCGGTCAACGTCTCCAACCAGATCACCTTCGTCTACATCGTGGTGGTCAACACGCTCTGTACGGCTGGCGGCATATTCCTCAGCCAGTACCGCGGCGCGGGGAGCCCCGAGGGGATGCGCCAGGCCTTCCGGTTCAAGGCACTGACGGCGTTCGCTGTCTCGTCGATCTACCTGATCCTGTGCCAGGCGCTTCCCGGACTCATGCTTTCCGCGATGAGCGGGGGCAACGCCGATAAGGCGAGCCTCGTCCTCCACGGTACGCGCTATCTCAGGATCGTATCGTGGGCCGCCCTTCCGCTCGGGCTCTCGGCCGCCATGGGCTCGGCGCTCAGGGAAACGGGGCGGACGAGGATCCCCCTCGCGTTCTCCCTGGTCGGTACTGCGACCAACACCTTCCTCAACTGGATCCTCATCTACGGGAACCTCGGAGCGCCCCGGCTCGAAGTGGAGGGGGCGGCCATCGCGACCGTGATAGCACGCTGCGTCGAGCTCCTCTGCTACGTCATCTTCATGATCCGCGTCCGGCCGGAGTTCATCGTCGGACCGCTGAAGATATTCAAGATAGACAAGCGTGTCTTCGCTTCGATCCTCGGACGGTCGGGGATGATGGTAGCCACCGAATTCACCTGGGTCATGTCCGAAACCGTGACCTCGGCCATCTTCAACGGCCGCGGCGGCGCGGAGACGGTCGCGGGGCTGGCGGCCGCTTGGACGATCGGCAACGTGTTCTTCTTCGCGTTCAGCGGAATCCATACGGCGACGGCTGTGATCGTGGGGAGCACTCTAGGCGCGGACAAGCTCGATAAGGCCCGGGCGCAGGCGAGGTGGATATTCTCGGGCGCAGTCGTCCTCGGCGTCTTCGTGGCCGTGATCGAGGCGTGCTCGCTCGCCCTCATACCCCTCGTGTTCGGCAACCTCAGCCCCGAGGCTCGCTGGCTGACGGTCAGGCAGGTGCTCGCTGTGGCGGCCTATATGCCGCTCTGGACCCTCCTCAACGCGCAGTTCGCGGTGTCGCGGTCCGGCGGGGACACGTTCATGGGCTTCATCGTCGATGTTCTCGGCAACGCCTTCCTCTTCGTGCCGGCGACAATCCTCCTCGCGAAACTGACGGACTTCGGCCCGGTGGCGATCTTCGCCCTCGTGAAGCTCAGCGACATCCCCAAGACGCTTTCCGCGGCCTGGTGGCTCCGGAAGGAGCGCTGGCTCGTCAATCTCGCCAAGGCGAACGTCGCGGTAGGTGAGCCCTCCCCCCCCTCCGCGGCCGGTTCCTGAGTCAGGCGGTTACTAGGCGGTGGTTCGCGCGGCGAAGCGCCCTGCTCATCCTGCGGCGAACCGGGCGGACGGGCTTGCAATTCGTTTCAGAATACGATAAAAAAAGTACGATATATTTCGCTCCCAAGGAGGACCGCATGAAGCCCGTCGAAAAACCCAAGACGTGCAACTTCTCTTCCGGCCCCTGCGCCAAGCGTCCGGGCTATTCCCTGAGCGCCCTGAACACCGAGATCCTCGGCCGTTCGCACCGCTCCTCCCTGGGCAAGTCCCGTCTCCAGAAATCCATCGCGGAGACCAAGCGCATCCTCGGGATCCCCGAGGGCTACCGCGTCGGCATCGTGCCCGCATCGGACACGGGCGCCTTCGAGATGGCCATGTGGTCCCTCCTCGGGCCCCTCCCCATCGACGTTTTCACCTGGGAGTCCTTCGGGCAAGGCTGGGCCACGGACATCGTGAAGCAACTCAAGCTCCCCAACGTTTCCGTCTACGACGCCCCTTACGGCGAACTCCCCGACCTCTCCAAGGCGAATAAGGACCATGACGTCGTCTTCGCCTGGAACGGCACCACGAGCGGCGTCCGCGTCCCCAACGGCGACTGGATCGCCGCTGACCGGAAGGGACTGACGCTCTGCGACGCGACGAGCGCGGTCTTCGCCATGGACATTCCCTGGGATAAGCTCGACGTGGTCACCTTCTCCTGGCAGAAGGTCCTCGGCGGCGAAGCCGCTCACGGCATGCTCATCCTCTCCCCGCGCGCGGCTGAGCGGCTAAAGACTTACAAACCCGCCTGGCCCCTCCCCAAGATCTTCAGGATGACGAAGGGCGGTGAGATCCTCGAAGAGATTTTCGAGGGCTCGACCATCAACACCCCCTCCATGCTCGCCAACGAGGACTACCTCGACGCTCTCTCCTGGGCGGATTCCGTGGGCGGCCTCGCGGGCCTCAAGAAGCGGAGCCTCGCCAATCTCGCCGTTTTCGAGGGCTTCGTGGCCAAGCACCCCTGGATCAAGTTCCTGGCCTCCAAGCCCGAGTTCCGCTCACCTACCTCCGTCTGCTTCTCCGTCGATCTTACGCCGGATCAGGTGAAGAAAATGGTGAAGCTCCTGGACGCGGAAGCGGTGGCCCGCGATTGCGGTTCCTACAAGGACGCGCCCCCGGGACTCCGGTTCTGGTGCGGCGCCACTGTGGAGTCCTCCGACATCCAGAAACTCCTCCCCTGGCTCGAGTGGGCCTATGAGGAAGTCAAGAAGAGCTGAACTACAAATCTCCAAATCGATGAAAAAGCCCCCGGAATATCCGGGGGCTTTTTCATATCCGTGCGTACTCCGGCTGGACGGTCTTCTCAGCGGAAACGCGCGATTCCCTCGATCTCCACGAGCCCGCCCTTCGGCAGTGCGGCTACCTGCACCGTTGAGCGCGCCGGGGCGGCGACCGCGAAGCGGTTCGCGTACACCTCGTTCACCGCCTGGAAATCCGCGAGGTCCGCGAGGAAGATGGTCGTCTTTACGAGATCGTCCATCGTCGAACCCTCGGCCTCGAGTACGGCCTCGATATTGTCGAGGGCGCGTTCCGCCTGGGCGGCCGCTCCCTCGGCGAGCTTCCCGGATTCGGGATCGATGCCGAGCTGGCCCGAGAGGAAGATGAAGCGCCCTACCTTCACCGCCTGCGAATAAGGACCTATGGGAGCGGGCGCGCGCACGGTGTTCACGATCCTGGGTCGGTATCGGTCGGCGACGGCGAGCGCTCCGAGAATGAGCGAACAGATGACGGTCAGCATGAAGAGGGCGAATTTCACCCACGTGGCGACGGCGGCCGCGGATGCGAGAGCCGCGTAGTCGGCGGGATGGAACGAGATCATGAAGCCGATGAGGGCGTTCTCCGCGTAATCGGATAAAGCGGTGAGGACGGGGACGAGGAGGAGCCACTTGGCGGGGCCGTGCCTGAGGTCGAGCGTCTTGAGCCCTATTCCGATGATGGCCGCGAAGGCGAGGGCATAGACGAGGGGAAAGACGGCGTCCAGGGCCTCGAAGGCCCGGTAGGCGCCCAGTCCGGGACCCGCCTTCATGGCGCCGATGGCGGCGCGATACCCGAAGTAGTCGAGGTCGGTCCGCATGTCCGGAGCGGGGCCGCCGATCGCGGCCGAGACCGCGGGCGAGAGGACGAGGCCGAAGACGAGCAGCATGACGATGAAGAGGGAGAAGAGAATGAGGGCCTTCCTCGACGTCGATACTTTCATCAATATCCTGAACATGCCTCGAATATATCCTCATTCGCTGGCGATGCAAAGGTCGGCGGCATTTTTCCCGCGGTCGGTCGGACGCCTTTCCTCGCGCGCGCTTGACGGCCGCGGCCGGGGAGAAGGATACTCGAGGCGCATGGATATCCTGGAATGCCTCGTCGAGACGGGATTCACCGGGCAGGAAGCCTCCCTCTACCTCGCGCTCTGCCGTGAGGGGCGGCTCACGGGATACGAGGCGGCCAAGGTCGCCGGCATTTCCCGCTCGAACGCCTACCACGCGCTCTCCTCCCTCGTGGACAAGGGCGGTGCGTACAGGATCGAGGGGGAGCCCGCGTCCTACGCTCCCGTGCCGCCGGCCGATTACGCGAGGAACGTCAGGCGGAGGATGGAGGGCGTGCTCGCTTCCATAGAGAAAGGCCTCCCCGAGGCGAAGGAGCCGAACGCCCCCTTCCTCAGCATCCAGGGACGGGACCGCATAATCGATAAGATGCGGAATTTGATCGAGGACACGAAGCTCCGCGTCTACCTCTCCATGGCCGCGGAGGAGCTCGGCTTTGTCCGGGGCGAGCTCGAGGCGGCCGCGGCTCGGGGCGTCAAGGTCGTCGTGATCACTGACGGCGAACCGCCCGTCGGCGCGAAATGCTACGTTCGCGGGAAGCGGCCTGGCCAAGTCCGGCTCATTTCCGACAGCGAGCACGTCCTCACGGGTGAGGTCGGTGCCGAGGACGGTTCTTGCGTCTATTCGCGGAACCCCGCCCTTATCCGCCTCATCAAGGATTCGCTGTCCGACGAGATGGAGCTCGCGGGGGGAGGAGAACCCGCCTGAGGCCCCGACGGGGCCGGCGCGGGGCTCCGGAGGCGCGTGCCAAGAACCGCGTTCTCGCGTATACTGGGAAGTGCCGCTATCGGACGGCGCAGGAGGTGGAAGATGGATGAACGGGAACTCAAGCGCTTCCTCGTCAAGGCGAAGCGGAACTCGTACGCGGCGGGAATACCGGGCGTCGCGGGGCCGCGGGCCGGCGCCCAGGACATCGCGTTTGAGGAAGGCGATTGCCGCTACCTGGATTCGTATTACGGCGGGCTCCAGTTCCTCGGTCAAGAAACCGTCTGGTACAAGGGCGTCGCCGTCTGGGGCATGAATTACTGGGGGGAGACCATAGACGCGGCCCTCGCCGCCGTCTCGAACGCTTCCGGCCAGGCCGACCTCCAATCGAGCGAGGATATCGGGTTGCCCGTTTTCGAGATGAGCGGCTTCCTCAAGGAAGCCCTCATGGCCGTCGGGGAGGAAGCCCCCTTCCGCGGACCGTGGGAGCTCAAGCGCAGGTTCGGTTCGAGGGAGGCGGCTTATCACTGCCATTGGACCGGCGATTTTTCCGGTTTCACCGGCGAGGAGACCATAGCGGTCGACGATCGCGCAATTTTTAGGTTGTTCTTTCATGGCGGAGTTATCCGGAAATAAGCGAGGCGTCATAGCGGTCGAGAGGTGATTGCGCGTCCTCGCGAAGTTATCGCGCGTCTTCGCGGAGTTATCGCGCGTCTTCGCGGAGCGTCGCGCGTCCTCGCGGAGCGTCGCGCCTCTTGCGCTGTAGAACGCGGGCGTATACGATATCGATAAGGAATTTACCGTGAAACGGAGCGAGATCATCCAGTACATGAGGCGTTCCCAGGGATGGAATCCCGTGCAAAGGAGAGGTCCGCTCACGGAGAAGCCTGGAGATTTTTGAGATTCCGGACTCTATCCGCTGCGGCCGCTCCATCGGGAAGGCCGCATTTCAAGAACCGCGCGGCCGCTGGCTCGCGCGGTTTTTTTTTGGACGCGGAACCGTCGGTTCCCGCGTTCGCTCCGGAAACGGCGTAAGGGTTAATTATGGCGATCATAGAATGCAGGAACCTCGGCAAGGACGTGTCCGGGAGAACGCTTTTTTCCGGTTTCTCATTTTCCATCGATGAAGGCGCCAAGATCGGCGTCATCGGCCCGAACGGCTGCGGCAAAACGAGTCTTCTCCGCGTCCTCGCGGGAGCGGACGACGATTTCACGGGAACGGTCATGAGGGAGCCGGGGAGGAGAATCGGGTTCGTCCCGCAGGAAGAGGCCTTCCCGGAGGGATCGTCGGCCCTCGATTTCCTTCTCGAGGAGACGATGCGCATGCGGCGGGATCTCGGCGAGCTCGAAGCCCTGATGCAGACCGACAACGGGCCTCGGGTTCTGGACCGCTACGCGGATCTTCGCTCCTCCTACGACGCGATTGGGGGCGATGACGCCGAAGAGCGCGCGGAAAGATCGCTCGAACGCGCTGGACTCCGGGACGCCGCGCTAACTGAAGCGAGGGCCCTCTCGGGCGGCGAACGGAACGTCCTCTGCCTGCTCAAGGCCTTGATGTCCTCGCCCGACCTCCTCATCCTCGACGAGCCGGGGAACCACCTCGACGTCTGGGGCCGGGCTTGGCTCGAGGATTTCCTCGCTGCCCTTCCGGCCGCCGTTCTCCTAGTCTCGCACGACCGGTGGCTTCTCGATAGGACGAGCCGTTCGATACTTTCGTTCGAGGGCGGCGGAATAGCGCGGTACGCAGGGAACTATTCCGCCGCGCGGCTCGAACGCTTGAAAAATGACGCGGCCCGGGGTGCGGGATGGCAAGCGGATAGGAAGCGCATCGAGCGGCTCGAGGCCCTCGTGAAGCGGTTCGAGGAGATCGCGCGGAACGTGATCGACCCTGCCTGGGGAAAGCGGCTCCGGGCGCGGCGCAAGCAGCTCGAGCGCGAGCGGGAGCAGGCCCGCGATCGGCCGAACGGCGAGGGGCGAACGATCGAGATCGATTTCGCGCGGGCCGGTTTCAAGTCTACGTACGCCCTCAAGGTCGAGGGATACGAAAAGCGCTACGGGGAACGCGTGCTCCTCGAGCCCTCGGGCTTCGATCTGCTCCGCGGGGAGAAGGCGGCGATAATCGGCCCGAACGGCTCCGGAAAAACGAGCTTCGTCCGCGACGTGGCGCTCGCGGTAGATGACGCGGAAGCGGCCGCCCGGGCGGGAATACGGGTTTCGCCCTCGGCGAGGATCGGCTATGTCGCGCAGGATCGGGAGGGCTTCAGGAGCGGCCGCAGCGTATCGGGAGCCCTCGAGGACGAGGGCGCGACGCCGGACGAGGCGAGGAAGACCCTCAGGCGCTTTCTCTTCGATCATGGCGACATGGATAAGCCGATCGAAACGCTCTCCGGCGGGGAATTCAAGCGCCTCCAGATCGCGAATGCCGTTTTTCTAAAAGCCGATTTCCTCATACTCGACGAGCCGACGAACCACCTGGACATTCCCTCCCGCGAGGCCGTGGAGGAAGCCCTCGCCGAGTTCGCGGGAACAGCGCTCGTCGTCTCGCATGACCGCTACCTCCTCGAGTCCGTCGCCGAGCGAGTGATCGAAATTCGCGACCGCTCCTTCCGGACTTTCGACGGGAGGTTCTCCGAGTTCTGGGCGGAACGCGGATACGGATCGCCGCGGTCGTTCGGTCCTTCCCGGACGGGGATCGATGGACGAGCGAAGGCTCTCGCGCGAGCCGCCGAGCCGAACGAGGGAAAAAAATCCGGAGGGTCGGTGGAATCGGATCTCGAGCGGCGGATCGAGAGTCTCGAGGCTGAGAAGGCGGAAACCGAACGCGCGGCGCGGGACGCGATGGACGAGAGGGATTTCGCCGGCGCGAGGAAATTCGCAGGAAAGGCCGAGAAGCTTGATCGGCTCATCCGTGGGCTATACGAGGAGTATTGCGGAGGATGAAGGCGCCCGCGGGAGCGGTTTCCGTTCCCGCGGGGCTATTTCTCCTTGGCCCTGAACACGCCGTCCCACTTCCCCTCGGGCGGGTTCCTCGAGAGGTAGACGAGCCGGTTGTAGAAGATTTCGGAAGGGCCGTCCTTGTAAAGCTCGATGTTCTTCTTGAAGAAGGGGGCGGCGTCGTTCCAGAGCCCCTTCCGGTAGAGGGCGAGGCCTTTCTCGAAGAGCGTCTTGATCTCCACGAGCTTGGGGGAGGCGGCTTTTGATTCCTGCAGGATCTCGTAGATGCGGACCGGCTTGGCCTTGCCCTTGGGGGCGATGAGGTCGAGTTCCCGGCAGAGGAAATGCTCCTTCACTTTAGCGTAGACCGCGCCCGAGATGATCGATTTCGAGTTGTAGATCTTGTTGGCGCCCTCGAGCCTGGCCGCGAGGTTGACCGTGTCGCCGATGGAGGTGAAGTCCATGCGGTCCTTGGCGCCCACGGAGCCGAAGACCACCGGCCCCGAGTTGATCCCGATGCCGATTGTTACGACGGGCTGCTTCTCCTTCTCGCGGCGCTCCTTCTCCTCCATCATGGCGTGCCTGATCTCCATGGCCGCCTTGCAGGCGTTGAGCTCCTTCCTTGCGCCGGAGAATACCGCCATCATTTCGTCCCCGACGAACTTGTCCACGTCGCCGTTGTTCCTGAGGATGATCTCGGTCTCGAGGTCGAGGTAGGCGTTGAGGATCTCGACGACCTCGTCCGGCTTCTTGCCTTCGCAGAGGGTGGTGAAGCCGCGGATGTCCGTGAAGAGGAAGGCGAGCTCGCGCTCCTGGCTGGTCTGGGTGCCTTTCTCCGCCTGCTTGAGCGTCGAGGCGGAGATGTAGGGTATGATCCCGCGGATGACGGTGGAGAAGTCGCTGAACTCGAGGGAGAGATCCTTGATCTCGTCGCGGCTCTTCACCGGATCGTCGTAGACGAGGGTGTTAGCGCTGATCCGCGATTCTCCGCGGATCATGGACCGGAGGATGTCCGAGATCTTACGGACGTTCATCCTGAGGAAGAGGAGTGGATTGACGATGAGGTTCCCCACTACGTACGTGAGGATGATGGCGACGTAGAGGAAAATCGCCGTCAGGAGGAACACGGAGTTGCGCGTCCTGAAGAAGGGCCGCATGATAACGTCGCGTTCGAAGGTCATGACGGAGAAGCCGAGGAGACGCTCGCGGCGGATCTTCTGGTCGCCTGATTTTTCCGTCTCGGGCTTGAGGATCGGGCTTACGTATACGAAGGAGTGGGATTCTTCGAGGTAATCGTCCGAGAGTCCGCCCTTCATGGCGTATCCGAGGGCATTCGCGCCTTCGAGGGACGGGACGCCTGCGGGGAACTGGTCCCCGCTCAGGGTGGAGAATTCAGCCTTGTAGTCCGGTAGCGAATCGGGGAGCGCGTCCATGTAGACGGAGGCCTTGAGGTCGCTGAAAATCGTGAGCGAGGAGAAGGAGAATTCCGCTTTCTGGTTGATCTCTCTCTGCTTTGCCATGTACTGAGTCATCGCGATGCTGTCGCCCAGGTTCACGCGGTAATTTGTGGATGCTTGCTCCACTTGGCTCTTCGCTCCATCGCCCACCGCCTTGAGGATGGTCCCGTAGTAGTTGTAAAGGAGCATGAAGCTCAGGATCGCGAGAGTGAACGTGATGATTCCCATGAACGCCAGGAACAGTTTCGTGCGGATGCGGAAGAGCGTTTCGAAACTCGTTCGCTTCCTGTTCGATTTCTTGGCTTTCTTGAGGCTCTTCTTGAAATTCTTGTATTCGCGGTTGAAGGGATTGCGGAGGTTCAGCGACTTCAGGAAGAGGAAGACGGCGAACACGTTCCCGACGGCGCCGACGCCCACGGAAATGTAGGCCGGTATCGGGAATCCCGCGAAATACGCGAAAGAATCCGCGAACCTGAGCGCGGGGAGGGCGAAAGCGTAGACCGCGATGACCGTCGCGAGGATGCGGCCGAGGTAGGCGAATACTCCGTCTGGTTTACCGATGAGACCGGGGCGGCCGCGCGAGAACGCGGAAAAGATTCGGAGGAGGCCGAAGGCGGGGAGGAAATAGCAGCCGAAGAGCAAGAGGCCCCCGAGGGTATCGGGAACGAGCTTCGCGTACTCGAAGGGCATGGAATAGGGCAGGAAAACCGTCCGCGCCCCCTCGACCGCGGCCGGACCCGCGCCTACGGGGAAGAAGAACCATGCGATGAACAGGGCGCCCGAGATTCCGTCGAGGACGAAGGAGGCGGTTTTTTTTTCCGACATTCAGGATGCTCCTTGGACTCAGTTGCCTTCGAGTGCTCGTATCTTGTTGTTCGCCTTGTCCAGGTAGGCCTGGGCCTGTTCGTAACCGGGGCTGACCCTGAGCACGGCCAGGAAGCCGTCCCGGGAGGTCTCGTAATCCTCTTCGTTGTAAGCGGCGACCGATTCCGCGTAGAGGGCCTTCACGCGCTCCTGAACGGCTCCCCGCTTGGCGGCGAGCTTGTCCTTGTTGGCCTGGTCCTTCATCATCTCGGAATTGAAATCGATCATATCCACGGCGCCCTTGAGGTCGTCCCGGGCTATCGTCGCGTCAATGCTCTCGAGGATGCCGTCAATCTCGGCGTCGTAGTCCCTGGACGGCACTGCGGGCGTGTTCTTATTTCCCTTGCCTGGAGCCTTGGCGGACGCGCCGCCTTTCGAGGCGGCGGATTTCGCCGCGACGGCTTTCGAGATCTTGAGCTTGAGATCCCTCGCCTCCTGAGTATTGGACGCGCCCAGGGCGACGTTGACGCGGTTATCGGCGGAAATGTATTCCTTCTTTCCGTAGAATACCTGGGCCCACTTGAAATAGACCTGGTACTTGAGTTCGACGAGCTCGGGATTCCGCTCGCGGGTGACGCCGCGGAGGGTCTTCTCGGCGTGGAGCAGGGACGCCTCCGCCGCCGCGTACTTGCCGGCGCCGAGGGCGGCCTTTGCGGCGTCCAGATCCTTCCTCACGAGGCCGTACACGACCTCGTCCATCGATTTCTTCGCGCCTGCGGCGTCCTTGTTTTCGGGATCGACGAGCTGGATCTCGCCGATGAGCTTGGCCGTCTGCGGTAGGAGCTTGGCCACTTCGGCCTGAGCTTTCGACGCCTTAAGCTTCTTCTCGAGCGCCCCAAGCCCCGCGACCCTTTTCTGGATGACCTGCTTGCGCACGTCCGCGGTGTCGGATTTGAGCTTCTGAAGCTCCGAATTGCCGGAATCGAGCTCTTCAGCCTTGCGGGTCGCGAGGACGAGCTCGTAGTTCTCGCTGTCCGTGCGTTTTTTCTTGTCCTTGAGACGGTTGGCGCTCTTCATGTACGCGTTGAAGCGGGTCGCTTTAAAGGCGTCCGTCCGAGAGAGGTATTCCTGGGCCTTGAGGTTCAGGGGATCCGCCAGGACGGCGGCTTCGAAGTAACTTCGAACCTCCGGAATGGCCCCGAGGTCGTTTTTCCCCATGAGTTTATCTTCATAGAGCGCAAGGCCCTTCTCATAGAGAATACGTGATTTTTCCTGGGACGTGAGGTTCTTGGCCATGAAGGCGTCAGGACCGGAGGATACGCAGGAAGATAAGGAAACGATTGCGAGAATAGTCGCGCCGAAAATGGACTTTTTTGGAAGATTCATGGGTTCCTCCGGACAAATACGTTTTCCTGAAATAGTGTACTATATT